>NZ_JAMYPF010000007.1:0-287622 GCF_040320205.1 Mesorhizobium sp. M0761
GCGGCGGACGCATAGGGGGAGAGAAGTGTCACCTATGTATCCGGTTCAAAGTGTTACCCATCTATCGGCTGGACACCGGCAGGGCGATGAGGGGCGGCGCCGACATCGATAATAGTTCAACACAAGTTGAACCTTTCTGAATTGCACCTATGTGTTCCAGTATCTACGTTCCGCCGACTTTTCCGCCATCAGTCTCGCGCCGTCGTTTTCGCCCCGCCAAACCCAAGGAATTTCCCGCATGACCGAATACACCCCGCCGAAAGTCTGGAGCTGGAAGAAAGCCAATGGCGGCACGTTCGCCAGCATCAACCGGCCTATTGCCGGTCCGACGCATGACAAGGTGCTGCCGGTCGGCAAGCATCCGCTGCAGCTCTATTCGCTGGCGACGCCGAATGGGGTCAAAGTGACTGTCATGCTGGAGGAGCTTCTGGCGCTCGGCCACAAGGGCGCCGAATACGACGCCTGGCTGATCCGCATCAACGATGGCGACCAGTTCGGCTCGGGCTTTGTCGAGGTCAACCCCAACTCCAAGATCCCGGCGCTGCTCGACCGCAGCGGCAAGACGCCTGTCCGCGTCTTCGAGTCCGGCTCGATCCTGCTTTATCTCGCGGAAAAGTTCGGCGAGTTCCTGCCGACCGAACAGCCGGCGCGCGCGGAAACCTTGTCCTGGCTGTTCTGGCAGATGGGTTCGGCGCCCTATCTCGGCGGCGGCTTCGGCCATTTCTACGCCTATGCGCCCGAAAAAATCGAATACGCCATCGACCGCTTCGCCATGGAGACCAAGCGCCAGTTCGACGTGCTCGACCGGCGGCTGGCGGAGACCGAATACCTCGGCGGCGCCTTCTATTCGATCGCCGACATGGCGGTATGGCCCTGGTATGGCGGCCTGGCGCTCGGCCGCATGTACAATGATTCCGCCGAGTTCCTGTCGGTGCAGGACTACGAGCACGTACAACGCTGGGCCAAGGCGATCGACGCCCGCCCGACCGTGCAACGCGGCCGCATGGTCAACCGCGCCTTCGGCGACCCCGCCATGCAACTGCACGAGCGCCACGACGCCAGCGATTTCGAGACGAAGACGCAGGATAAATTGGTGGTGGCGGAGTGAGCTAATCTCCCCCCTTGAGGGGGAGATGGCCGGCAGGCCAGAGGGGGTCGGCTCGACTGGGCGCGACCTCCTGCGACTGATGAAGGTTAGCGCTCCACGCGCGGCGACCCCCTCTGTCGCCTTCGGCGACATCTCCCCCTCAAGGGGGGAGATTAGCCCATCAATTTCGCCAGCCTCGGCACGCCCTCACCCACGGCGCGTTCATCAGCCAGCGTAAAGCTCATCCGCATCGTGTTGCGGCCCGAACCGTCGGCGTAGAATGCGTTGCCCGGCACGAACGCCACGCGGGCTTCCTTGACCGAGCGGGCGAGCAGTGCCGTGGCGTCCGCACCTTCGGGCAGCGTCAGCCAAACGAACATGCCGCCTTCCGGTCGGCTCCAGCTGACGCCATCCGGCATTTCCGCTTCGAGTGCTGCAAGCAAGCCGTCGCGGCGCTGGCGATAGGCGCCGATCAGCTTTTCCACCTGGCTGTCGTACACGGCCTCGGAGACGCGGTGCATGACCAGCTGGTTGATCGACGGGCTGTGCAGGTCCGACGCCTGCTTCATCAGCACCAGTCGCTCGACGACGCGGCGCGGCGCGCAGACCCAGCCGACGCGCATGCCCGGCGACAGAATCTTTGAGAACGAGCCGCAATAGAGCGTGCGGGCATTGTCGATGCCGCCTGAGCGTTCGCAGTCGAGCGCCAGCATCGGCGGCTGGCCCTCGCCGTCATAGCGCAGCGCGCGATAGGCGGCGTCCTCGATGACGGCAATGTCGAGCTCGCCGACAAGGTCGAGCACCGCCTCGCGCTGCTGGCGGTTCAGCGTCTCGCCGGTCGGGTTGGCGAAATCCGGAACGAGATAAGCGAACTTCACCTTGCCGCCCTCTTTTGCAAAAGTAGAGGGGGCAGCAGCCGCCGCCTGGTAGGCGGCCGGCGTCATGTTGCCGCCATCCGGCGTCAGCCGGTCGTAGCGCGGCTCATAGGCGTTGAAGGCCTGGAGCGCGCCGAGATAGGTCGGCCACGTCACGAGCGCTGTGTCGCCGGGCGACAGGAACAGCTTGCCCAGATAATCCAGCGCCTGCTGCGAGCCGGAGGTGATGAAGATGTTGTGCTCGTCGCAGGCGATGCCAAGCTTGCCCATCTGGCCGGCCAGCCATTTTCTGAGCGGCAGATAGCCTTCGGAGACCTGATACTGAAGTGCTGCGCTCGCCTCCGCGCCGCCCAGCACCGAGGCATAGGCATCGGCGATGGCTTGCGCCGGAAACAAGGCCGGATCGGGGATGCCGCCGGCAAAGGAGATGATGTCGGGCTGGTCGAGCAGTTTGAGCAGCTCGCGGATTTCCGACGCCTTCATGCGCGAGGCGCGCGACGCCAACAGGTCCATCAAACTCACGAGCCCACCTCCCGGGATACGGCATCTGGTCCAGCATGACCGTTCCGGCCCATGCGATTTAGGTCAATCTGACTGACCTATTATCAGGCTCCCTCACCCGCGGGAATAGCCAGACCCTCATTCCGCGTGGCCCAGACGAAAAAGCAAACACATTTCTGCCCTGGACAGGGAAAATTGTTGCGCGCCGAGGGGCGCGGATGCAACCTCATTCCGAGCGGACCGGCATAAAAAGAAAAGCGGTCTCAACAAGGGGGGTTAAAATGACGCTTGAGCTCATCGGGGCCGGATTCGGCCGCACCGGCACATGGTCGACCTTTGCCGCGCTGAACAGGCTGGGCCTTCCCAGCTACCACATGCAGGAAGTCATCCTCAACAAGGCCAACAAGGGCCATCTCGACTTCTGGCGCAAGGTGGCCAACAGCCCGCCCGGCAGCCAGCACGACTGGACCAGAGTCTTTGCCAATTACAAGGCGACGGTCGACAATCCGGGATGCTGCGTGTGGCGCGAATTGATGGCCGCCTATCCCGACGCCAAGGTGCTGCTCACCCTGCATCCGCGCGGCGCCGAGGCCTGGTACGACAGCACCATCGACACCATCCACTTCACCGAGACATTGTGGCAGTTCAAGGTGCTGGAATGGCTGACGCCGTTCGGCCGCAAATTCGGCGACATGTCGCACAGACTGATCTGGGGCCGCACGCTTGCCGGCGTGATGGACGACCGCGCCAAGGCGGTGGCGCGCTACAACGCCTATACCGAGGAGGTGATAGCGGCCGTGCCGCCGGAGAAGCTTCTGGTGTTCAAGGTCAGCGATGGCTGGGCGCCGCTCTGCGGCTTCCTCGGCGTGGCGCTGCCCAACGAGCCTTTCCCCAACCTCAACGACCGCGAAAGCGTGAAGAAGATCATCGGCGACATCATCAAGGGCAGCTACTTCATGCTGGGGCTGTCGGTGGCGGCGGTGCTTGCGGCGGTCGCGGCGCTGTGGTGGTGGCTGGGGTAGCCGCCGGACCGTCAGGATACCGCTACTTGCGCGTGATCCAGCCGAGCAGATCCGGCTCGACGTCTTCGTGGTCGGTCAGGTCGCGAACCAGGGAGGCGGCGAGCGCGCGCCACCGCTTTTCCGGGACATTGTCTTCCATCACCGATTTGATGAAGGCGGCGCGCAGGATGGCGCAATCGAAGGCGGATACATCGAAAAGGCAGTTCTGCCATTTCGGTTTTCCCCGTTCACATCGGGCGCGCGAGCCTGTCGAAGTCTCAGGCGCCAGCGCCCCATACAATGGTCGACGACAGCGGATTCATACTCTTGCCGAACCAAGGTTCAACACAATTCGAATGTACGCTTTTTACCAAGCCATTGCGGTTCGTTGCCCGCTTTTGCGCCGATGCTAGATTTGCCGGGCGGCCTCTCCCCAGATGGCCGCAAATGGCCGGCGCGGCTCTGGCAACATGCTTTCACCGGCATTCGCGTCGGCCATTTCCAGCCCGTGCCAGGCTCAGCCCAGCAGGCGTTCGTATTCGGCCTCGGCCTGGCCGTAGAAGCCGTCGGCGACGGCGATCAGGCCATCCCGGTCGCGGATGACGATCTCGCCGCGCCGCGACCGGATCAGGCCGCGCCCTTCCAGGATCTGCAGGCCGATGGTGACGCCCGGACGCCTGACGCCGAGCATGACGGACAGGAACTCATGCGTGATCTGGATCTGATGGCCGACCACCCTGTCGTCACACATCAGGAGCCATCTGGCCAGCCGATCCTCGAGCTTGGCGCGGGCATTGCTCAGCGCCGTGGATTTGGTCTGGCCGTGCAGATAATGGGCATAGCGCAGCAGGAAGGCGCGAAGCGTCGGGCTTTTCTGCAGCGCTGCCTTGAACGGCTCGGAATCGATGCACACCGCCTCGCCCGGCATCTGCATGTAGCAGTCATGGGGCGCCCAGTCGGCGCCCATCACCAAAGCGGAGCCCGACATGCCTTCGTGGCCGATGATGCCGACCTCGGTGTCCAGGCCCGGCCGGTTCCTCGCCACCACCGAGGCCAAGCCGCTTTCCAGGAAGCATACCGAGACGACCGGCTCGCCCGCCATTTCGAGCGGGGCTTTGAGATCGAGCACACGATGGTGCAAATGCGGCGCAAGCAGTGCGAAGTCGGCCGGGTTCATGCGGCGCAAGAGGCCGCTTTTCTCCTTGCTGACCGACTGGTCCATCGCTCTCTCCCGAAGGGCAAGAGCACATGTAATCTCCCAGCCGTCGGCGCCCTGCCCAAATGCAAACGGTCATTGGACGATAGCTGACTCGGATTCAGCCATTGTACTTCGTACAAAACCGACAAATCAGGGGCGACGCCCCATGGATCAATCCAGCAGCTTTTCCTGGATCAGCGCTTCGGGCGGTCAGCCGCAACCATGCGCGCTTCGCGCACGATGGACAAGCGATCGTTGCCGATCAGCGATGCGATCTCTTGTATCTGCTGCTCGGAGGCCCCGGTTTCCCGCGCCAAGGCCGCGAGCGCCTCGGCGCTCAGACCGGACTGTCTCGGTTGCTCCGCCATGGCTCCAATGCCTCCTGTCGGGGCAGGAGTGCGATGGTCGCTCCCAAGCGTCAGCGCCCATTGATGTGGCCGACGATGCTGCACTGTACGCTTCCGAACAATCGATGGCGAGCGATATATTAGCGACGCTGGATGCGGCCCTAGAACGGCAGCCTTATCTCATCGATCGACCTCGACTCCGTCCAGCCAATGTCCTTCTGGATCTCCGTCGGCAGCGCATTCAGTGCGCGCACGGTCTTCCTGTGCTTGCTGGCGCGCGCCAGGGCAGCGCGAATTCTGCTGAGACTTTCAAACATCGGTTACCTCCATGCAGCAGCAGAGCGCTGCCTCAGGCCCGCTCTTGCACGGCCTCTGTAACCGATCGATTGCGCGGCAACGGTGAAGCGCTTCACAAACCGATGCCCGCCAGAAACATTTGTATACAAATCAATTCAGGGAACGGGAGAGTCGCTAAGGAGGCCGCGCCAGACTGCCCGCGTCCAAAGGGCCGACATCCGCGTCGAGCTTGCGGGACGCTGGACCAAGGGCATGACGGTCTGCAATTTCGAGAAAATGGGCGCGATGCACCATTTCGGCGGTACGGCGAGCGAGCAGACCGACTTCCGCCATAGCGTGGCGATGAAGCTCGACCATGCGAAGCTCTGTGATCTGATCGTCGATGCGCTGGGCCGGTTCGTGTAGGCCAAGGGGTGACTCCCTCTTCCCGGGCAATCGCATGGGATTGCGCCAGCCCCTTATGCGATTGCCCTGCCCTCCTCCGCGCCATCGCCGGCATCGTCGTCCGCCCCCTCGGCTATGGACGAATCCCATCATGCGCAATAAGGATGGGGTCTGCCGTGGCGCTTTCGCGCCGGGGCAGGCGACGTTCGATCAATGACGCTGCGCCGGGCGCCTTTGACGCCCCGCAAAAGTGTCGATACCGGGGGATCTGGTCATGACCGACAACAAGCCGACCGTAGACGTTACCAAGGACTGGCAAGCAACACAGGGCCAGAAGTCCGGGGCCACGCGGCTGCGCCTGTTCGCCGTGCTGTCGTGGGTCATCGCCATTGGCGGCGAGATCGCCGGGATCGTACTGCTCTACAAGCACAAGTTCGACCAGGGAAACCTGCCGCTGCTGATCGGCATCCTGGTCGGCATCGCGATCTTCGCCATCGCCGGCAGCCTGCTCTGGAAGGCGGCCAACCGGAAGGACCCGGCCCGCGAATCCGACACGTTCAGGTTCTTCGTCCAGAACCAGCTCGGCGCGATCATCACGCTGATTGCCTTCCTGCCGCTGGTTATCCTGATCCTCAACGACAAGAACATGGACCCGAAGAGCAAGAAGGTGGCCGGCGGTATCGGCGCCGTGCTGGCCGTGCTGGCGACGCTGATCGGGGTCAGCTACCAGCCGCCATCGGTCGAGCAGTACACGCAGGACATGAACACCTGCGCGGAACAGATCAAGGCGGGGCAGCCGACCACGGCCTGTTCGCCCGAAGTCGCCGCCCAGGCGCAGGCGATCGCCACCGACTCCACCACGGTGGCCGCGGCGACGAAGGACGCGGCGCACCCCAATGGCCAGGATATCGTCTACTGGATCGCGCCGGAAAACGGCGCCGCGAAGTCCGACACCGAGCACGTCTTCCACCTCTGCGCGGCCGTCAGCCCGCTGAAGGACAAGACCGTCAACAGCGGCTCGGTGACCGAAGCCTACGCCCAGAACGCCATCCGCATCACGAAGCAGATCGAGATGGAACAGAAGCAGTGCGGGTTTACCACTACGCCGTGAGGGGCGCGTGGGCTGGCGGACCTAGAGGATCACCGCCAAACCGTCTGAGTTCAACTGGCGTTGGCGCTCTTCCGCAAAAGGAGGTCGTCTGAGCCGCGATCGTCACGGCTTTCCTTGAGGCGCAATGGGATTTGCGGTGGGGGGTGCAACAGCTGGCGCGGGCACTGCCGTGGTGCTCACAGCTGGCAACAGGCCATCACCGATTGCCTTGACGGCCGCGCCGACGATTGCGCCGCCGATGACAGCCACAATTGCGAAATAAGTGAGAACGCGTGACTGTCGCTCCTTGATGTCGGCCACCTGTGTTCGCACCCCCTCGTTCTTGTCGCTCAACGCTTTCAACTCATCTTTCATTCGCTTTTCGAGTGCGTAGAGGGAGTCTACGACGCCAGTGATGTTGTTGATCATGCCGGGGGGAATACCGATCGGGCCTAGCTTGTCCTTGTGTTTAACCGATGGCGCATCAAGGTCGGCGATCCAAAGGAGGAATAGGGGCATTCCGCGCTGCAGATGAATTGTGGCCGGACCTGCGTTGAAAACCGCAAAGATTAATGGGCCCGACCAGCCGGGATCGACGTGGAATCCCGATACATTTACGAGTCCCTTGGACTTGTATGTTGCTTTGATGGAGATGAACCCCATCACGTCAACAGGGATCGTGACCGTCTCCTCGGTCAGCAAGAATGCAAACTGGCCGGGCGGAATGGCGATCGGAGCGTTTTCCGATAAAATCTGCTTGGTGTGCGAATTGGGCGCCGGTTGTTCCAATCCAGGCGTGATATAGATTTCGCTACCGACGCGCATTGTGATGGCATTACAGTCAACCACATCGCGATGATCATGGTCGACGAGCTTCATTAACCCAGATTCGAGCCGTTGACTGCTCCAAAATGCCATTCCCGTTGCTCCTCCCCGTCACGAATCGTTAGGGATATTCAAATCCTTTTTATCACTAGACGACTCGGATGCCACATGGGCATCCGTTAAATGCAAGCAGTGACTTGGCTGCTCCTCTGCTTCGCTTTGTCTCCACGCTATCAATGTAAGTTGGGCACCTGAAGGCACGCCCTGTTCGGGAACCGTCGATAGCATTCGACTAGAAGTAGCAAAATACGCTTGTCTGAAAATCGAACATGCGCTACATATGATGTTCGATTATAAGACGGAGCACTCAAATGGACGTGCGCACGCGTTTCAAGCCGGACGTCGGCTTTCCCGATGAAGATGTTGAAGACCGTATTCGTGAAGCAGTTCGCGACCAGATGGGTATTCAGTCGGTTCTGCGACCGAGAACACGTAGTGCATGTGAGCCTGAGATCGATTCGCTCGTCGTGATCGAAATCATTTGCTCGATCGAAGAGGTTCTGGGCATCAAACTGCCGACCACCTTCGCACCGAAAGGTGGCTACGATAGCGTTGAAGCTTGTGTCGGTGACCTTGTGGCTGAAACGCGCGCCGTCTGGAACGCCTCAGTTAGGGAAGAAGAACACCATGACCGATGACCGCGCCGGATTTGCCTTGCCTCCTTCAGAGCCAGATCGCATGGCTCTCGGCGAACGTC
This sequence comes from Mesorhizobium sp. M0761, assembly GCF_040320205.1. NCBI lineage: Bacteria > Pseudomonadati > Pseudomonadota > Alphaproteobacteria > Hyphomicrobiales > Phyllobacteriaceae > Mesorhizobium > Mesorhizobium sp. M0761. The sequence goes on from NZ_JAMYPF010000007.1 coordinate 8,363, forward strand.
TGCGTTCAGCTCGGGAGTATGTGGGTCTTAAGCAGGACGACGTGGCCAAACATCTGGCGATCCCCCGCAGCGCACTCTCCCATATTGAGGCAGGTCAGCGAAAAGTTGACGCACTTGAGTTGTCGAGAATGGCGAAACTCTATCAGCGACCAGTTAGCTGGTTTACCGGGGAGGATGCTGTCGAAGTTCCTGAGGAAGTCGCTCATGTCGCCAGGGCAGCTGCAGCGCTGTCCACGCAAGATCGTCAGGAATTGGCGCGGTTCGCGGACTTCCTAAGGTCGCGCGCCAAAACAAAGGGCGGGCAGTGATGGTCGATGCGCGTAACTCGATCTTGACCGGAACGAAGGCTGCCAGCGAGCTTCACCGTGACCTCGGGATTCGCAAACGTTTGGAGCGTAGCGGTGGCGGGAGAATTGACGTTTTTGGCGCGATCGGCCACCTCGGCGCGACCTTGATGTTTCAACCGTTGGACAAGCTGCTTGGTGCATACGTACCAGCAGATGAACCGGGTGTGCTGATCACGACAAAACGGCCGTTGCCCGTCCAGCGTTTCACCGGAGCGCATGAGCTTGGGCATCTTTATATGCAGCATGAGCCGAGCTTCGACGACGAAAAAATTCTACGTCGTGCTCCGTTCGCCGTAAGCTCGCCTGCGGATGCACAAGAACAGCAGGCAGACGCGTTCGCCGCCATATTTTTGGCCCCGTCCTGGCTACTTGCCATGATTGTTGCGAAACAGAAATGGTTGCCTCAAGCCCTGTCCGATCCTGCCACCGTTTACCAGCTATCTCTCCGTCTGGGCACAAGCTACAGCGCCACCTGCTATGTCTTGGAAAGGCATAAAGTCATTCGGCGAGATGAGCGCGAGAGGCTTCTTTCGCATCAGCCAAAGGACATAAAGCGTAGCCTGCTGACCGGCTATGAGCCACCGGACTGGAGATCTGACGTATGGCTGCTTACGAACCATGATGAAGGCAGCCTGATCGAAGGAGGACGCAATGACCTTTTCGTTGTGCGTCTTCGCGAAAACAGTGGCGCTGGTTATCTATGGGATTTTGATGCGTTAAAGTCAGCGGGCTTCGCAGTTGTGGCCGACGATCAAGAAGCAATCGATCCAGACCTCGTGGGCGGCCTCCTCACCCGGAAAGTGACGACCCGGTCCAACGATCGCAACCAAGGCGAAGTGACCCTGCAAGAGCGCAGGCCGTGGCTTCCAGGCAAGCCCCTCAACGAGCTTCACTTGCAATACGATCTAAGAGGACCGGAAGCGCCCGGCATGTGGGAGCCTGACCTGCGACGCGTCCTCGAGGCGGCCTGACGTGATCACGATTATCAAGGATCTTCGCTCCAAATTTGGGCCAGCGAGGGATCAGGACCCGCGCCCTACATGCATGGCATTTGCCGCGAGCGACGCACACGCGGTGTCGCGCGGAGCCTGGGTGCCATTGTCCGTGGAATGGGCATACTTCCACGCATTGAAGAGAGAAGGCACCAGGCCGCACGTGGGCGTATACTTCGAAACCATGCTGGAAACTCTACGCGGCGATGGGCAGCCCGTTGAGGCACAATGGCCTTATGACGCTTCAGAGTTCGTGGACTTTACAAATTGGCGGCCGCCAGCGGGTGCCAATCCAATCTTTCGGCAACAAGGTCAGAGGATTACGGCAACGGTTAGAAACCTCATTGCGCAAATAGACCAAGGCCGACCCGTCCTGTTTACAATGAGTATTTCTCACGCCTTTTATCAGCCAGCCCCACACGGGATAATTTCTTCGACAGAGGCCATGGAACCGAAGCGTGTTCATGCCTTGGTTGCGGTGGGTCACGGAACTGTTGGCAGCAAAAGCTATTTGCTTGTTCGCAACTCTTGGGGCGAGGCATGGGGTCTTGCTGGATACGCCTGGATCGACACGTCTTACCTCTCGCCGCGCCTGGTGGGTGCGGCCGTTATGGCAGGAGAAATTTGAAATGTATCTTCCGATTGAGCCGCAACCTACGAATGTTAAAGCTTGGCTTGCTGCGGCAACGGCCGTGGAGAACCTAGGTGGCGAGGCTAACAACGTGGTCATCGACATTGCTGATCCTTTGCTCGAGGACGAGACCGACGCACAAATTATTCGTGTCGTCGACAGCTTCCTTCGGACCCATCACTGCAACGCTCTGAATGGGGTCGCCAACACCATTTTTCCACAAAGCCTATTCGATCAGCATGGCCCGGATCAATTCTACCGCGCCTACCATGACCGCGTTTTTCCTCGAATGAAAACCATCACCCGCGACTGGGGACGATATTTCGAGCGACTGACCAGCTGGAAGAAGCTCGTCAACAATAAGGTAGAAGTGATCAATCCGCTGGACGATCTCGTAACGTTTATGCGCGGGCAGATCAGTTCAGACAAAAAGACATATCGAAATGCCTACGAGATGACCGTTTACGATCCTGGTCGAGACGCCGGGAAAGGATCCAATCGGCAGTGCCTAAGCTTCCTGAGTTTCAAACTGACGAACGACAATCGACTTTTGCTCACGGTAATGTATCGCAACCATGCCTACATCGCTCGTGGGCTTGGCAATTTCATCGGACTTGGTCGGCTCCAAGCGTTTGTGGCCGGCCAAGCCGGCGCGCAAATGGGCTCGCTTACCTGTATCTCCACCCATGCGATGATCGACCACGGAAAATCTAGCAAGGGCGATCAGGGTCAAGGCTGGTCGCGCGCAGAAGCTATTGCTTTGCTCGAAGAGTGTCGAAGTTTAATGGGCTAATCCTTCATCCCGCATGACTCTCTGTCTTCCGAAGTCATATCTTCAAACCAAATTTCACGCCGGTTCAAATCGGTTAGGACAACACCTATTCGCGCCGTCTGGAGTTGACGGAACACGGCGTAACCCTGAAGGATCGCCGACTCCCAGAGCCACATTGGCAGCTTCTCGGCTTCATAGCCCCGAACAAAGCGCTTCACGTCCTTCAAGATATCCAGCCCAAGCTTGGGCGTATTGGCGAAAAAGCGATGCTGCTTAGCGGTCTCGAAAATCCACGTCGTCAAACCTTCTTCGATCAAATTTGCTCGTGCACCGTCCTCGTTCTCGTCCAGGGCCTTTTGGCTCTTTCGTTTGATTTTTAGCAGCGCCCTTGTCGTCGGTGACCACCCAAGGACTGCCGCATAAGCAAGATGGAATACATCGTGGAAGCGGAAGTCATCTTCTGGGAGGTGATTGTCGGTCAGGCGATCGCCTAGTAGGAAACCGCCCGCTTTCTGAAACACAAATCGCGTCCCATTGACCTCGCGCTCGTAAATCAGCACTCGCATCTGCCGCGGAAGCTGTTCGTCAATGTGTAGGCCTTCATCGAGAAGTGGCGGAAACACCCGTTGTGTTGGCCAACGATCTTCGGTCTTTACAACGTTCCGGATGGCGGCCTCGGTTAGTGTAACTTCCGCAGCTCGAGCGACTTCACCCAAAAGCCCAAGGATGTAGCTGAGATCATTGTGCAGGGCTGCTACATCAGTATCTTTGGTTTCCGCGCCCTTCCGCTTCGCCAGATGGCCCGTCCCGCCGGCAAGCCCAAGGAGGGCGGACTCAAGTGTCTCGGTTCGCTGCGTTGCTACCGCGTTGTCAAATGTCGCGAAATTAGGCCCGTGGTGCAATCCTCTGGTCAAATTGACGAGAGATGACCCACCTCGCCGTGCGACAGCAGAAAGGTACCAAAGGACATCGCCCAATTCTTCGACTACGGCGTCCCGGTAGCCAAAGAACCCATCGGTGTCACGACGCTTTTTCTTGACCGCGCTGACCAAACTCCCCACTTCACCAACCAGACCCAGGATTGAGGTCCCGATTTCCCCGAACTCCAGTTGATCGGTTCTTGCCGCATGGTCTTCGAATTGTGCGACAGACATGGAGGCATCGTTTGCGGCCGTCATCTTTCCACACTCCATCTGCTGATTGTGCTGACTGGCAAGCCCAGACATCCTAGGATGCGCCCAAGAGAATCGATTTGGCCTTGGGAGCTGAACAATGCCCGTCTCGTTAACTGCGACTTTCGCGCGCACATGAACACCACCGTCGTTTTCGATACCTACTGGAGATTCGCTGCCGAGCGGCTCTCAATGTTTTATCGCAGATTGGCTGATCCATGGGGCCCTTGGACAAACGATCCGATCCTCCGCGAATTTAGGTTCACTAACACCTATCGCGCGGCCGATCGTGTTAGCCAATATTTGATTAGCGAAGTGCAGTACAGGTCAGAGCGCTCGCAGGAGCCGAAAGAGGTTTTTTTCCGCACAATTCTCTTTAAAATCTTCAACAAGGTCGACACTTGGGAAGCACTGGAACGAGAATTTGGGCTGCTGACTTGGAAAGATTTCGATTTCGAAAGAGCCGATCAGTTGCTGAGTCGTCTCCATGCGAAAGGCAGGAAAATCTACTCCGCTGCCTACATCATGCCGCCCCCCCCATTTGGCAAAACCCGGAAACACAGCAATCATCTGGCGCTACTAAACTTGATGATGACTGACCGATTGCCAGACAGGCTGCGACAGGCACCCGACCTTCAAACCGTTTATGAAACAATTCTAGGCTATCCGGGCCTTGGCCGCTTTCTGGCATTCCAGTATGCGATCGACCTGAATTACTCCACTTTGCTCGATTTCGATGAAAGCGAATTCGTTGTCGCTGGGCCTGGCGCGCTTGACGGCATATCTAAGTGTTTCAAGTCGACCGATGGCCAGTCAGCGGAGGAAATCATCAACTGGGTCACCGAACGGCAATCTGACGAGTTTGCAAGTCGAGGCATAGATTTCGCAGGTCTATTCGGACGACGGCTGCAGCCTATAGATTGTCAGAACCTTTTTTGTGAAATCTCGAAATACTCCAGAGTGGCACACCCGGATGTACAGGGTATCGCCGATCGCAAAAGAATAAAGCAGAGCTATCGTCGCACAGCTTTGAAGCTGCCTCAACCAAGGTTCCCACCGCGTTGGGGTGTCTCTACCAATCCTGCAGATGTCATAGTTAATAAGATCAGGTCAGAGGAACAACTTGAACTGCTCTAGTCTTTTCGGTTGAGGCGCGAAGCGGCCATTCACGGACGCAGGAGACAAAGTCGCCTTTAAGAGCAGCCAGCCTTCGCAGGATCAGCCTTCCCCCAAGACAAACAAGGCCCCTACCGGGGCCTTGCGCATCACCTCAGTGCCGGGCTCCGCCCCCTCACTTCCCCATCAGCTGCTTGGCATTCTCGGCCGTGATCGCGGTGGTCTCCACCGTCACCGTCTTGTCCACCTCGGTGGCGCAATCGAGCAGGATCTTTTTCGACATCTCGATCGCTTCCTTGGCGCCCGTCGGGTAGGTGAAGGTTGCGACCCAGTCGCCCTTGGCCACCGCTTCGATGCCGCCGGCCGGGCCTGGCAGGCCGTCGGTGCCGATGATCTTGACGTCCTTGCCCGCTCCCTTGGCGGCGAGCAGCGCGCCGGCGGCCATCATGTCGTTGGAGGCGTAGAGCACCTTGATGTCGGGGTGTGCCTGCAGCATGGCGGCGAAGGCGACCTGCGCCTTGTCCGGCACCCAGTCGGCGGCCTGCTCGGCGACGATCTGGACCTTCGGGTTGCCTTTCACGCCTTCCTTGAAGCCGTTGAGGCGCTCCACCGCCGGCGTCGAGCTCGGCAGGCCTTGCAGCACGGCCGCCTCGCCGCCATCGGGCAGCAGGGTCTTGGCGGTGTACTTTCCGGCTTCCTCGGCGATCTTGAAATTGTCGCCGCCGATGAAGGCGGTGTAGTCCTTGCCCGGGTCGCCGACCGTCTTGCGGTCAAGCTCGATGACCGGGATGCCGGCATCCATGGCGCGCTTCACCGCCGGCGTCAGCGGTGCGGCCTCGAAGGGCGAGATCAAAAGGATATCGACCTTCTGGGTGATGAAATTGTCGACCTGCGAGGTCTGCGTGTTGACGTTGCCGGCGCCGTCGGCGATCTGCAGCGTGAAGCCAGGCACTTCCTTGGCCGCCGCCTCCAGCTCGTCATTGACGTGCTGGCGGTAGGGCTCGGCATTGTTGGCCTGCGAAAAGCCGATGACGAACTGGCCGTCCTTGGCGCAGGCTTTCACCAGCGGCTCGGCGGCGTAAGCGGAGCCTGCAATGCACAGGCCGGCGCCTGCCAGCAGCACGGCCTTGAGGGTCGATCCTCTTAGTGTCGTTTTCATAACTCACTCTCCTCCTCGTCCGGCCGGGGGCCAGACCTTGGTTTGACGTTCACGTGTTGCCGTCTCCTCCTTGTTTGTTTGTGCATGTCGTCATCGCAAAACCTTTTGCGCGACATGCACTAACGACCCAACCCCTCGCGGCGGCGAACGAGGGATTGAAGCACTGCCGCCAGGACGATGATCGCGGCGGTCGCGAGCAGCTGCATGGCGGGCGTGATATTGTTGAGCTGCAGGATGTTGGCTAGCGCGCCCAGCATGATGGTTCCGGCGACGGTGCCGACCATGGAGCCGGCGCCGCCAAACAGGCTGGTGCCGCCGATGACCACGGCGGCGATGGCCGTCAGCTCATAGCCCATGCCGTCATTGGCGCTGCCGAAATTGAACTGGCCGGCATGGACGATGCCGGCAAGGGCGGCGGCAAAGCCGGTGATGGCGTAGACCGAGATCTTCACCATCGACACCGGCACGCCGGATATGCGCGCGGCGCGCTCATTGCCGCCGACGGCAAAGACATAGCGGCCAAAGCGCGTGGTGTTGAGGACGATGGTGGCGATCGCGGCAAAGACGACGAAGACCAGCGTCGCCACCGGCACGGTGTTGTTGAACAGCCGCTCGCCCAGCACGGCGAACACCGGCGGCGCCAGGCCTGGCCCTTCGCCATAGGAAATGTTGATGTACTGGTTGCCGGAGACGACCAGCGCCAGGCCGCGCGCGGCCTGCAGGCCAGCCAGCGTGACGATGAACGGCTCCAGCCGGAAGCGCGTCGAGATGGTGCCCTGGATGGCGCCGAAGACGATGCCCAAAGCGAGCACGGCGAGGATGGTGGGGATCAGGCCGAAGCCGCCGGAGATCATCATAGAGGCGGTGACGACGCTGGACAGGCCAAGCACTGCGCCGACCGACAGGTCGATGCCGGCGGTGATGATGACGAAGGTCATGCCGATGGCGATGATGCCGGTCTCCGACACCGCGCGCACGATGTTGGCGATGTTGTCGGGGTTGAGGAACAGGATCTCGCCGTGGCGGCGCGGCGAGAAGATGATGCCGCCGATCGCCACCAGCACCAGGCCGATCAGGCTCTGGAAGCGCACGATGAGCGCCAGCGGATCGCGATGCTTTTGCGCTGCTGCTGTGACTGGGCTTGCTGCCACTGGATTGTTGTCCTGAGACATCAGGCCTCCCTGCCGTTAGCCGCGGCCAGCACCGTGTGCTCGTCGACGCCGCCCAAAAATTCCGCCACATTGCGCCCCTGGCGCAGCACCACGATGCGGTCGCACAGACCGATCAGCTCCGGCATCTCGCTGGACGCCACCAGAATGCCCAGCCCTTGCGCCGCGAGTGCCCTGAGCCGCTGGTAGATCTCGCCCTTGGCGCCGACATCGACGCCGCGTGTCGGCTCGTCGAGCAGCAACAGGCGCGGATTGCCGAGGATCTCCTTGGCCAGCACCACCTTCTGCTGGTTGCCGCCAGACAGCGCGCCGACGGCGATATCGGGGTTCTTCGGCCGGATATCGAACTGACCGAAGGATTCCTTCACCGCCTCGGCCTGGCGGCGCGGCGAGACCAGCCAGTTCGGCGAGATTCGGGATATGACCGACATCACCAGGTTGAGGCCGACCGCCATGCGCAGCATCAGGCCCGAGCCCCGGCGGTCGTCGGTGACGAATGCGATGCCGGCGTGGCGGGCAGCACTGATCGAATCCAGTTTCACCGGCTTGCCCGATATGGCGACCTCGCCCTCCCAGCGGCCGGACAGGCCGGTGCCGTAGAGGGCGGACAGCAGCTCGGTGCGCCCTGCCCCCATGATGCCGGCAAGACCGACGATCTCGCCTTCATGGACATCGAGCGAAACGCCTTGCGGCGCCTGCCAGCCGGCGCTGTCGCGGGCGAGCTTGAAGCTGGCGTTCCTCAGGCTGAGCAGCGGCTTGCCCGCGGCCTTGGCGCGTTGCGGATAGAGTTCGTCCAGCGGACGTCCGACCAGCAGCCTGACCAGCTCGGCCTGCGGCGCGTGCGGCTCGGTGATGCCGGCGACACGGCCGTCGCGCATTACCGTCACCCGGTCGGCAATGCCGGGCACTTCCTCCAGCCGGTGCGAGATGTAGACGATGCCGACGCCGGTGGCGGCGAGCTTGCGCATGATATCGAACAGCCGCTCGACTTCGCCGACGGTGAGTGCGGCCGTCGGCTCGTCCATGATCAGCACGCGGGAGGCGTAAGACAGCGCCTTGACGATCGCCACCACCTGGCGCTGGCCGATCGACAGATCCGCCACCATGGCGGCCGGATCGATGGCGATCTCGATGGCTTCCAGCCGCTTCTTGGCCTCGCGGCGCATTGCCGGCACGTCGAGGAAGCCGCCCGGACGCATCAGTTCGCGGCCGAGGAACAGATTGGCGGCGACATCGAGCGACGGCACCAGGTCGAGCTCCTGGAAGATGGTGGCGATGCCGGCCGCTTGCGCCTCACGCGGGTTGTTGAAACGCACGGGTTTGCCGTCGATCTCGATCGTGCCTTCGTCCGGCGTGTAGACGCCCGACAACAGGTTCATCAGCGTCGACTTGCCGGCGCCGTTCTCGCCGAGCAGCGCGTGGATCTCGCCCGCCTTGAGGTCGAAGTCGACACCGCGCAGCGCCTGCACGCCGCCGAAGCGTTTGACGGCGCCGGTCATCACCAGCAGCGGCGCGGTCATGTTAGCCTCGTGTGGGTCGGCCTCCCGCAGGAGGCGCGCGCCCGCAGCGTCGCCTGCAGCCGCACCGAACGCGGCGCGGAACCGGTCGCCGCGATGCGGGCGCTGAGCAGGGCCGCGGCCTGCCTGCCTATCTCGGTGCAGGGCTGCGCGACCAGCGTCAGGCGCGGTTCGAAACAATCGGCCCATTCGAAATCGTCGAAGCCGGCCAGCGACAGATCGCCCGGAATGGTGAGGCCTTTTTCGCGGATGGCGCGGACGGCTCCGATCGTCGTCATGTTGTTGCCGGTGACCAATGCGGTTGGTGGCGACGGCAGCGACAGGATGGCGTGGGTGGATGCGGTCGCCGCCGCCGTGTCGACATTCTCGGCCGAGAGATAGTGCGGCACGCTTTCAAGTCCATTGGCGGCGAGCGAAGCCTGGAACGCCTCGATGCGCTCGCGCGTCGTCGTCAGGCCCGGCTGTCCGGCGATATAGCCGATGCGCTTGTGGCCGAAGGAGGCGACATGGTCGATCAGCGCGCGCATCGACGTTTCGTTCTCGACGCCGATCTGGTCGAAGCGCTCGTCGGCGAAACGGTCGATCAGAACGCATGGCATCTTCTTGTCGGCGAGGTAATCGATGGCGCGCTGCGGCGAGCCCGACGGGGCCAGGATGACGCCGTCGACGCGGCGCTGATGGAAAGCGCGCACCACCTGCAGTTCGCGGTCGGGATCCTCCTGGGTATCCGACAGGAAGACCATCAGCCCGAGCCGTGCGCATTCGGCCTCGACCGCGCAGATGATGTCGGTGAAATAAGGGTTGGAGATCGCCGAGATCGCCAGGCCGACGCTGTTGGTGGTTGAGGCCTTCAGCGAGCGCGCCAGCTCGTTGGGCTGGTAGCCCATGGCGGCAATGGCGTCGTTGATCAGCCTCGCCTTTTCCAGCGAAACGAAGCGCGTGTTGTTGACGACATGCGAGACGGTCGACACCGACACGCCGGCGCGCCGCGCCACTTCAGCCATTGTCGGCAAGACATATCAGCGCCTGCAAGCGCTCCTCCCTTTTGCGTTTCCCGTCCGCTCTGATGGCGGATTTTAAGGGAGCTTAGGGCGATCGAAACGTTTGCGCAATCGATTCGATGCAAATTTTTAGCGGGGCTTATCTCCCCCCCTCGAGGGGGAGGATGTCGCCGAAGGCGACAGAGGGGGTCGCCGCGCGTGAGGCGCCAACCTTCCATCTGCAGCAAGGACGTCGAGCCCAGTCGCACCGACCCCCTCTGGCCTGCTGGCCATCTCCCCCTCAAGGGGGGAGATTCGCAGTTTCAGCAAACTCGGCCACCAGCCCCTCATACGCCTCGAAGGCCGGCAGCGCCTCGTAACTATGCACCGCCGGCGTCGTCGCCCAGGGCAGTTTCTCGCTGGTCCATGTCTCGATGAACGGCGTGAACCAGCCGGGCTCGTCAAGCATGGTGGGGCGCAGATTGACGAACCAGTCGAGCCCTTCGGGGCGCGTGAACATCCAGCTCATGCAATAAGGGCAGAAGTAATGACGCGAGGCGCCGTGCAGCCCGCCGATCACCGGCTCGCCTTGCATGATTTCGAAGCCGTCCGAGGGAATGGCGGCGCTCAGTGAATAGGCGCTGGCCGACATGCGCTGGCAGCCGATGCAATGGCAAGCCATGGTCAAAAGCGGTTTTGCGGAAATCTTTAGCCGCACACGTCCGCAGCGGCATCCGCCTTCGGCCGGCAATTTCAGGGTTGGCACGGCAGTCTCCCACTCTTCGAAGCGCGGTGCTTCAGTCGCCGGTCAGCGCCTTCGTCGTCACCAGCGTGACGCCGGCATCGGTGAAGTCCGCATTGTACCGGGCGATGATCTCGGTCGCGGTCTCGCCTTCAGTGTCCAGCGTCGAATGCGCATCGGACACGACAGTGACGGCGAGGCCTTCGGCCAGGGCGCCCTCAACGGTGCCGGCGATGCAGAAATCGGTTTGCGCTCCGGCAAGCACGACTTCGCCGGCCCCCTGCCCGGCCACCCAGGCGCCAAGCTCGGCATTCGAGAAGGCGTTGCGGACGGTCTTGGAGAATGTCGGCTCGTCCTTGGCCTGGCCGAGTTCCGGCCATACCGGCCAACCCGGCTCGCCCGGCGCCAGCGGATCGCCGGCCGGCCCATCATGCCGCACGAACGCTATCCGGCGCCCCTCGCGCCGCGCCCAGTCGATCAGCGAGCGGGTACGCTCGGCGATACCCGGCGCATCATGGATCGGCGGCTCGACGCGCCCGTCGAACATGTTGGTCTGGAGATCGATGACGATGAGGGGAGCGAGGTTTGGCATGGCGCGAAGATAACGCGGGCGATGGGAGGGTCAAGACGGCGAAGCTGCTGATCTCCCCCTTGGGGAGATTACCTGTACCCTCACCCGAATCCACCCGCGACCACGTAAGCACCAGCCGTGCGTCCATCCTCCAGCCGCATGACGGCCGTAACGATCGAGCCGTAAGCGCCTCGCCACACACTGTGCATTCTTTCATGCTCGCCGGCCGGCACCAGGATGAGACCGTGAAAGCTTGTGCCGCTTCGCTCCATGACAACGGCTTCGCCATTGACGTGAACCTTGAGATCAGCGGTCTCCGCATCGAGTTCAACCGTCACGGCGATCTCGGCCTGGTCTCCTCGCCCCATCGTCTCCGCAACAAGCCTGAGTGCCGGCGGCGGCGCATCGCTGGACTTCGATCCACCATGTTGCGCAAACACATCGCCCGGCAATTCCGGCGTGCGCGGCGGGGCCGTGCGGCGTTGGGTGGCGCGCTCGTAATCGCCGGCGAGCCGCAGCAACTCCGCATCATCATAGGCCTTGCCCGCAAAGGTCAGCCCGACCGGCATGCCGATATCGGCCATCGTTCCCATCGGCACGGTGACGGTCGGGATGCCTAGATGACGCCAGACCAGATTGCCGTTGGCGACCCAGGTGCCGTTGCGCCAGGCGATTGCTGCAGAGGTCTCGTTGACGTCGGCATCGGCCGGGCCGACATCGGCGACCGCCGGCAGCACGACGGCGTCGAGCCTGTGCTCGTCCAGCCAGTCCTCGAAGTCGATGCGCCGCGTCGCCTCCAATCCCTTCAGACCTTCCGCCAGCGTTGGGATATCCAGCAATGGCATCACGCCCTGCTTGGCGCTCGTGACGTAGTCGGCCAGATCGAAACCGTCGTCGCCATAGCGGTCCGGCAGCGCGCCCGGCGGCCGCGGGAAGATTTTTGGCCCGTCGACCGTGGCCAGGTCGGGGATGGCCGGGTCGGCATTGGCGCGCAGGAAATCGTCCCAGCCCCAGATGCAGAGATCCCAGATTTCGCGCTCGGCGAATGCTTCCGGCACCAGCCCGCGTTCGACCATGGTTTTTGTGCCCGGACGGTCGCGCTCATAGTTCGAGACGACGGGGAAATCGACCTCGACCACCTCCGCGCCGAGCTTTTCCAAGTCACGCGCTGCCTGCCGCCAGAGGTCGAGCACCGAGGCGCGGGTCTCGATGGGTTTGAGCACGCCGCCGTCGCGGCCGATATACATTTTCGGCACGCCGAGGCGTTTGCCTTTCAACGAGCCCTCCAAGGCGAGTGTAGTGTAGCTTGGCGGCCTGAGATCAGCGCTTTTCGCGATCGACACCCAGGGCTGCGCGCGCCAGAAATCGCCGCGCGTCTCGGTATCGTCGGCGACGATCACGTCGAGCAGCTCCAGCATGTCGGCAATGCCGCGCGTGTGCGGCACCACCACATCCATGGTCGGCACCAGCGGCCAGTTGCCCCTGACCGAAATGACGCCGCGCGACGGCGTGTAGGCGACAAGTGCATTGTTGGACGCCGGCGCGCGGCCGGAAGACCATGTCTCCTCGCCCAGCCCGAAAGCGGCAAAGCTCGCAGCGGTCGCGGTGCCGGAACCGTTGGACGAGCCGGAAGCGAAGGCGGCGGTCAGATAGTCCGCATTGTAGGGGCTCTCGGCGCGGCCATGGACGCCTCGCTGCATGCCGCCATTCGCCATTGGCGGCATGTTGGTCAGCCCGATCAGCACAGCACCACCGGCCCTCAGCCTGGCAATGGTGAAAGCGTCCTCATTGGCGACGAGATGCTCGAAGGCGGGCGAGCCGGCGGCCACCGTCAGGCCCTTGACCTTATAGCTGTCCTTGGCGGTGTAGGGGATGCCGTCGAGCGGCCCGAGGGAAGCGCCTTTGCGGCGGCGCAGGTCGGAGGCCGCCGCCTCCTCGAACATTGCCGGGTTAAGCACCGGCACGGCATTGAGCGCGATGCCATGGCGGTCGTAATGCGCGATGCGCCTGAGATACGCACCGACCAGCTCGACGCTGGTGACGGTGCCGGCCTCCAGCGCCCGGCGCAGGTCGGCGATCGAGGCTTCGACGATGTGGAGGGGCATGGGATTCTCGAGATGCAGCGGCAAACGAGTCTTCGCATCGTGCGATGCGAGTGTCACGCCTCAAACGGAAGGCGTGACGGCGACGCTGCTGGTCTCCCCCAAGTGGGGAGATGGCCGGCAGGCATAAGTGGCCTCCGAAATTGACTGATGAAAGACAGTTTTGGTGTCCGCTGCTGCATGTCCGTTATATGACACGATCTCGGCGATTTCAGCGGAGTTGCCTGACCTCAGCTCACAGCGTCTTGCTGTCGAACCGGCCTTTTTCCTTCATCATTTCGAGGAAGATCCTGGCCTCGGCGTTTCCGTGGCTTGCCGATGTGGAAAACCACTTGGCAGCTTCCGGATAGTTCGGCTTGCCGTCGATGCCGGTGTAATAAAGCTTGCCAAGGTTGAGTTCTGCTTCGACATTTCCCACCTTGGCTGCCTCCAGCAACCAGAATTCGGCGGATTTGTCATCCTTGGCTATCCCTCTGCCGCGGGCATAGGCAACAGCCAGGTACAGTTCAGACGAAACGTCCCCCTGCTTTGCGGCCTTGAGCCACCACGAAACGGCATCAGCGTCGCTCTGGGTCAGTCCGACGCCCGTCCAATATGCAAGGCCGAGGTTCGCCTGCGCATAAGCGTCTCCCTGGCTCGCCGCCTTCAGCCACCAGGACGATGCTTCGGCATCACTTTTGGCAGTGCCCTTGCCCGTAGCATAGGCATAGGCCAGCGCAGACTGCGCCCGGACATTGTCCTGTTCCGCCGCCTTGACCAACCAGGCGAACGACTGGGCGTCGTCCTTGCCGATGCCTTTTCCCAATTCATACGCATTTGCTAATGAGTATTGCGCTTCCGGCACACCGGCGACCGCGGCCTTCATCCACCATTCGAAGGCCAGGCGGTCATCCTGACCGACGCCGTGGCCAAGCGAATACAGCGTGCCCAACAGAGACTGGGCATTCGGCTCACCCTTGTCGACCGCCTTTCGCACCCACGTCACGGCGAGCTGATCGTCCTTCTCGACGCCTTCACCGAGATAATAGGATCGACCGATGCAGTAGGCAGCTTCGGTACTGCCGCCATCGGCTGCCTTGCGCCACCAGGAGAGAGCTTGCTCATAGCTTTGCGGAACACCTTGGCCCTGCGCGTACAGGGTGCCGATGGCATAGTAACCATTCGCGTTGCCCTTGTCGGCCGACTGTGTGGCAAATTTTAACGCCAGCTGGTCGTTTCTTTCGACACCTCGGCCATGGGAATAGGCCTGGGCGAGCAAGGATGCCGCATCTGCATTTCCTTGCTCGGCTGCTTTGCCCCACCAGTAGGTCGCCTGCCTGTCATTTTGGGCAATACCCTGGCCACGCCAGTACATTAATCCCAGATTGTACTGTGCGTCAGCATTTCCCAGGTCGGCCAGCACGGAGATCTGATGGAATTGCTCGCGATAATCCTTTGCCAGGACAGCCGCTTGAATCTTCTTAATGGCCGACCACTGCACATAATAATTTCGGCCAGGACCGAGCAGCACATAAGCCGCCAGCAACACCAGAACGACGGTAAGGACCCCTCGGCGACGCGACTTGGGCGGGCTGTAGACAGGTGTATCCACTTTGGGCGCCCAGTCGTTGTTGCTCACCGTCCCCAATCCATTTGCAGCCACCAGTAATCCATAGCGCAAGCCAGGCTGTTCTGGAATATCCAAAGCATTTGATGTCGCTACTGCGGTGCGCCGGCGAACAGGATTTCGCCATCGCCGCCAGCCGCCGGCCAATCCCTGATGGTGCGATCGTCGCCGCCGGTGAGCAGCGTGCCGTCGGTGGCGAAGGCAACGGCGTAGATCGGGCCGGTGCGGCTGTCGAACATGGCGGTCTGGCCGCCGGTGCCGACATCCCACAGCCGCGCCGTGCCGTCGAGCGAGCCGGAGGCCAAGCGCTTGCCGTCGGCCGACAGCGCCAGCGTATAGACGGTGCCTTCGTGACCCTCGAAGCGGCGCAATTCCCTAAACGTGTCGAGGTCCCAGAGCTTGATCGTGTAGTCGCCGCTGCCGGTGACGACATGATGGCCGTCGGCGGTGAAGACAGCGCCGTAAGTGCCCTGCTCGTGGCCGTGCCAGCTTCGCAATTGCTTGCCGCTTTCGACGTCCCAGAATTTCAGCGTGCCGTCGATGGAGCCGCTGAGCGCGCGCGTGCCGTCGGGCGAGATTGCGACCGTGCTGATCGGCCAGTCATGTCCGGTCATCACATGCAGCACCGATTTGTTGACGAGATCCCAGACGATGACGTTGCCGGTGTCGTGGCCACTGACGGCGCGCTTGCCGTCCGGGCTGATCGCCAGCTTGCGCACGCCGCCATTCGCGCCCGACGAGAAGACATGCAGCACCGCGCCGTCGGCAAGCTTTCGCAGCACGATCTCGCCATCGTCGCCGGCGGTCAGCGCGGTGGCGCCGTCGGGCATGAACAGCGCCGTGCGCGCCATGTCCTTGTGTTCACCAAGGTTGCGGATCAGCCGCTTGCCGGCGACGTCCCAGAGCTTGATCATATGGTCGGTGCTGGCGCTCATGATGTCGCGGCCATCGGCCGAGACGGCGAGCCAGACGACGGCGTCGCGGTGGCCGTCGGGCTCGGTCGGCAGCGCCGGCGGAGGCGGCGGCAAGGGCGCGACGGTTTGCGGTGGCGCAGGAAGCGCTGCCTGCGGCGGCGTCGCCGGCGCCGGTGGTGGAGCAACTTCCGGTGGCGGGGGTTCTGGAGCAAGGGCGACTTCCGGCGGCTGTGGCGCAGGCGATTGAGCCGGAGGCCCAGATGGTTGGAGCGCCTGCTCCGGCGGCGGTGCTGCTTGCACTGGCGGTGTCGGCGCGGCCGGCGGCGCCGGTGGCGCGCTGGCAATATCCTTCGGCTCGAGGCTCTCGGGTTCGGCCGGGGGTTTCGGGGCGGATATCTCGCCGCCCGGGCCGGTTGCGCGCCATGGGCCGAACCGGTCGGCCAGCAACGCCAGCACGACAAGGGCCGGCAGGACCAGGAAGGCTTGCCGCAGCCG
Organism: Mesorhizobium sp. M0761; assembly: GCF_040320205.1. Classification (NCBI taxonomy): domain Bacteria; kingdom Pseudomonadati; phylum Pseudomonadota; class Alphaproteobacteria; order Hyphomicrobiales; family Phyllobacteriaceae; genus Mesorhizobium; species Mesorhizobium sp. M0761. The sequence goes on from NZ_JAMYPF010000007.1 coordinate 24,648, forward strand.
CGGTCTGCCGGGATTTTGCACCTCGGCCGCACGACCGAACAAAGGGGCTCCAGACAAGGGGTTCGGGCCGCGCGGCAACAGGCCGGCAAAGAACAGCAGCGCGCCGATCACGCAGACCGCGCCCGCCACGAACAAGGCAACCAGGCGCACGGAGGCAAAGGAGGCAGCAATGCCCGCATCGCCCTGCTCCAGCAGCTGCACGGCGAAGCAGACCACGCCGATCGCCAGCAAAAGCAGCCCAAATAGCCTGTCAGTGTTCATCACGCCCTCCGCCCAGGGGAGACTAGCAGCGCCATTAGCGGATCGCAAAGCACCGCCCCTTCACGATCGCTGCTGATCAACCCGCAGAAACGTCGTGTCTACGAGCAGATGTTCAGGCGTTGTCCGAGCATATCCCCGGCTGTCCACAATGCAACATTGACTGAGAGCCGCGATGTGTCACTATCACGGCGGGGGATATAGTGGAGAGCGATCGTGAAGAAGATTTATGAGCGGCCCACCTTGGTCAAGAAGGGCAACCTGAAGTCCATCGTGGCTGGCCCGTCGACTCCCATACCGGGCTGATCTCGGCGCTCCACGACCATGTCGTTCAACATCATTTGCGGATGATGTTCGTCGACCGGTGGACATGGGACATAGTCAAATGCTGCGGCGGTGCAGGCTTCCGCAGCATTGTTGCGTGATGACCTCACCTGATCTCCACCCACACTGGCGCATGATCGCTGGCGCCATCCTCGCCGCGCACGTCGCGGTCGATGCCGGCAGCGGCCAGCTTGCGGGCGAGCTTCTTTGACAACAGAATGTGGTCGAGCCTCAAGCCGGCATCGCGCGGCCAGCGGTTGCGGCGATAATCCCAGAATGTGTAGAGCGTTTCCTTCGGATGCTTCTTGCGCAGCGCATCGGTCCAGCCCTGCTCGAGCAGACGCTGGAACGACGCCCGGCTTTCCGGCTGTACCAGCGCGTTGTCGTCATAGGAGCGGGTGGCGTAGATGTCGCGCGGCTCGGGCACGATGTTGTAGTCGCCGACCAGCGCCACCGGCAGGCCGGTGTCGAACAGTTCTGCGGCATGCGCCTCCAGCCTTTCATGCCAGGCCAGCTTGTACTGGAATTTCGGCCCCGGCTGCGGGTTGCCGTTGGGCGCGTAGACACAGGCGATGACGATGCCCGACACCGCCGCCTCGATGTAGCGGCTCTGCTTGTCGGCGGTATCGCCGGGCAGGACGTCACGGGTCAGCACCGGCTCGGATCCTCGCGCCAGTATGGCGACGCCGTTCCAGGTCGGTTCGCCCTTCCACACCGCGCCATAGCCGGCGTCGGCCAGCGCCGTGCGCGGAAACTGCGTGTCGCGCGCCTTCAGCTCCTGCAGGCAGACGACATCTGGCTTGGCTGCCGCCAGCCATGCCAGCAGGTTTTGCAGCCGGCTGTTGACGTTGTTGATATTGAAGGTGGCGATTTTCATTTGGCGATCAGGAAACGATCCGCCCTGTCCACGCCTTCACCGTCCCGGCCAGCGTCTTCAAATGATCGGCGGTCGAAAACCCCGACACGCTCTTGCGCGGCTTCAGGTCGTGGTCGCCATCCTCCAGCCAGATCACCTCGATGGCTTTGGAAAGGCCGTAGGTCGCGACCTCTTCTTTCGTGCCGAACTCGTCGCGGGTGCCCTGGAAGATCAGCGTCGGCGTCTTGAGGTCGGCGAGATGTTTTGTCCTGAGTTGCTCGGGCTTGGCCGGCGGATGAAAGGGATAGCCGAGGCAGATGAGGCCCGAAATCTCGCCCTTGGCGAACATCTCGTCGGCGACCATCGAGGCGACGCGCCCGCCCATCGACTTGCCGCCGATGATGAGCGGACCAGCGACGCCCCTCGCCCTCAGATCGGCGATGGCCTTTATGTATTCCGGGTTGACCGTCTCGGCGCGCGGCGGCGGCTTGCGCTGGCCATAGCGTCGCGCCGCCATATAGTGGAATTCGAAGCGCGCGACCTGGAAGCCGGCGGTGGCGAGCGCCTTGGCGGTGGCGGTCATCGAGGGGGAGTCCATCGATGCGCCGGCGCCGTGGGCAAGCAGGATCGTGACGGGGGCGGTGTAATTGCCGTCGAAGAGGAAGGTGGTCATGGGGTGCGCTGCCGGTAAAGGCCGAGTTCCTTCGCGCCCCCCTCTGTCCTGCCGGACATCTCCCCCTCAAGGGGGGAGATTGGCAGTTTCAGCGCCTCACGGACCTCGCGACGATAGTGATTGGCGAAAGCGATGGCGACATCCAATCTCCCCCCTTGAGGGGGAGATGGCCGGCAGGCCAGAGGGGGGTGCTCAAGCGCTGCCATTGCGCCCTACCCCGCCGTCCGCGTCATCTGCAAATCGACGAACTGTATCCCCTTTTGCGCAGTGCGCGCCCATTCGCTGTCAGCATCGAGTTCGAGATAGCGCACCCAGTGGCGGCGGGCTTCGGTCAGATTGCCGGCGTCGAACTCCAGCCGGGCAAGGTTGAACACCGGATCGGCGTAGCTCTTGTCGAGCGCGATGGCCTTGACCAGATGCCGGCGCGCCGAGGCGATCTTGCCTTCGTCGCTCATCAGCCCGGCGAGGTTGAACCAGGCCTCGGCGAACGCCGGATCGAGCTTGATCGCTCTTGCATAGTCATGCGCCGCGTCGGCCACGCGACCGGCGCCACGCAAGCAATTGGCGCGGTTGAACGCGGCGATGTTGTCGCTCGGATCGATGCTGAGGCAGCGTTGGTAGAGCGCCGCGGCATCGTCGTGCCGGCCCTCCTCTTCCGCGCTTTCAGCCTCGGCGAACAATTCTTCCAGCGTGTCGTCGCCGGCTGCGCTTGCGCTGCCGAGATCGAACAGCAGCTGGCCGTCGAGTTCGCTCTGGCCATCCTCGAGATAGATCTGATCGGGCCGGCCATGCTGCGAGCCGACATTGAGCGATTTGGCGGTGAGCGAAGCGACCGGACCGGAGCGATGCACGGAGCGCGCGATCGCGCCCCAGGATGCACCGCCGGCGACCAGCCCGGCATATTTGCGGGCAAGGATCAGATCGCGGAACGAGTAGGGTTCACAATCGTGCTCGAAGGCGTCAAACAGGCTGAGCAGGTCGAGGTCGGCACCGGACAGTCTGGACTGGTCGACGAGAGACTGCCTGGACAGCGAAGACGCCTCCGGCGCCTTCATCAGACCAAGCAGGCGCAGGAAGCCATTTTCGCTAAGGAGTGTTCGGCCAGCGGAGCCCTCGGCTGCAACCCGGCGCTCGATCTCGGCATCGCCGCCCTTCGCCGTGCCGGCCTTGGCGATCAGCGTTCGGCCGAACACAACATGGCTGGTGCGCCTGGTGACGCCGCGCCGCAACTGGCCGTGCTGACGCTCCACCTCACGGGCCGCGAGCCGCAGCGGAAATGCCGCCAGCGCGCCGATGGCGCCGAAGACGGCGCCCGGGATTATACCGGTCGGCGCCGTCACCCCTTGCTCTTGCCGACGGCCTTGAGCAGATTGGCCTTCAACGGGTTTTCCTTGGCCGCACCCGCCTTACCCTTGGCGGCAGGTTTTTCAGCGTCGTCGGCCTTGCTCTTCGACTTGGCCGGCGGCTTGGCTGATTGCGACAGGCTCGCCTTCAACGCGTCCATGAGGTTGATGACATTGCCACGCTCGGGCGCCGCCGCAATGATCGGCTTATGGCCCTTCAGTTTCTCGCGGATCATCGTCATCAGCGCGATCTCGTAGCGGTCCTCATAATTCTTCGGATCGAAGGTGGTTTCCTTCTGCTTGATCAGCGCTTCGGCCAATTGCAGCATTTCGGGATCCGGCTTGCCAGCCGGGATGTTGCCGAAATATTCAGCCGTGCCGCGCACTTCGTTCGGGTTCCTCAACGTACACACGAACATGCCGTTCTCGCGCGCGCCGATCGTCACCACGCGCTCGCGGCTGGACAGGACAAGGCGGGCAATGGCCAGCTTGCCGGATTTGCGCATTGCCTCGCGCAGCACGGCGAAGGTTTCCTCCGCCATGGCGCCATCCGGCGCCATGTAGTACGGCGCATCCTGATAAATGACGTCGACCTCGTCTTCGTCGACGAAGGCCTCGATGTTCATCGTGTGATTGGATTCGATGCGCACTGCTTCGAGGTCGGCCTCATCGATGATGATGTACTGCTTGTCCTCGTATTCGTAACCCTTGACCAAGTCCGCGCGCTCGACGAGGCCGAGTTCAGGGTCGACCGGCTTCATGTTGATGCGGTTGTGGGTCTTCTTGTGCAATTGGTTGAACGATATGCGCTCGCTGGTCGTCGTTGCCGGATAGAGCCGGACCGGACAGCTGACGAGGCTGAGCTTGAGGTAACCTTTCCAACTTGCCCTGGGCGCCATGATACTCTCCTACGCGGCCACGCACTGACATTTCAGACTGAGCATGATCTTATCCGAAAACCGGTTCCCACGTTTCGGGATCATGCTTACTGCAGCGCTTCGTCCAAAGGACGAATGGTACTGCGGAAATCCTACACCGACCGGGCACGATACAGGCAAATCCCTAGCGAAATCTTCCAGTCGCCCTGAAGGTCCAAGGCCGAGAATAATTCAAATTGTCCGAAGCGTCGATGGACTTGGGTTCCTCGCCCCCATGAAATGGGGAGAAAAACCTTATTTGAAGGCCGGCAAATCCCTCGCGAAATCCTCCATGTCCGCCCAGGGGTCGCCCGAGGTCGCCAACAACCCCGGCAGCGAGGAATAGTTCAGATCCTGCGGCGCATCGATCGTCTCAAGGTCGCTCCAGCTCACCGGCGTCGACGCCGGCAGGTTGGTGCGGGCGCGCAGCGAATAAGGCGCCGCGGAGGTGTGGCCGCGCGCGTTGCGGTGATAGTCGATGAAGATGCGGCGCTTGCGGTTTTCCTTGCCCATTGTGGTGGTGAAAGTGTCGGGCGCGGTGGCCGCCAGGTGCGTGGAGATGGCGCTGGTCGCCTGGTGCAGCTTCTTCCAGTTCTGCTTTTGCGTCACCGGCACGGTTATGTGGATGCCGCTGCCGCCGGATGTCTTGGCGAACGGCACCAGGCCGAACCGCTCCAATTCGCCCTTGATGTGGACGGCGGCCTCGACCACCTCGCGCCAGGCGATGCCCTCACCCGGATCGAGATCGAAAACGATCTGGTCGGGCTTGTCGAGGCTCAAGCGATGCGTGCCCCAGGTGTGGAACTCGACGACGCCGAACTGCGCCAGCGCCAGATAGCCTTTTGCTCCCTCGACCGACAGATAGGATTTGGTTTCACCTTCGGAGTTGGTGGCGTCAAAAGTGACCACCGACGGCGGCATGCCGGTGAAGGCGTGGCGCTGGAAGAAACAGTCCTTCGGCAGGCCCGTCGGGCAGCGCACCAGCGACACCGGGCGGCCCATAATGTGCGGCAGCATGAAATCGCCGACCAGCGCGTAATAGACGGCGATGTCGAGTTTGGTCGGCCCGGTCTTGCCGAACAGCCGCCGCTCCGGATTGGTCACCCAGATGGTGGCGAGATCGGCTTCGGCGATCAGCCGCTTGCGCTTCGGCGACACCGGCGTCGACAGGCCGACATCCCTGAGGCCCCGAAACACACCGTGGCGCAGCGAATTGTCCGCCGTTCGGTTGGCGTAGTGGATGCGGGCCGACAGCATCGGCCGCACCCATTTCATCTCGCGCATGATCTCGCGCGGCACACCCTCGGGGGCTGTCGCGCCGTCGCGCAGCGGCTGCAGCCGGGCCAGCAAGTCGCCCGCCGTAGCGGCATCGAAGCCGGTGCCAACCTTGCCGCGATAGTGCAGTTCGCCATCCGCGAATTCAGCCATGCCGAGTGCCGCCAGTCCTTCGGCCGCGCCGGAAACGGTGTAGCCGGCGATGATGAAATCGCCGGTCTCCAGCGCCTTGACCTTGGTCCAGGTCTTGGTGCGGCCGCTCTGGTAGATGGCGTTGGCGCGCTTGGAAACGACGCCTTCCAGCCCAAGGATCGAGGCCTGATCGTAAAGCCCCTGCCCGTCGCCTTCGACATGGTCGCTCAGCTGGATGGCGGAGTTGGCGCCCTGCCCGGCTAGCAGTTCGGCGAGCAAGGCCTTGCGTCTTGCGAGCGGCGCCTTGCGGAGGTCCCAGCCGTCGAGATGCAGCAGGTCGAAGGCATAGAAATGGAGCTTGCTGCCCGCACCCGCCGACAGCGCATCCTGCAGCAGCGCGAAACGCGAGATGCCCTTCTCGTCCAGTACCATGATTTCGCCGTCGATGATCGCCTGGCTGAGGGGCAGCCGGGCGAATGCCTGCGGCAGGTCGCCGTAGCGCCTCGTCCAGTCGATGCCGCCGCGGGTGATCAGCCTGACCTCGCCATCTCCGACATGCGCCATGGTACGATAGCCGTCGAATTTTATTTCATGCAGCCAGAGTTCACCTGTGTCTTCCACCGGCCCGCCCGGCGGTTTCGGCACCTGCGTGGCGAGCTGCGGCTCGATGCGTGACGGCGGATCGCCCCTGACAGCGCCGGGCAGCGCGCCGGGTTTCAGCGCGCCGGGTTTGGGCGGCAGGCGCGCCGGCCTCTTCGGCGGCGCCACCAACTCCTCGATGCGCCTACCGGACTTCACGCTTTCCGGTTGCGCTTCGAGGATATCGAGCTTGGTGTCGGAAGCGAGGTCGCGCTCCTTGAACAAGAGCCAGTTCTTCTTGTTCTCGTCCTCGCCCGGTTTCGGTTTCAGCCGGGTCAGCATCCAGCCGCCATTGAGCTTTTCGCCGGCCAGCCGGAACTTGAAGGCGCCGGTGCGCAGGCTCTTGTCGACATCGTCCATCGGCGCCCAGGTGCCGGTGTCCCAGACGATCATCGGCCCGCCGCCATATTCGCCTTGCGGAATGACGCCCTCGAAGTCGATATATTCGAGCGGATGGTCCTCGGTCTCGACGGCAAGGCGCTTGTCGGCCGGGTTGAGCGAGGGCCCGCGCGGCACCGCCCAGCTTTTCAGCACGCCACCGACCTGCAGGCGCAAATCGTAATGGTCGGCGGTGGCGTGATGTTTATGGACGACGAAGCGGTTGCCGTCGCCTGAAATGAGCCCGCCCGCCGGTTCCGGCGTCTTCGTAAATTCGCGCTTGGCGCGATAGGCCTTGAGTGTTGGCGGGGTTGGCATGGGTCAGGCGGGAGCGGCGGCGGCGGACGAACCTTTCCGGCGCCGCGTTCCTGCACAGTGCTGTCCCGCCAACATTTCAAATTTCCCAGCGCGGTGCGAAGAATGTGGAGATCACGCTCAATCGTCTGAGGCGGGCGTCAGGTCTAGCTCGGCCGGGGACAGCCCTTGCTGGAGCTGGCTCAGCCGGAACTCGTCGACCCAGTAGGCCTCGCCGTCGACCAGCACGCGGGCCGAGTAGACGCCGCCGGAAAAGCTTTGCGCGGTGACGTAGACCTTGTGGCGGTCGAGCGCCTTGCGCACCGCGGCGCGCTTGGAATTCTGGCTGGTGACGGAACTGGCCATGGCTCACTCATACACAAGACCGCAAGACATGGCGGCGGCATAAGGATGCTGGAGATCGGCCGCTCTGTCAATTTTGACCGCCTGCTTCTGGCAGCGCTACGATCCGACGGCAGCAAAAAACCGCTGCGCCTCGGCAGCGGACTTTGCAATGGCGACGACAATATTCGGTTAGTGGTCCGAAGGAATTATGAGCGCGGTGACGCGCGAGAGCTGCTGACGCCGGTTCAGCGTCGGCTTCTCGTAGATCTTCTTCATTGGTATCCCATGGCCCCCAATGGCCGCCGGCAAAGGCGCTTGCGGCTGGGTTTTGTCAAGGGAAGCGCTGTTCTTCCGCCGAACAGCTATGGAAACTGGAGGAGCGGCCGCTATAGTTTTCCTCAGCCCCAAGGAGAACGGCAATGACCCTCAGCACCCGCAAACTCGGCAGCCAGGGGCTGCAGGTCTCGGTGATCGGCCTCGGCTGCATGGGCATGAGCCAGTCCTACGGCCCTGCCGACGAGGCGGAATCGATCGCCACCCTGCACCGAGCCATCGAACTCGGCTGTACCTTCCTCGACACGGCGGAAGTCTACGGCGCCTATGCCAATGAAGAACTGCTCGGGCGGGCGCTGAAGGGCCGGCGCGATGAGGTGACCCTTGCCACCAAATTCGGCTTCCGCATCGAAAACGGCAGACAGGTCGGCACGGAGCGTGACAGCCGGCCCGACCATATCCGCGAGGCGCTGGAGGGCTCGCTGAAGCGGCTCGGCACCGACCATATCGACCTTTACTACCAGCATCGCGTCGATCCGGCGGTGCCGATGGAAGACGTCGCCGGCACGGTCGGCCGGCTGGTTGCCGATGGCAAGGTGCGCTTCTTCGGCCTGTCGGAAGCGGGCGCGGCGAATATCGGCCGTGCGCATGCCGTGCACCCTGTCTCGGCGCTGCAGAGCGAGTATTCGCTTTGGGAGCGCAATCTGGAGCCGGAGATCATCCCGCTGCTCAAAAAGCTCGGCATCGGCCTGGTGCCGTTCGCGCCGCTCGGCCGCGGTTTCCTCGCCGGCGACGTCAAGCGCGCCGAGGATTATCCGGAAGGCGATTTCCGCCGCGGCGACCCCCGCTACCAGGGCGCCAACTACGACGCTAATATCGCGGCTGCGGCTGCGGTGCAGGAGGTGGCCGCGGCCAAAGGGGCAAAGCCCGCACAGATCGCGCTGGCCTGGGTGCTCGGCAAGGGCGACGGTTTCGGCATTGACATCGTGCCGATCCCGGGGACAAAGCGGCGCAAGTATCTCGAAGAAAATGTTGCTGCGGCCGCGATCACGCTCGACGCGGCCGAGATAGCGGCGCTCGATGCAGCCCTTGCGCCGGGCAAGGTCTCAGGGCCGCGCTACAATGAGCGGGTGATGACGACGATCGACAGGTAGAGGCGTCTAAGCTGCCAATCTCCCCCCTCGTGGGGGAGATGCCTGGCAAGGCAGAGGGGGCGCGAAGGATCGCCCGCATCAAGTATTCTGCGTAGAGGTTAGCTCAAAGATGTAAGTGAAATTGGCCAATGTCGGCGGGACAGCGCCCCCCTCTGTCCTGCCGGACATCTCCCCCACAAGGGGGGAGATTAGCAGTTTCAGCCCCTCGCCTCACCTTGCGTAATCGATTTTCCTTGGCTAGCATCCTCGGGTCGGCGCCGTGCGGAGGAGAACGTTGCGGCGGACCGGCTGGAGCGCCTCGCGTCCCCTCGGGGCGTTCACAGGACACTCCATTTTTGAATTGACGCAAGGACCGTCCCGAGCCGCTCCCGGTTTCGGGCTCCTGCGTTCATGTGGAGGATATCTGATGAACAGACGCGAATTCCTGTTGTCGACGGTGGCGACCGGCGCCATGGCGCTGGCCGCGCCCATGGCCTTTGCCGCCGACAAACTGACCATATTGGGCTCGGTGCCCAATCTCGGCTTTCCGTTCTTTGTGCACATGCTGAACGAGATAAAGGCGGAGGCGCAGGCGCAAGGCGTCAACCTGACCGAGAGCGACGGCCAGAACTCGGCGCCGAAGCAAACCGCCGACATCGAGGCCGCACTTGTGCAGAAGGTCAACGCCATCGTGATTTCGCCGCTTGACGTCAACGCGCTGGCGCCGGCGATCGAGGAAGCGGTCAAGGCCGGGGTTCCCGTGGTCACCATCGACCGCCGCGTCGACGGCGTCGAGGGCATTCTGGCCCATGTCGGCGCCGACAATGTCAAGGGCGGCGAGGCCGAGGCGCAGGCCATGGTGGCGGCGTTCCCCAACGGCGCCAAGCTGTTCCATTTGCAGGGCCAACCGGGTGCCGGACCCGCGATCGACCGCAACAAAGGCGTCCACAATGTGCTCGATCCGCTCAAGGACAAGTACCAGATCATCTTCGAGCAGACCGCTAATTTCGCCCGCGCCGAAGCGCTGTCGGTGACCGAGGCCGGGCTTGCCGCCAACGGCAAGCCGGACGCCATCATCTGCGCCAATGACGACATGGCGCTCGGCGCGCTCGAAGCCTGTGCCGCCCGCAACTTCACCGACGTCAAGATCTACGGCTTCGACGCACTGCCGGAAGCGCTGGTCGCTGTGCGCGACGGCAAGCTCGCCGGCACGGTCGAACAGTTCCCCGGCGAACAGTCGCGCACGGCGGTGCAGATCGCGGTCGCCTTCGCCAGGGACAAGACCGAGCCGAAGGAGAAGCTGGTGCTGTTGACGCCGATCGTCATCGGCAAGGACAATCTCGACAAGGCGGAGAGGTTGAACGAGACGAAGTAGCTGATTGGCGAAGCCGGCGGGACAGCACCCCCCTCTGGCCTGCCGGCCATCTCCCCCTCAAGGAGGGAGATTAAGCACTCGACCGCTTTCGCCAACCTCCAGCGTTGCAGGAAAATGCGCCGACGGTGACACTGCCAATCTCCCCCCTTGAGGGGGAGATGTCCGGCAGGACAGAGGGGGTGTTCAAGCGCAAACGTTGAGGAATTGCATCGAGGGAATAGCTATTGTCCGCCGTTGAACCCGCCGCATCATCGCCCCCGCTCCTTTCCGTCGAAGGCGTGACCAAGCATTTTTCCGGCGTCACCGCGCTCAGCGACGTTTCGCTCGAGGTGCGGCCCAGTGAGATCCTTGGCCTGCTCGGCGAGAACGGCGCCGGCAAGTCGACGCTGTTGAAAATCCTGTCCGGCGTGATGCCGCCGTCGAGCGGCCGCATCGTCTTCGACGGCGCCGACTACGCGCCGTCCGGTCCGCAGGATGCCAAGCGGCATGGGATCGTCACCATCTATCAGGAACTGAGCCTGATCCCGACGCTGACGGTTGCGGAAAACATTTTCATCGGCCGCGCGCCGCTCGGTCCGCTCGGGCTGGTCAGCTGGCGCAGGATGGAGGACGCGTCGCGCGCGATCATCGCCCGCGTCGGCCTCGACATCGATCCGGCGACGCCGGTGTCGTCGCTCTCGGTCGCCGAACAGCAGCTGGTCGAAATCGCCCGCGCTCTGTCGCTGGAAAGCCGCCTGATCATCATGGACGAGCCGACCTCGGCGCTGACCGAGACTGAGGTGCAGAAGCTTATGTCGATCATGGACAGGCTGCGCAAGGACGGCGTGGCGATCATGTTCGTCACCCATCGGCTGGAAGAAGCGTCGGCGATCTGCGACCGGATGACGGTGTTGCGCGACGGCAGGCTGGCCGGCCATCTCGACCGTGACGGCCAGCCGATCCAGATTCCAAAAATCATCGAGAAGATGGTCGGCCGCGCCGCCTCCGAGCTCTACGCGCGGCCGACGCAGCGCGATGTCGCCGGCGAGGTCAGGCTCTCGGTGCGCGGGCTGCGGACGGTACGCGACCCATTGGCGCCGCACGCCATCGTGCTCGAAGGCGTCAACCTCGATCTGAAGGCCGGCGAAATCCTCGGCGTTGCCGGGCTCGTCGGTTCCGGCCGCACCGAGCTTGCCCGCGCCATTTTCGGCGCCGACCGCATCGCGGCCGGCACGATTGCGCTCGACGGCAAGCCGATCGCCCCGGCTTCGCCCGCCGACGCCATCAAACTCGGCATCGGCCTGGTGCCGGAAGACCGCAAGCACCAGGCGATTTTTGCAGCACTTGGCATTCTCAACAATTTCTCCATCGCCTCGCTCGGCCGCTACAGCAATGGGGCCGGCTTCATGGCCGAACGGCGCGAGCGCGAGGCGCTGGCCGGCTATCGCAAGGCACTGTCGATCCGCATGGCCTCGCCCGAGCAGGCGATCGAGGGCCTGTCCGGCGGCAATCAGCAAAAGGTGATCCTGGCCCGCTGGCTGGCGCGCGACCCGAAAGTACTGATCGTCGACGAGCCGACGCGCGGCGTCGATGTCGGCGCCAAGGCCGAAGTGCACCAGATCCTGGTCCAGTTGGCTGCGCGCGGCATCGCCATCATGATGATCTCGTCGGAACTGCCGGAGGTGCTGGCAGTGTCGGATCGCATCGTTACGATGCGGCGCGGCCGTATCACCGGCGAAATGCCGGGCATCGAAGCGACCGAGGAAAAACTGATGGAACTGATGGCGCTCGACCGCAAGCAGGACGCAACGCAATGACCAGCACCACCGAACAGACCCAGCGCAGCGGCATCAACATCGCGCGGCTTCTGATGAGTTTTGGGCCGCTGATGTTCCTGGCGGTGTTGATCGTCATCTTCACCGTGCTGAAGCCGAGCTTCATCGATCCAATCAACCTGTTCAACATTTTGAGGCAGATCTCGATCACCGGGCTGATCGCGCTCGGCATGACCTTCGTCATCCTCACTGCCGGCATCGACCTGTCGGTCGGCTCACTGCTCGCCTTCTGCGGTATGGTGGCCGCGGTGGTGGCCAAGGGCGGCACCGCCAACACGCTGTCGCTGTCGACCACGGGCACGCAAGGATATGGCTGGTTCGCCGCCTTGCTTGCCGCCGTCATCGTCGGGGCGCTGGCCGGCGGCGTCCAGGGCTTTGCCATCACCAGGCTGAAAGTGCCGCCCTTCGTCGTCACGCTGGGTGGGCTCACCGTGTTTCGCGGCCTGACGCTGACCATCTCCAATGGCGGACCGATCTCCGGTTTCGACGCCTCGATGCGCTGGTTCGGCACCGGGCTCATCGGACCGGTGCCGGTGCCGGCGATCATCTTCGCGGCGGCGGCCATCCTGTGCCACATCGTGCTGCGCTATACGCGCTACGGCCGCGCCGTCTATGCCGTCGGCGGCAATGCCGAGGCCGCACGCCTGTCGGGCCTGCGCGTCGACCGCATTCTGATCTCGGTCTATGTCATCGTCGGCTTCTTCGCCGGGCTGGCGGCCTTCGTTTTGTCAGCACGGCTCAACTCCTCCGAAGCCGTAGCCGGCATCGGTTACGAACTTACGGTGATTTCCGCCGTCGTCATCGGCGGCACCTCGCTATTCGGTGGCATCGGCTCGGTCGGCGGCACGGTGGTGGGCGCTGCACTGATCGGCGTGCTGCAGAACGGGCTGCAGTTCAATAATGTCTCGTCCTACACACAAAGCATCGTCATTGGCCTGATCCTGATCCTGGCCGTGGCCTTCGATCGTTGGCTGAAGTCGCGGGTGAGGCGGTGAGGATTTAGGCCATGGTTCAGATCAGGGCGATGACCGAGAAAGATATAGCGGCGGTGTCGCGGCTGTTGGGGGAATCCTGGCGGCGCACCTATTCGGCAATTATGGGGCCAGAGACCACTGCGCGGCTCTCGGACGACAAGCATGCGCCCGAGCGGCTGGCAGAGGAACTTGGGGACGACAACAAGATGTCGTTCGTGGCCGAACGGCCGGACGGTTCGATCGCCGGCTACGCGATGGCGGCGATGGACGATCGTGGCGATGTCCTGCTCGACCGGCTGCACATCGACAAGACAGAGTTCGGCAGCGGGGTCGCCACCGACCTGCTGCACGCGGTGCTTGTCGCGCATGCCGGCATCCCCAGCATTGCGCTGGAAGTGATCGAGGGCAACGACCGGGCGATCGCCTTCTATCGCAAGCACGGTTTCGAAGTGGTCGAGCGCCGCACGGCCGCGCACGGCGTTGGCGGCCACGCCTCGCTCATCATGCGCCGGCTGCTGTCGAGGGCGTGAAGTGAATGGGAAACCGCAGTAGTCAGGGCCCTACTGCCCTAACCCCTGCGCCGCCACCGCCTGTGGACCGTCCTCGTCGTCCGGCATATCGAGGAGTTCGATCAGCCGCGCCACCTTCGTTCCCGGCAAGGGGCGGCCCTCGTTGACCAGCGCCTCGTCGGCACCGAGCCAGGCGAACGCCTCGCGCAGTTCTTGAAGGGTGGCGCCGGTCAGCGCGATGTCGGCTATGACCGCCTCGTCTACCGGCCCCAACACCGAAATGATGTCGTCGCGTGTCATGGTCACCTCCATGCTAAGTGCCGGCAGGTCGTCGAGTTGACGCCGGGATCCGGCCATCCAGTCAACGGATTGCGAGCGAAAGCCGCCGACAAAGCAGAATCTGGGTCTTCTTTTCGACTAAGCAAGGTGAACGCGCGCCTTTTGCCGTCAAGCAGCCGAGTGCCGATCGATGCTGTAGAGATGCACGGGATAGCCGGGACCGATGGCGTCGCGCACCCGGTCCGTCCAGGCGAGGACCGCCGGATAAGCCGACAGCGCAAAGCCACAGTCTTCGGCACGGTGGCCGTAGGCATAGACAGCAATGTCGGCGATGGTGAGCGTGTCGCCGACAAGGAACGGCGTGTCGTTCAGGCTGCGCTCCAGCGCTGCCAGCGTGCGGGCGCCGGCTTCGCGCTTGGCCGGAACCATCGCCTGGTTGCGCTCCAGCCTTCCGGCCAGCGTCCAGAAGCGCAGGGAGCCGATGACCGGCTCGACATGGTACTGTTCGAAGAACAGCCATTGCATAATTTTCGCGTTGACATAGCGATCCGCCGGCAGCAAGGGCGTGCCTTCGGCGAGATAAATGAGGATCGCATTCGATTCGGCGATCGCACGGCCATCCTCGAGTTCGAGCACAGGAACGGCGCCGGCCGGGTTGAGCTTCAGGAAAGCGTCGGTGTGGCTCTCGCCCTCGAAAATCGACACCAGGCGGCTTTCATAGGGAATGTTGAGCAGGCCGAGCACGACCCTCGCCTTCCAACCGTTTTGCGACGGCAAATAATCATGAAGCGTGAGCATGGCTGTCCTTTCGCTGCGGTCGACGCCTGATTTGCACGGTGCCACGATCCCAGCCACCCGAATCCTGCAATGTGTACGCGCAGAAACAGATAAACTATACGCATGTAGAGTTTTATTGACTTCGCTGTATGTGCGATTTACCCGATAAACACTTGCGTCGGATAACTGCGCGGGCAAGCAATCAGTTTGCGTGTGAGAGGAATCGCAAGCATGAGCCTTTCGCGCCGCAGCGAAATCGCCGCCGAGGCCGCGGGGCCAACGATTGCCGCCGGCGAGATCCTGGTCGAGATCATGGCGACGGAACTGGGTTTCGGCTTCCTCGAGCCGCAAACGCTCGTCGGGCCATTCCCCAGTGGTGCGCCGGCGATCTTCATCGACCAGGTTGCGCGGCTGGGGGGCGGCGCCGGCATTATCGGCTGCGTCGGCCGCGACGATTTCGGCACGCTCAACCTGGACAGGCTGAAGCGCGACGGGGTCGACGTCTCCGCCGTCGATATCAGCGACCGCTTCCCGACGGGATGCGCCTTCGTGCGCTATCGGCCCGATGGTATCAGGGACTTCGTCTACAACATCGCCGAATCCGCCGCCGGGCAGATCCACCTGACCACTGCTGCGCGCCTGCTGGCGGACAGGGCCGGCCATCTGCATATCATGGGATCGACGCTGTCGGTGGCAGGGCTGAAGGAGATCGTCAGCTACGCAGTGCAGGCGGTTCGTGCCCGCGGCGGCTCGACCTCATTCGACCCGAATGTGCGCAAGGAGCTGATCGACGGCTCCGACGGCGCACTGTTTTCCGCACTCATCGACGATGCCGACCTGCTGCTGCCGTCCGGCGACGAATTGCTGGCCGCGGCTGGCGTCGATGACGAGCATCAGGCGGTGGCGGCGCTGTTTGCCAGGGGCGTCGGCGAGATCGTGCTGAAGCGCGGTGCTGACGGCTCTTCCTGGTTCGGCGCCGACGGCGCCAGGATCGACTGCGCCGGTTTTCAGGTCGAGGAAGTCGACCCCACGGGCGCCGGCGATTGTTTCGGCGCCACCTACCTGACCTGCCGCCGCCAGGGGATGGAGCCCGGCAAGGCGCTGCTTTGTGCCAATGCCGCCGGCGCCCGCAACGTCGCCCGGCGCGGCCCGATGGAAGGCACCGCCGGCTTCGATGCGCTTGACCAATTCATCAAGGGAACAGCGAGACGGACATGAGCGCCAACCCGCTTGCAGGCCTCGCCAGCGCGCGCAAAAACGGCTCGCCCTACGGCATCACCTCGATCTGCTCCGCGCATCCGCTGGTGATCCAGACGGCGATCAGGCGCGCCGTTGCCGACAGGGAGAAAAACCTGCTGATTGAGGCAACCTGCAATCAGGTCAACCAGTTCGGCGGCTATACCGGAATGACCCCGGCGCTGTTCGTCGCCTTCGTGCTGGAGATCGCCTGCCGCGAGGGGCTGGAAGCCTCGCGCATCATCTTCGGCGGCGACCATCTGGGACCGAACCCGTGGCGCGCAGAGCCGGCGGCGCAGGCGATGGACAAGGCCGAGGCCATGGTCGGCGCCTATATCGCGGCCGGCTTCACCAAGATCCATCTCGACGCATCGATGGGCTGCGCCGGCGAGCCGGCGGCGCTTGACGACGAGACCATCGCCACCCGGGCGGCGCGGCTGGCAAAGGCGGCCGAAACGGGCGCGCACGCCGCAGGCAGCACCTTGCCGGTCTACATCATCGGCACCGAAGTTCCCGCCCCCGGCGGCGTCGACCATGCGATCAGCGAGTTGAAGCCGACCGAGGCGGCGGCGGCGCGGCGCACGATCGAGGTTCACCGGGAGATCTTTGCCCGCGAAGGCCTGACCGAGGCGTTCGGCCGCGTCATGGCCGTGGTGGTGCAGCCGGGCCTGGAATTCGGCAGCCAGAACGTCGTCGCCTACGCGCCCGAGAAATCCAAGGGCCTGACCGGCTTGCTCGATGAGCAGCCGTCGCTCGTCTACGAGGCGCATTCGACCGACTACCAGAGCCGTGCGGCTTTGACCGCGCTGGTCGCAAACGGCTTTCCCATCCTCAAGGTCGGCCCCGGCCTGACCTTCGCCTTGCGCGAGGCGCTTTACGGGCTCGACCTGATAGCATCCGAAATGATCACGGATTATGGCGACCGGTCGCTCGCCCGGACCATGGAAGGCGCGATGCTGGCAGCACCCGGCCATTGGCACAGCCACTATCACGGCAACGAAGCAGAGCTCTATGTGCAGCGGCATTACAGCTACAGCGACCGCATCCGCTATTATTGGAGCAACTCCACCGCTGTCGCGGCCCTCGAGCGCCTGCGCAAGGCGCTGGACGGGGTCGCCATTCCCGAAACGCTGATGCGGCAATTCCTGCCGGCGCTGCCGGCCGAACTCGGGCCGGCGGGCAATCCCGAGGCTATCCTTCTCGAAGCTGTCGATCAGGTGCTGGCCGACTATGACGCGGCCTGCCGTGGGACCTGAGGCATTGCGCCGGGTTGATCTTTGCCTCAGCCCAGTGTCTCTGACGTTTCCATGAAACCAGCCATGTTCTTTCTCCTGTTCGCGGCCTCCCTGCTGGCGTCGCCGGCACGCGCCGACTGGAAGCCGGTCGAAAAGGTCGAGACCTACGCCATCGCAGGGCGGACCGGCCCGGAACTCTATGCCGCGATCGGCGAAGCCGGCCCCTTGCTCGGCAAGGGTCGGGTCCTTGCGCACACCAATTTCAAGCTGACCTGGACCAGGGACTACAGGCCGCAAGGCGACGCCTGCGTGCTCAAATCGGCGCGCCCGAAACTGATCATCACCTACACCTTGCCGAAGCCGGCCGAACCGTTGCCGGCTTCCGTCCAGAAGAACTGGACGGTGTTCATCGCCGGGCTCGCCGCCCACGAGAGAGTGCATGGCGCAGCCATCGCCGAGATGGTGCGCAAGATCGAGGCGGTGAGCGTCGGCCTGACCGTTACTGATGACCCCGCCTGCAGCAAGATCAGAACCGAGCTGACGAGGCAACTCGCCCAGATCTCGCTGGCTCAGCGGCAGGCGAGCCGCGACTTCGACCGGGTCGAATTCGGCCCCGGCGGAAACCTGCAGAAGCTGGTGCTGGCTTTTGTGAATGGGGGGTAGTTTGCCGGCGAACCGGTCATTGCGCCGGTGTTCCGAATGACAAGAGCACCGGCCGCATGGCCGCTTTACAGGCAGGCTTGGTAGCGCTACCGTCTGATCGTCACGCGACCTGTTGGGGGAATGGGAGACGGTCGCGAGGGGGGAGAGGAGCGGTTTCCTTCGGGGCGTCGCAAGAAGCATTCGGGAGGAGATCGATGGCGTCTGTCGCGATCGGCGATGTTTACAAATCGTTCGGGACCGTCGAGGTCCTGCATGGCGTCAGTGTGGATATCGACGACGGCGAATTCGTCACGCTGGTCGGCCCGTCGGGTTGCGGAAAATCGACCCTTCTCAGGATGATCGCCGGCCTGGAAAAGATTTCTCGGGGCGAGATCGCGATCGGGGATCGGGTCGTCAACAACGTTGCGCCGAAAGAGCGCGACGTTGCCATGGTGTTCCAGAACTACGCGCTCTACCCGCACATGACGGTCGCCGAGAACATGGCGTTCTCGCTCATGCTCAAAGGTGTTTCGAAGGCCGATTGCGCTACCAGCATTCAGCGCGCCGCCGAAATCCTCGGGCTGGTGCCATTGCTGACGCGATATCCGCGCCAGCTTTCCGGCGGCCAGCGCCAGCGCGTCGCCATGGGCCGGGCGATCGTGCGCGATCCACAGGTTTTCCTGTTCGACGAACCGCTCTCCAATCTCGACGCCAAGCTCAGGGTGCAGATGCGCGCCGAGATCAAGGAACTGCACCAGCGGCTCAAGACGACCACAGTCTATGTCACCCACGACCAGATCGAGGCCATGACCATGGCCGACAAGATCGTCGTCATGCATGACGGCATCGTCGAACAGATCGGACCGCCGCTGGAGCTCTACGACAGGCCAAACAATCTCTTCGTCGCCAGTTTCATCGGCTCGCCCGCCATGAACCTGATCAAGGGCGAGATCGTCACCGACGGGTCTCCGTCCTTTCGCGGCGCCGGGGGAATTTCCGTGCCGCTGGCCGGCGCGCCGGCCGTTGGCAACGGTCATCCGGTGGTGCTGGGAATACGGCCCGAGCATTTGCGGCTATCGTCAGACCAAGTCATTCCAGTCACCGTCGCGGTGGTCGAGCCGACCGGGTCGGAAGTGCAGATCATCGGCCGCACCGCCGGCGGCGACGAGATCGTCGCTAATTTCCGCGAACGCCATGCCTTCACACCGGGCGAAACCATACGGCTCTCTGCCGCGCCTGGCCTGATTCATCTCTTTGACGGCAAGACCGGAACACGATTTGAAACGCGTAACGGATGGTAAGGACCGCATAGCAAGGAAGATAAACCGGAGGAGACGACCATGAAATTCACGAGACGCGATGTAATCCGCACGACCGCAGGTGCCGCGGCGGGAGCTCTGGGAAGCCGGTTCGTCGGCTCGCCGGCTTTTGCCCAGGAGGGCTTGAAATACAAGCCCGAGGAAGGCGCAAAGCTGCGGCTGCTGCGCTGGTCGCCCTTCGTCAAGGGCGATGAGGATCAATGGCTGGCCAACACCAAGCGCTTCACCGAGGCGACAGGTGTCGAGGTTCGTGTCGACAAGGAAAGCTGGGAGGACATTCGCCCCAAGGCAGCGGTCGCCGCCAATGTCGGTTCCGGCCCGGACCTCATGTTCGTCTGGTTCGACGACCCGCATCAATATCCCGACAAGCTGCACGACGTGACCGAGCTCGGCGAGTATCTGGGCTCGAAATATGGCGGCTGGCACGACGGACCAAAGCAATATGCGACGCGGGACGGCAAGTTCGTCGGCCTGCCGCTGGCCACGATCGGCAATGCCATCGTCTATCGCGAAAGCTGGGTGAAGGAGGCCGGCTTCTCCGAATTTCCGAAGGACACGGCAGGCTTCCTCGAGCTTTGCAAGGCGTTGCAGGCGAAGGGACATCCGGCCGGCTTCACGCACGGCCACGGCGTCGGCGACGGCAACAATTACGCGCACTGGCTGCTGTGGAGCCATGGCGGCCAGATGGTCGACGAGAGCGGCAAGGTGGCGATCAACAGCCCCGAGACGCTAAAGGCGATCGAATACGCGCAGGAACTCTACAAGACCTTCATTCCCGGGACCGAAAGCTGGCTCGACGTCAATAACAACCGCGCCTTCCTGGCCGGCGAACTCGGCGTCATCGCCAACGGCATTTCCGCCTACAATACGGCCAAGATCAACAAGGACAACGATCCGAAGCTGGCTGAGATCGCCAAGGACATCCGCACCACCAACCTGCCGATCGGTCCCGTCGGGAAATCGGTCGAACTGTTCCAGGTGACCACCGCCGTCATCTTCAACTACACGCCCTACCCCAATGCGGCCAAGGCCTATCTGCAGTTCATGTTCGAGGATCCGCAGATGACCGACTGGATCACCTCCTCGGCGGGCTATTGCTGCCAGACGCTGAAGGCCTTCGACAACAATCCGGTGTGGACGGCCGACCCGAACAATGCCGCCTATGCCAAGGCCTCGGCGACGCTGCGCCCCAACGGCTATGCCGGGCCGCTCGGCTATGCCTCGGCGGCGACCATGGCCGACTATGTCCTGGTCGACATGTTCGCCAAGGCGGTGACCGGCCAGGCGACGCCGCAGGAGGCGATGGAGGAGGCGGAGAAGCGCGCCAACCGCTACTACCGCGTTTGATCACGGCACCGCCGGGCAGCGTCTAGTGCGCTGCCCGGCCCGTCGCACAATCCCATGGCGGCCGTTGACGCCGTGACCTGATTCCCCGATGAGGAGCCCTCCATGGCCGTGCCGTCCGTTGCCGCCCAGCCGCGTCCGTCGATGCTTTCGCGGATCTCCGAAAGCCGCAACGCGCTGGGCTTCGGCTTCATGCTGCCGGCGGCGGCGCTGCTGCTGGTCTTCCTGACCTATCCGCTCGGGCTGGGCGTCTGGCTCGGTTTCACCGATGCCCGGATCGGCCGCCCCGGCATCTTCATCGGCGTCGAGAATTATCAGTACCTTTGGAGTGACAACGTCTTCTGGCTCTCCGTCTTCAACACGCTGCTCTACACGGTCAGCGCCTCGATCCTGAAGTTCG
The DNA here is from genome assembly GCF_040320205.1 of Mesorhizobium sp. M0761. Classification (NCBI taxonomy): domain Bacteria; kingdom Pseudomonadati; phylum Pseudomonadota; class Alphaproteobacteria; order Hyphomicrobiales; family Phyllobacteriaceae; genus Mesorhizobium; species Mesorhizobium sp. M0761. The sequence goes on from NZ_JAMYPF010000007.1 coordinate 45,392, forward strand.
TGCTCGGCCTGTGGCTGGCGCTCATCCTCAATGAAAACCTGCCGTTCAAATCGTTCTTCCGCGCGATAGTCCTGCTGCCCTGGGTGGTGCCCACTGTACTGTCAGCCATTGCCTTCTGGTGGATCTACGATTCGCAGTTCTCCATCCTGTCCTGGGCGCTGCAGCAAATGGGCCTGATCGACCACCGCATCAATTTCCTCGGCGATCCGGAGAATGCGCGCGCTTCGGTTATCGCCGCCAACGTCTGGCGCGGCATTCCTTTCGTCGCCATCACGCTGCTCGCCGGCCTGCAGACCATTCCGCAGTCGCTCTACGAGGCGGCCACGCTCGACGGCGCCAGTCGCTGGCAGTTGTTTCGTTATGTGACGCTGCCGCTGCTGACGCCGATCATCGCCATCACCATGACCTTCTCGGTGCTGTTCACCTTCACCGATTTTCAGCTGATCTACGTGCTGACCCGCGGCGGACCGGTGAATGCCACGCATCTGATGGCGACATTGTCTTTCCAGCGCGGCATTTCCGGCGGCCAGCTTGGCGAGGGCGCGGCCATCGCGGTGGCCATGATCCCGTTCCTGCTGGCGGCGATCCTGTTCAGCTATTTCGGCCTGCAACGCCGCAAATGGCAACAAGGCGGCGGAGACTGACATGGTCAAGACGGCCGCGACAAGGAAGGCGAAACGTGGGGATATCGACGAAGGCGGCATGGGCTACCTGCAGAGCCTGCCGCGCCGCGTGGTGACGGTCTATCTGCCGCTGCTGGTGTTCGTCTTCGTGCTGTTGTTTCCGTTTTACTGGATGACGATCACGGCGGTTAAGCCCAATCTCGAGATGACCGACTATGCGCAGTTCAATCCGTTCTGGGTGGTGCATCCGACATTGGAGCATATCCGCTATCTCCTGTTCGAAACCTCCTATCCGGGCTGGCTGCTCAACACGATCATCATCTCGACCGCCGCTACTTTCCTGTCGCTGCTGGCGTCGGTGTTCGCCGCCTATGCGATCGAGCGGCTGCGGTTTTCCGGGGCGCGGCAGGTCGGCCTCGGCATCTTCCTCGCCTATCTGGTGCCGCCCTCGATCCTGTTCATTCCGCTGTCGGTAATGGTGTTCAACCTCGGGCTCTACGACACGCCCTTCGCGCTCATCCTTACCTATCCGACCTTCCTGGTGCCGTTCTGCACGTGGCTGTTGATGGGTTACTTCCGCTCCATCCCGTTCGAACTGGAAGAATGCGCGCTGATAGACGGAGCGAGCCGGTGGCAGATCCTCACCAAGATCGTGCTGCCGCTGTCGGTGCCCGGCCTGATCTCCGCCGGCATATTCGCCTTCACCCTGTCATGGAACGAGTTCATCTATGCGCTGACATTCATCCAGTCCTCGGAAAACAAGACCGTGCCGGTGGGTGTGCTGACCGAGTTGGTGCGCTCCGACGTCTACGAATGGGGGGCGCTGATGGCGGGAGCGCTGATCGGCTCGCTGCCGGTGGTGGTGCTCTATTCGTTCTTCGTCGAGCACTATGTCTCGTCGATGACCGGCGCGGTGAAGGAGTGACGCGCCGGCTCACGCGAGGCGACCGCGCGGTCAGATCGCGCCGATGATGCCGCCGTCGACGCGGATGTTCTGGCCGGTGATGTAGCCCGCACCTTCGGAAGCGAGGAAGGCGATGGTCGCGGCAATTTCCTCCGAGGTGCCGTAGCGCTGCATCGGCACGCTGTCGCGGCGCTCCTCGGTGGCCGGCAGGCTGTCGATCCAGCCGGGCAGCACATTGTTCATGCGCACATTGTCGGCGGCGTAGGTGTTGGCGAAGATCTTGGTGTAGGCGGCAAGGCCGGCGCGGAATACGGCCGAGGTCGGGAACATCGGGCTCGGCTCGACCACCCAGGCGGTCGAGATGTTGATGATGGCGCCGGCCCTCTGCTTGACCATCTGCGGCGCCACGATGCGCACCGGCCGGATGACGTTCATCAGATAGACGTCGAGACCGGTGTGCCACTGCTCGTCGGTGATTTCGAGGATCGGCGCGCGTGGCCCGTGGCCACCGCTGTTGACCAGCACGTCGATGCGGCCAAAGCGCTCGAGCGTCAGATCCGCGAGCCGCTGCAGATCGTCATTCGACTGGTTGGAGCCGGTGGCGCCGAGGCCGCCAAGCTCCTTGGCCAGAGCCTCGCCCTTGCCGGAGGACGACAGGATCGCGACCTTGAACCCGTCCGCCGCCAGCCGCTTGGCCGCCGCCGCGCCCATGCCGCTGCCACCCGCGACGACGACTGCCACTTTTTCTACACTCATTTTTCTCTCCTTGGGGTTTTGCGGCGTGTGTCTCGCGACTTCAAAGGATGATATAGCCGGTCTTGCCATCTGGTTCGAACCAGAAAGCCTGAAATCAAGCTGTAGAAAAACTCCTGCATGCCTGAAGCCTTCCTGAGCCTGCCACCATTGAATGCGCTGCGTGCCTTCGAAGCCGCCGCGCGTCATCTCAACTTCCGCATCGCCGCCGAAGAGCTGAACGTGACGCAAGGGGCGGTGGCGCAGCATATACGCGGGCTGGAGGCCGATCTCGGCACAAAACTCTTCGACCGGCTGCCGCGCGGCCTGGCGCTGACCGATGAGGGCCGCGCCTATATGCCCAACATCCGCCGCGCCTTCGAGCTGATCTCGGAGGCCACCTTGCTGCTGCGGCCCGAACCGGCGCGGCTGACGATCAGCGTCACGCCGAGCTTTGCCACCAAATGGCTGATCCCCAAACTGCCGGAGTTCGTCGCCCACAACCCGCTGGTCGATTTGCGAATCCTGGCCAGCGAAAGCCTGTCGAGTTTTCAGGCCGACGGCGTCGACATTGCGGTCAGGCAAGGCCGCCTGCCCTTCGGCGCCGGCCTGATGGTGGATCTTTTGTTTCCACAGCAGATCGTCGCCATCTGCAGCCCTGCCCTGCTGCCGACCGGCGCGAACGAGATCGCGCCGACCGACATCCAGCACCACGTCCTGCTGCACGACGCGCACAATCTATGGCCGGAATTCATGGAAAAGGCGCTCGGCCTGAGGATGGCCGCCGAGGCCAAACGCATGCGCTTCAACCAGACAGGCCTCGCGATCGACGCCGCCATTGCCGGCCAGGGCATCGCGCTGGCCAGCCGGTTTCTCGTATCCGCCGACATTGCCGCCGGCCGGCTGGTGCAGCCGATCAACGCGGAGATGCGTGGGACGCACGATTTCTATGTCGTGATGCCGCGCAAGCAACGGCACCCAGAACCGACGCAAGCCGTGCGGCGATGGCTGCTGGATGAGGGCGATGCGGCGCGGCTGTGATGGATAGCCGATCTCCCCTTTTACCGCCGCCGCGCAATGTCGGCCGCCACCGCCTTCGCCTCCCTGCCGATTTCTCGTAGCAGACCGGTGACCGGATTGTAGAAGCCGACGAGGTAGAGGCCGAGTTGAGAGGCGCGGGCGTTGACGCCACTGCGCTCCGGCTGCAATTCCACGGGCAGAAACTTTTCGTAGCCCGGGCGATAGCCGGTGGCGAGGATGACGGCGTCGAAATTTTCCTGCCTGCCGTCGGTGAACGCAGCGCCGCGCTCGGTGAAGCCCGCTATGTCGGGTGCGATCTTGATGGCGCCTTTGGTGATGGCGTCGACCGTGCCGACGTCGATGACCGGGATGCGGCCGACTTCGTCGATCTGCTGCAGGATGCCCTGCTTCGGCCTGACGATGCCGTATTTCTCGAGCTTGCCCAGCGCGAAATCGAGGATGATCGGGAACATCCAGTCGTTCAGCGCCTGCGGCATCGGCCGGCTGGCGATGCCGACCATCTGGATCGGCACGCCGAACAGCTGGCGCGGCACGATGTGGACGCCCTTGCGCACCGAAATGGTCGGACGCGCGCCACTTTCCGCCAAGTCGAGCGCGATCTCGGCGCCGGTGTTGCCCATGCCGACGATCAGCACCGAGCGGCCGGCAAAGGGCGCCGCTTGCGTATAGTCGGCGCTGTGCAGCACCTCGCCCTTGAAAGCCTCGATAGCAGGGAGCCGGGGGACGATCGGCTCGGCATTGTTACCGCTGGCGATGACGACATGGCGCGCCTTGATGTTGTCCGATCCTGTCTCGACCAGAAAACCGCCGTCCCCGAGGCGAATGGCTTTCACCGTCACGCCGAAGCGCGGGCGCAGATCGAATTTTTCCGCGTAGTCGTCGAGATAGCGGACCACCATTTCGCGCGGCACGTAGCGCGGATAATTTTTGGGAAAGGGCAGGAACGGCAGCGAAGAGAACGACTTGACCGTATGCAGATGCAGCCGCCGATAGTGCCGCCGCCAGGCGGGCGCGATCTCCTGCGATTTTTCGAGCAGGATGAAATCCACTCCTGCCCGCTTCAGGCAGGCACCGACCGCAAGGCCGGCGGGCCCGGCGCCGACAATAACGACAGTGGTGTCCAAGCGATTCTCCTCCCGCTAGCTCCTTAGGCTACGCGTAGAAGCGCAGGCGGGACAAGGCGCGCCTCACCTTCTCCCCTTGTTGGAGAAGGTGGATCGGCGCGCTAGCGCCGAGACGCCTTCGCATCGCGGCCCGCACGCTGCGCATCCTGTCCGGTCTCGGCTCACCCCCGGTGACGAATGTCTATCCCGGCAATCGCCCATGCTGTCGGACGGGCTGCCTGTCGCCGGCCGCACCGCGGTCGAAGAGCTCTACGTGCATGGCGGCATGGGCCAATCGGCATGCATGCCGCCCCCGCCATCGCGCGCTGGCTGGAAGAGGCCGTGGTTCGGGCGATGGCAATCCGAAGCAGACATGGCTCCGGCCACAGCGATTTGCGGGATGGGAAGGGTGAGACTGCGCGACGTCGTGTCGATGTAGCCCGCCATCGGCCCGAAGGGAGGGCTGGCGTTGCTCCCTAGCCGATATGCTCGGCGCGCAGCTTCTTCTTTATCTGCTCCAGGCCTGCCTCGCCGCCCGTCGCCAGTTCATCGGCGATCCTTGCCAGCTTGTCATCGGCGTTGCGGTATTTGCTGCCCCAGGCGCCGAGCGTCGCCAGCACCGGCAACAGGTCGATGCCCGCCTCGGTCAGCTTATAGATCGCCTTGAGCTTGTGCGTGGGGTCGTCGCTTCTGGTGACAATGCCCTCATCCTGCAAGGTCTGCAGCCGCTCGGCCAGCGTGCGCGACGAGATGCCTTCGCCTGATAGCAGAAACTCCCGGAAGTGCCTTTTTCCCGCTAAAATCATGTCGCGGATGATCAGCAGCGTCCAGCGGTCACCGAGCAATTCGAGCGACAGGCTGATGGGGCAGCCGGATCTTTCCCTGGTCGACATTCTCAATGCTTCCATTTCTAAATCACTTTACGATTGACATCATTTTTCTCTCGTGTCAATGGTTCCGAAAGTAAAGCAATCACCAACGCCGCCTGACCTGGCGCTGGTGACACCAGAGCACAATCAGGAGAACAACGATGAGAAAACTGATCCTGCAGATGCAGATGTCGGTCGACGGTTTTGTCGGCGCGGCCGGCGATGAGCACTGGCAGCTCTGGGAATGGGGCGCCAACTGCCCGTGGGACGACGACTTGAAGCAGGATTTCAACGCGGTGTTCGCCGGCATCGATACCATTCTGCTCAGCCGCAAGATGGCCGAAGAAGGCTATCTAACCCATTGGGGCAATGCGGCAAAAAACTATCCGCGCGATTCCTTCTACGCCTTTGCGCAGCGCATCGTCGAGGCGCGCAAGGTGGTGCTGAGCGACAAGCTCGCGGCATCGCGGTGGGAGCGCACGACGCTTGCCAGCGGCGACCTGCCGCGCGAGGTCAAGGCGCTGAAAGCTGAAGGTGAAGGCGACATGGCGGTATTCGGCGGCGCCGGCTTTGCCTCGGCGCTGATTGCAGCGGGGTTGGTCGATGAGTTCCAGCTGTTCATCAATCCGGCCGCGCTGGGCGACGGCGAGCGGATTTTCGACCGTGGCGGCTTCCGGAAATTGCGCCTGCTCGGCTCTAAAGCCTATGCCTGCGGAATGGTGGTGAACCGCTACGCGCCGGCAATGTGAAGCAGTTCAGCGATTGAATCCGTGGACCGCTTCAACTCTTTGTTTTTACGAGAACTCCGGACGGATCACCGCAACCCGCTCCTCGTGAACCTGCGCTAGAAATTGATCTCGACCGAAGCGGCACTTCGCTTTGCCGGCCCGTGAAACACCGCCTCGATGTTGTTGCCGTCGGGGTCGAGCAGGAAGGCGGCGTAGTAGCCGGGGTGGTAGGGCCGCTCACCCGGCGCGCCATTGTCGGCGCCGCCGGCATCGAGGCCGGCCTTGTAGAAGGCATCGACCATGGCGTTGTCCCTGGCCTGGAGGGCCAGATGATGGCGCCCGGTCAGCTGTCCCTTCGCCGCCCGGCTGTCGAGGCTTGAGATGAACAGTTCGTCGGCCCAGAAATAGTCCTCGGCCTCGCCGCCGATCGGAATGCCGAGCACCTTGAAGACGGCTTCATAGAAGCGCCGGCTCGCCTTGAGGTCCCTGACCACCAGCTGGACGTGGTCGATGAGGCGGCCGCGATGCAGTTCCATGAGCGATATCTCCCGTCGCGAGACCACAAAGCTAGCGCCGCGGAGCGGCTCGTCAATTCGGCAGTCTATTTGTCGGCGCGCTTGGCAGCCTTACACCTGCTTTTGTCATATCCGGATGGACTTCCACGCAGACCGGATAAAAAATGCAACCGGATTGTCGGATTCGAAATCCCGCCAACGTCCTTCGGACGCAAGCGGCGCAACGGAGCTGGAGCGAGTGGCGCCGCATCGAAACCGATCTCGGGAGAAGAGCATGAACAGTTCCTACCGTTGGGTGATCGTCGCGTGCGGCGCGCTGATGACCTGTGTGGCGCTCGGCGCGATGTTTTCGCTGGCGATCTTTCTCGAGCCGATGGCGCTCGACACCAACTGGTCGCGAACCGGCATTTCCAGCGCCATGACGCTGAATTTCTTGGTGATGGGCGCAGGCGGTTTCGCCTGGGGCGCCATCTATGACCGTGTCGGCGCCCGCCCGGTGGTTTTTGCCGGCGCGGTGCTGCTCGGCCTGTCGCTGGTGGTGGCGAGCCGAGCCCAATCGCTGCTAGTCTTCCAGCTGAGCTATGGCGTCATCGTCGGGCTGGCGGCCAGCGCCTTCTTCGCGCCGATGATCGCGCTGACCACCGCCTGGTTCGAGACCCATCGCAGCCTGGCCGTGTCGCTGGTCTCGGCCGGCATGGGCGTGGCGCCGATGACCATTTCGCCCTTCGCACGCTGGCTGATCACGGCCTATGACTGGCGTACCGCCATGTTCGACATCGGGATCATGGCCTGGGTGCTGTTGCTGCCGGCCGTCTTCCTGGTGCGCCAGCCGTCGGCGGCGGTCGCGGCAGCGGATGGCAGCGCGCCCGCGCCTGCCGCGGCCCCCGGCATGTCAGTCGGCCAGGCGTTGCGCTCGCCGCAATTCCTGGTGCTGGGCATGACCTTCTTCGCCTGTTGCGCGGCGCATTCGGGGCCGATCTTCCACATGGTGAGCTATGCCATGTCGTGCGGCGTGGCGCCGATGGCAGCCGTGTCGATCTACAGCGTCGAGGGCCTTGCCGGCCTTGGCGGGCGCGTGCTCTACGGCGTGCTCGGCGACAGGTTGGGCGCCAAGCCGGTGCTGATCGTGGGCCTCGCCATCCAGGCGGTGGTGATCGCCGCCTATCTCGCCGTCGGCAATCTCGAGCAGTTCTATCTCCTGGCGATCATCTTCGGCGCCACATATGGCGGCGTCATGCCGCTCTATGCGGTTCTGGCGCGCGACTATTTCGGGCCACGCATCATCGGCACGATACTTGGCGCCGCGACCCTGTTGTCCAGCCTCGGCATGTCGTTCGGCCCGCTCGCCGGCGGCATGATCTTCGACGCCTATGCCAGCTATTCCTGGCTGTTCATCGGCTCGGCGCTGATCGGCCTCGGTGCTGCCGGCATCGCCATCGCCTTCCCGCCGCAGCCCGGCCGAGAGAGGCTGCAGGCGGCATGAGCGAAATTTCCCCTCGAGGGGAAATACTCATCACCCTGTCCCCGTTCCCGAGCGCAGCTCTTCCCTGCCCTCGTCGTCGCGGCTGAGCCTGGCGTCCGAGATCAGCACCACCGGGCATTGGCAGCGCTGCAGCACGCCGGTGGTCGTCTCGCCGAAGAAGAGTTCCTCGCCAGGGCGCCGCGCCACGCCCATGACGATCAGCGCCGCCCCCCTGCCGGACTGGCGGGCAATGGCATCGGCGGCGGCGGCCCGGCTGCGGATGGCCGTCTCGATCTCGACGCCATAGCGGTCGGCTAGTGCGACGGTATCCTTCAGCACCGCCTCCCTGCGGCGATGCGAGACAGTGTCGCGCGGTTCGTCGCGGCCGACGCGCGCGACATAAAGTATCTTGACCCGCGCACCCGTGACCGCTGCAATCGCCAGCGCCATTTCGGCACCCCGGCGGGCGATCGCGGTGCCGTTGACCGGAACCAGAATCTTCCCGCCTTCAGGTCCTAGCCTTGGCATCTGGCGGCCGGCGCCGGTCGCCTTCAGCACCAGGCATAGCGGGCCCTCGAAGGCGCCGGCGATCTCGTTGATGCGGCGGGCAAACCCACCTTTCGACGTGACCGCGCGGCCGAGCCCGATCAGCAGCAGCCCATAGCCTTTGCGCGCCTCCTTGGCAACCGTTTCGGCCGAAAGCTCGGCCTCGTGGCGCCGCGTGACAGGCGCCGCGCGGGTCAGTTCCTCGTCCGAACTCCTGGCGGCCTCGCGGCTGTCCTCGGCACCCTTTTCGATCGGCTCGAGCTTCGCATCCGTGCCGGGCTCGGCCTCCTCCCCCTCGCCTCGGGCATGCAGCACCGTCGTCGGCCTGCCGGCGCCCACGACTCCTGCGAGGTAAGCGGCAAAGCGGCCGACAACGCCCTCATCGGTCACCACCAGCAGTCGTTCCAGATTGGCGATGAAGCCGCGTTGGTCGATCTCCTCGCGCTCCAGACGCTTCTTCTCGTTCTCGCCCATCGGCAAGCGGCCGAGTGCCCAACGCAAGGTCGGCGGCATGGCGAGCGTGGTGATGACGGCCATGGTCACGATCATGGTGAAAAGATTGTGCGACAGAACGCCGATCGACAGGCCAATAGAGGCGACGATGACTTCGGTCGAGCCGCGCGCGTTCATGCCGCAACCGACGGCGATGCCTTCCTTGCGGCTCATGCCGGCAAGCTCGGCGCCGATGAAGGCGCCGGCGAATTTGCCGAAGCTGGCGATCAGCACCAAAGCGGCCGTGAGTAGCGCAAGCTCGTGGTCGACAAGCACGGTGAGATCCGCCGAAAGGCCGGCGACGCCGAAGAAAACCGGCATGAACAGCGCCATGATGACGCCGCGCAATTGCCCTTCGATATGACGCGACAGGATCGGCGATTCCCCAACCAGTATGCCGGCGACGAAGGCGCCGAGCACGGTGTGGACGCCGATCAGATCGGTGATCAGCGCCATTGCGCCCATGATGGCGAGAATGACGGTGACGACGGCGTATTCGCTGCGGAACGTATCGTTGGTCCAGCGGATGGCGTCGAAGACGATGCGGCGGCCAATCGTGAAGGAAAACCCCATGAAGGCGGCGACGCCGACAATGGTGAAGGCAAGGCTGCCGAGCTCGATGCGCCCCTTGGTTGCGATGCCGATGGTGATGGCGATGATCACCCAGCCGATCGTGTCCTCGATGATGGCCGACGAGACGATGATCTGACCGAGATCGCGGCGCATGAAGTTCATCTCGCGCACCACCATGGCGACGATCTTGACCGAGGAGATCGACAGCGCCGTGCCGAGGAAGAGACCGGCGACAATGCGCTCGGTTCCGTCGGCCAGCAGCGAGGCCGGCATGAACTGCGCGGCGGTGAAGCCGAGCGCGAAAGGCACGGCGACGCCCGCGGCGGAGATGGAAAAGCACGCATGGCCGACCCTGCGCACCAGCCGCAGATCCGTCTCCATCCCGGTGAGCAACAGAAGCATCAACACGCCGAGCTGGGCGATGGCGCTGATCATGCTCTTTTGGGTGGCGTCGCCTGAAAAGATCACGCGTTCTGCTTCCGGCAATAGCCAACCGAGCAGCGATGGCCCGAGCAGGATGCCGCCGATGAGCTGACCCATCACCGCCGGCTGGCCGAGACGCTCCAGCAACTCGCCGATGCCGCGGCCGACGAGAAGCAGAAGGAGGATTTCGAGAACGAAAATGCCCTCGCTGGACATGCCGGTCTTTTCGGCTGCCAACGATGCGGCCGGCATGAATGCGAAAGCTGCTGCGGCAAGCGCGACCGACCGGCGCCGGTTGACCACGAAGGACATGCACCCCCTCATTGTGCCCGGTATAACGTTTTGAGGGCGAGATCGGTTGCACGCCACGCTCCCTTAGCGCGCCGCAGGTTCCTCCTTACCTGAATCGCATAACGGGCCTATCTGACTGCGGATAAACCGCCGAGACCCGGGCCGGCGACGGAACATTTTCAACCGATTGCGCGTTGCGCGGATGGGGATGACCGGCGTCGTTTCGGCCGGCCATGGCGTTGGGAGGCGCGTGGCAAGGGATGTCCCAGGTCAAGACCGTGAAAACCGACGAAGCGGCTGCAGCGCCGCGGGCCTCTGATGCGTTCGCGCTGAAGCTCACCTCATCGGAATTCGTGGCCACCATGTCGCATTTCCACCGCGCCGAAATCGCCCGCATGGCCGGCTGGCGCGACCGGCTGGACCGTACCAGCAACTGGGCGATTACTGTCGTCGCCGCCATGCTCTCAGTCTCACTCTCGACGCCCAGCGCCCATCACGGGGTGCTGCTCTTTGCCATGCTGCTGACCACGCTGCTGCTATGGATCGAGGCGCGGCGCTATCGTTTCTTCGATGTCTACCGGGCCAGGGTGCGCCAGTTCGAGCGCTATTATTTCGCGCAGATCTTCTCGCCGCAGCCCGACTACGCCTCCAACTGGCTGGCCATCGTCGGCGAAGGCCTGCGTTCGCCGCGCTTCCTGATCTCGCAACGCGCGGCGTTGGTGCGCCGGCTGCGCCGCAACTACATTTTCATGTACACGATCCTGATGCTGGCGTGGGTGCTGAAGATCACGACGCCCAGTCTGCAGCGCGAAGGGTCGCCGATAGGCTTGGGCGCGTCATTTCTCGACGCCGCGCGCGTGGCGCAGCTCGGCCCGGTTCCAGGCATCTATGTCGTGTGCATGGTCGGGCTGTTCTATGTCGGCCTGCTCGCAGCCGCTTTCCTCATCTCAAGCGACGAGGGCGAGCTTTCGCATGGCACCGTGCATGTCTGAGAGCGGCCTCGAAAAGCGCAATCTGCCGCGGTGATCTTCAGCAGACATTGTCGACCAACAGAGCGGTCGCTTCCGACCGGCTTGCGGCTTCCTCAACCGGAAGCCGTGCGCGATGGCGCTTGTAGGCGGTGAGCGCGATGACCAGCACGCAGCATACGGCGTTCAGCCAGTTGATCGCCGCCAGAGCGGGATCGTTCAGATTGATGTGGGCGTAGAGTCCCGTCGTGGCGTTGGCGCCTGTCCACAACAGCCAGGTCGCGTAGGAAATCGCCGACGCCCCGTGCCTGTCCCGGGCCACCCGCACGATCTGCGGCAGGTAGGACACCACGCGCAAGCCATTGAAAATAGTGAAGAGATAAAAAGACAGATCTGCAAGTGTCATCCGAAACCCCTGTCATGGCCGGACGTCCCATAGCGTTCCTTGCAGTGGCGGCATGTGAGCCCGTTCACATGCCGGCTTCGATTTTCCTGTTGCGGCCCGGCACCCGGATTCTTTGGCCATGTGGGCGTTCGCCGTGAGCCAGCCCGACGAGGTCGACATGAACCAGATCCTGTTTCGGCCGACGGCGCGGGAGTACTAAACAGATCTCGTGCTTGGGCAAAGTTCGGGTTGACCGCTGCCAAGAGCGCGGCGACTATCCCTGCAACGTGCAGGAGGACATGAGAATGGACGAACCCGATCGCTGGCGGCACATGGCGAGCGCGCCCAAGGACGGCAGCCGCATCCTGGTCACGGTCAGGCCATCGGAACAGGGGCCGGCCGAGGTCGACCTCGCTTACTGGTCGCGCGCCGACCAGTTCGGCACGGAGGGCTGGCGCTCTTCCGATTCGTCGCCAGGACGGGTGATCGAATACCCCGAACCGGAGTTGAAATGCTGGATGCCGCTGCCGACGGCCAATCTGAGCCGGGCTTCAATGCCAAGTCCGTGGCAAGGCGAAGACGTCCCGCTGCTCGACGGCTCCGGGATATGATCTCGGCGGGATGACCGTAGGAAATACGCTGCCGGCCCAATACTTGACGGCCTTACTTCGGCCGACGCACCGATCGCACCATGCCGCCGGGGCCGCTGCCGCAAAAGAAGCGGTCGCCGCCGTCGGATTCGAGCCCGGAAACGCCCACCCCCGCCGGCATGTCGAGCCGTTCCAGCACCTTGCCAGTTTGCGGATCGACGCGCCGGACATCGCTCTGGTCGCCTTCCCAGGTGCCGTGCCAGAGCTCGCCATCGACCCAGGTCACTCCGGTGACGAAGCGGTTTGAGTCGATGGTGCGCAGGATTTTCCCGGTCTCGGGATCGATCTGGTGGATCTTGCGCTCCCGGTTCTGCCCCACCCAGAGCGTGCCCTCGGCCCAGGTCATGCCGGAATCGCGGCCGCCGCCGGGCGCCGGGATGGTGGAGAGCACCTTGCCGGTATCGGGGTCGATCTTCTGGATGCGGTCCCCGGCGAGCTGGAACAGATGCCGGCCGTCATAGGCGGTGCCGGCATGTGCCGCGACATCGATCGAGCGCAGCGTCTCGCCGCTTGCCGGATCGAAGGCGGTCAGCCGCTCGCCCGTCGCAAACCAGACATTCTGTCCGTCGAAGCTCACGCCGTGCACGGTGTCGACATCAGGAAAGGGCCCGTATTCGCGCAGGATTTCCGCTGCTGAATGTTTCATGTCCTGGTCCTCGATCATGGTCACCTTTCCTAGCCGTTCGGCAGCGGCGACGGGAGTAACAAGGTGGTCGTGAAACCAGCGACCGGTGGCGTCATCCAGCGCCGCGCCCGGCCGTGGCCGAAGGACTGCACTTTGCCGGTCTCGGCCAACTGCTCGAGCGCCCGCTGTACGCTGCGCTGTCCGGCGCCCAGCGCCAGCGCCAACGCCGAGCTGGCCCAGGATTCACCATCGGCCAGGAAGGCCAGCACCGCGGCGTGCCGCTCCTCGATCGGCCGCGCCAGCACCGCCACGGAGCCTGCTTCGCGCGGCTTTAGCGCAAAGCCCTGGCTGGTCGCGCCGATGCCCGCCAGCGGCCGCAATTCGGCGCGCAGCCGGCCGATCTCGACCCGCAGCCTGGCGCGATGCGATTCATCGGCATGCCGGCCGCCAAAGGCGCGGGCAATCAGCGTCGCCCTCGGCACATCCGCCGGCCAGGCTTCGGCAAGCGCGCGCGCCAGCGCAAACAGCACCGGCCGCGTTGCCAGCGAGATCGTTGTTTCCTGCTTGTGCACGATATAGCGGAACGTATCGACGACCAGCGCGCGCGACGCCTGCAGCGCCTCGACTTCTTCGAGCAACAGCGGATGCTCCTCGCCGCCTGCGATCAGCCGCGCCGCCGGCGTCTCCAGCGCCAGGAAGGCGCTGTCGACCTCCGCCATGAGACCCGGAATGCCGGCCCGGCGGGCGGCATGGCGCGCCCACTCAAGGGCTGCGCGCGCGGCCTTCGTCTTCAGGCGCCGCATGGCGATGCCGGCAACCGCGAGTTCATGCGCGGCGCGTGAGGCCGGCGGAAGCGGCGACGGATCGAGCCCAGCCAGCACGTCTTCAGCTTCGTCGAGGCGGCCGATCAGCAGCAGGCGGCGCACTTTGAGATGCCCGGCATGCGCCGCGTTCAGCCGGTCGCCATGCTTTTCCAATGTCGACCGCGCCGCGTCGAGCGCCTTGGACGGCCAGCTGAGATCACGCGAAACAAGCGCGATCTCGGCTTCGGCGACAACGCACCTGGCGCGCGCCACCGCCTCCTTTGGACCGAAGGCACGGCCGGCCCTACGCAACAGTACTTTGGCGCGATGGAAATCGCCGAGCTGCGCCATGGCAATGCCGCGCAACGCCAGCGCCGGGGCATCCTCGCGCAAGGCGACGCGGTCGAGTGCCGCCAGCGGGTTGCCCGCCGCCAGCGCCAGCCCTGCCGCGGTGATCAGCGAGTCCATGCAAATCCCGTCACATTTGTAACTCCCACCGCTCCCCTTACCGGCCCTAACTTAAGTCACCACCGCCAAGCAGCAAGCCGCGGACGGCGACCTAGCCATCTGGACTGGTTGAAGACGCCCAGGCCTGCGTTGACGGCAATATTCGCATTCGCTAGCCTGAGCATCTCAGACAGTCGCGTTAAGCTTCTCAATAAGGAAAAACCGACCATGCCTGCTTCCGAGGACCTCGAGCCCACCGTGCGGCCTCGCCACCCCTGCTGCGGTGGCCCGCCTGCAAATGCCGTCACATTTGTAACTCCGCCCTCTCCGCCTCGCGGCCCTAGCCTGCCTCACGATCAACAGGCAACGACAAGCCACAACGGCTCAACAACTGGCAAAGGAAACAAGCGATGACCAAGCACGTGGCAATGAAGACCCCACCGGTCGTTTCAAGGCAGGAATGGGAAGCCGAGCGCGAAAAGATGCTGGTGAAGGAAAAGGCAACGATGCGCGCCAGGGACGCGCTGTCGGCCGAGCGCCGGCGCATGCCATGGATGGAAGTAGACAAGGCCTATGTGTTTGAGGGTCCCAACGGCAAAGCGAGCCTGCTCGATTTGTTCGAGGGCCGGCGCCAGTTGATCGTCTACCGCGCCTTCTACGAACCCGGCGTCCACGGCTGGCCCGAACATGCCTGCCGCGGCTGTTCGCTCGGCGCCGACCAGGTCGGCCATCTCGCCCATCTCAACGCCCGCAACACCACGCTTGCCTACGCCTCTCGCGCGCCGCAGGCCGACATTGCCAGCTTGAAGCAGCGGATGGGTTGGGAGATGCCCTGGTACACAATCACCGACAGTTTCGACAAGGATTTCGGCGTCGACGAATGGCACGGCCACAACGTGTTCATCCAGGACGGCAAGAAAGTGTATCGCACCTACTTCATCAACAACCGCGGCGACGAGCAGATGGGCACGGTCTGGAGCTACCTCGACGCAACGCCGCTCGGCCGCCAGGAAATCTGGGAGGATTCGCCCGAAGGCTATCCGCAGACCGAGCTCTACAGCTGGTGGAATTGGCACGACAATTACGACGCCGCACCCGACAAGACGTGGGAGGAAGTGTCGGCGGCCGGCGAAGCCGCGTTCCGCAACAAGGACGGCAAGTAAGGACCTGGAGCGGCGCCCATCCAGCTTGGTTTCCTGTCCCTCACGGGACAGGAAAGCCGGGCATTGATCATCAAGGGATTATGACCATGAGCGATATCAGCACAGGCACCGGCAGTGAGGTCCCTCAACGCTCCGATGCAGTTTCTCTCCGCACCGCCGAGTGGCTATGCCTCGCCGCGGCCCCTGTTTTCGCCGTGATGGCGCTGCTCACCTGCATTCACGCTGGCGACGGCGCCATGTCGTGCCTGGGGGCCGATGCCTCCCCGCTCACCGGCATGCCGCTGATGTATCTCTTGATGAGCGCCGTCCATCTGGCGCCTTGGCTGCGCGTGATTTCCGGCCGGCCGGTCCGGCGATAGGCTGGACCGCCGCCGCCATGCTAACGCTCTTTACGTCGGAGAGAGACAATGAAGCTGGTCAGGCTGAGAGCGCCGGGCGGGTTGGACAAGCTCGACCTGGTCGAGGAGGATCAGCCCCGGCCTGGGCCGGGCGAAATGCTGGTCAGGATTCGCGCCTGCGCGCTGAACATGCGCGACGATTTCGCCGTACAAGGCAAGGTGCCGCTCGCCGACGGCCGCGTGCCGCTGTCGGATGGCGCCGGCGAGGTGATCGCCATCGGCGACGGCGTCGACACGTTCAAGCCGGGCGACAGCGTCGTCAGTGTTTTCTACCCCTGGTGGCTGGCCGGCGACATGAGATCCGATACAAGCCGCGACATTCCCGGAGACAGTTTCGACGGCTTCGCCAGCGAGTATGTGTGCATGCCGGCGCACGCATTCACCAGGGCGCCGGCGGGCTATACGCATCTCGAGGCGGCAACGCTGACCTGCACGGGCGTCACCGCCTGGCGCGGGCTGGTGACATGCGGCAAGGTAAAGCCCGGCGACACGGTGCTGATCCTTGGCACCGGCAGCGTGTCATTGTTTGCGCTGCAATTTGCCAAGGCTGCCGGCGCAAGGGTCATCGCCACCTCGTCCGATGAAGGGAAGCTGGAGAAGCTCAGACGACTCGGGGCCGACAGCGTCATCAACTACAAGGCGGTGCCGCAGTGGGGCGGCAGGGCCAGGGAACTGACGGACGGACGCGGCGTCGATCATGTGATCGAGGTCGGCGGACCGGCGACGCTGGCGCAGTCGATAGCGGCCTGCCGGACAGGCGGGCATATCGCACTCATCGGCGTCCTGACCGGCTTTGCAGCAGAAGTTTCAATCCCGGCGCTGTTTTCAAACCAGATCCGCATCAGCGGAATTTCCATCGGCAGCAAAGCCGACCAGCAGGACATGATCCGTGCGATAGAGGTCAACCGCCTGAAGCCTGTCATCGACAGCAGCTTTCCACTGCAGGATATCGCCGCCGCCTTCAGGCACTACGAAGCGCAAAGGCATTTCGGCAAGGTCTGCCTCGAGCTTTAGATCCTGCGATCGGCATTCCTACCCAGCGGCCGGCGCCAGCGTCCCGCTTGCCATCAGGCCCCAGAGCTGATCGGCGGTCAGCTGTTTGGCCGAGCCGTCGTAAGCCACCCTGCCGAGGCTGAGCACGACGATCCTGTCGGCCAGCGCCCTGACCGTCGACAGGTCGTGCGTGACCAGGATGACGCCGGTGCCGCTGGCGGCGATCGAACGGATCAGCTTGACGACCTGCGCGGTCTGCTTGACGCCGAGCGCGGCGGTAGGCTCGTCGAGGCAGATCAGCTTGACGTGATCGGCAAGCGCGCGGGCAATGGCGATGGACTGCCGCTGGCCGCCCGACAGCGAGCGCACCAGAACGTTTTCGTCGCGAAGCGTGACGCCCAGCGCGGCAAGCCGGGCACGACACTGCTCGGCGGCCTTTCGGTCGTCGCGAACCGGGAAGACACCGAGCCAACGCCGCGTTTCCTCACGCCCGAGGATCATATTGTGGGCGACGCTGAGGTTCGGGCAGAGCGCCAAATCCTGATAGACCGTCTCCAGGCCGGCGCCGCGTGCATCCTGCGGGCTCCTGAAGGAAATCGGCTGGCCCTCGAGGGTCATCGCGCCGGCATCGGGCTGGATGGCGCCCGAAATAATCTTCACCAGCGTCGACTTGCCGGCGCCATTGTCGCCGAGCAGACAGACGATCTCGCCTTTGCCGACCGTGAAACTCGCCTCTTCCAATGCCGTCAGCGCGCCGTAGGATTTGCGGGCGCCGGCAATCGAGAATGCCGGACCTTGCGGGGCTTCTGCATTGCCCGCCGTCACGGCAGGGCCGGCCGAGGCGACGGCACCATTGTCCGCCACCGTGAAGTTGGTCGCGGCGGCCCGAGCGCGCCGGCCGCGAAAACCGATCGCAGCCTGGTCGGCCACCAACGCCAGCAACAGCATGCTTCCCACCGAAATGGATTGCCACCATGATTGCAGGCCGACGAAGATCAATCCTGCATTTAGGATGCCGATGGTGGCAACACCGATGGCGATGCCGAGCGGCCTGCCGGAGCCGCCGGAAAACGCAACGCCGCCGAGAATTGCAGCGGTGAGCACGTCGAGCTCGAAGCGAACGCCGATGGTCGGCGTGATGCTGCCGAGACGACCGGCGATCAGAACCGAGACCAGGCCGATCAGCAAGCCATTGGCGGCGTAGAGGCCAACCACCGTGCGCCCCACCGGAATGCCGCAGAGTTCGGCTGCGCGCGGGTCGCCGCCTATGGCGTAGAGCCTCAAGCCGGTGACCGTGCTGGTCAAGACAAAGGCTCCGATGACAAAGACAGATGCGGCGATGATCACGGTGTACTGGATGCCGAAGATCTTGCCCCGCCCCAATTCGAGCAGAGCCTCGGGAAAACCATAGACCGCGGTGCTGGAGACGACGAAGGCAAGGCCGCCATAGAGCGCCAGCATCGCCAGCGTGACGATCAACGGCGAGATGCTCAGCCTGCGCACCAGCAGACCGTTGAGCAGACCGAGCAAAAGGCCCAGACCCAGGCCGACGCAGATTGCCAGCGGCGCGCTCTGCGTCGCCACCGCAACCTTGGCAGTGATGATGCCGATCAAGGCGACCATGCTGCCGATGGAGAGGTCGACATAGCCGGCGATCAGCAGCGCGGAGGTGCCGAGCACGGCGATCAGGATCGAGGTCGAGTTGACGCCAATGACGACGAAATTGTCGAGGCTGAAGAAGGATTTGTTCAACAGCGAGAAGGCGATGATCAAGCCCAGCGCGACCAGCGCCAGCCCGATGCGGCCAGACGCTTCGCCCGGCGCCTTGACGCCCGGCAGCAAGGATGAAAACCGGCCCGTTTGCAGCGGTGTCGTCCCCGTTCGAAGGCTGTCTGTGCTCATGCTAGCCTCTGACTGAAGCGGGCGGTTTCAGGTCAGGCTGACCCGCCCGTATCGCGCGGGAAAAACAGGCGCTACTTTGCCTCGGATGACCAGGGGAAATTCACATACTGGTCGCGCGTGTCGTAGCAGATGTTGCCGTACATCCTGAGATAGATGTCGCGGCGCTTCGGGTCCTTGTAGACCGCGGCCGGGTCGGCGACATCGGCCTCGTACTGGGCCATGTAGTCGCTGGTCAGCGCCACGGGCAGGATATCCATCGCCTGCGGGATGCTCTTGCCCTCCAGCCAGTCGGCGGCATGCTGGCCCATGGCATAAGCGAAGACCGGCGACGCCAGGCTGATGCTTGCCTTGTAGGGACCGCCGCCTTTCTTGATCGCGGCGACTGCCTCCGGTTCGCCGTCGATGCCGCCAAGGAACTGGTCCGGCCGCGCCTTGCCCGCCGCTTCCAGGGCAGCCAGCGCGCCGAGCACGACCGTGTCGGCGCCGAGCACGACATCGACGTCGGGATGGGCCTGGAGAATGGTGCTCATCGTGGCAAAGCCGCCTTCCTTGTTGACGGGATTGGGCGAGATGTCGGCGACGATGGTGACGCCTGGCATAGCCTTGAAGATGTCGCGCATGGCGGCAAAGCGCGGCGCCAGGAATTCCATGCTGTCATGCGACAGGATGACGACATTGGCCTTGCCGCCGAGCTTGTCCTTTATGTAGGCCGCGGCCGCTTCGGCCAGCACCTTGCCGGTCTCGTATTGCGGCGCGTTGAGCAGCGACGTCGCCGGCGGCGGCACGATGGTGCCGACATAGGCGCCCGACCAGATAAGCTCCTGCAGGCTGCGGCTCATCGAGGCCGGGTCCACGGGGGCTGCGACCAGACCGCCGATCTTGGAGGCGAGAAACAATTGCACCTGCTCGACCCCCTTGGCGGCGTCATTGTTGGCAAGCGCGCGGCGATATTCCAGGCCGCGATCCTTGGCGGCGGCGGCCAGGCCGCGGTCGACGCCCTGCATGAATTCACGCTCGTTGTCCTGCGCGAAGGCCAGCACCTTGCTCAGGCCGGGCGGTGGGCTGCAGGCCGGCGCCTTCGGATCGAACGGCGCAAATACCGCCGGCTTGGTGAGCCCGGCCGGGCCGTCCTGCGCGCTTGCCAGAATGGTACCGCCCGCGAGCACACCGGCAACGCCGAGCAGCGTCGCCAGCATCATGTTCCTGTCAGATCGCATTTTACTTCCTCCCTGTCGTTGATTGTTGCCGCGCATCGCAAGCCTCGCGGTCGCTACTCTTCCCAGTCTCCCCAGATACCCACCTTCCCGCTCGCAAGTCAAAACTTTTTCCAGTGGAATTAATTAATCAGAGATAGTCGGGTGACTCGCCCACGCGATCACGCCTTGGCGATCAGCGACTGGACGACTTTGGCCAATTCCGTGCCGAGCACGCGATGCGCGTCGCTGTCGAGGTGAATGCCGTCTACCGCGCTCGACTCGACGACATCGCCGGCGTTGAAGAACGCGGCGCCGGCGCGCCGGGCCGCATCGCGGAACAGGCCGGCAAAGTGCATCGACTTTGCGGCGCCGCCCAGGAACATCTGGCCGAACCAGTCGACCTCCAGCATCGGCGGCGGCGCTACTATCAGGACCGCGGGCGCCACGCCCGCGGGGCCAGCTTCGCTGCGCAGGACAATTCTGGCCAAGATCTCAATGGAATCAGCGACGTCATTCGGCGTTACCGAGAACCTATGCTTGAGATCGTTGGTGCCGAGCATCAGGATGACGAGGTCGAGCGGCATATGCGTTTCCAGGCACACCGGGAGCGATTTGAGCCCGTTCTTGTGGAGACCTTCGATCGGATCGTCGTGCACGGTGGTGCGCCCGCCCTGCCCTTCTTCGATCACATCCCATCCGTTGCCGAGCTGGCGGCGCATGATGCCCGGCCAGCGGCGGTCGGGCGTGAAGCGGTGCCGTCCGACGCGGGCCAGGGTGGGAATGGCGCCATAGGTATTGGAATCGCCAAAGCACATGATGGTCCGGGTCTGCGTCACGGCATTGCTCCTCCAGGCTTGTATACTTTGAACGACAGCAGGCCGGCTGGCGTCAACTACATTTTTCCATCGGGTGGATTTAAGTGTTGCCTTGCCAGGCCCGCATTGCTACGTCAGCGCTTTGATCGGCTCGCCTTGCGGCCAAACTCCTTGCGCAGGGGAAAGCGTGACCGGCACCAGCTTCTTCAGTCTCGAAAAGATCGCCGAGGGGCGCAGCGGCGGAACCACGCAGGCCGAGAGCCGCATTTACAACGAACGCCTGATCGTCTCGCTGATCCGCCGGCACGGCCAGCTGGCCAAGACCGATTTGACGCGGCTGACCGGGCTGGCCGCGCAAACCATCACCACCATCGTCAACCGCGCCGCCGACAACAAGCTGCTGCTGCGCCTGGAGCCTTTGCGCGGACGGCTGGGGCAACCCTCGGTTCCCTATGCGTTGAACCCGAAAGCCGCGTACGCCTTCGGCCTCAAGGTCGACCATCGCAGCGCCGATGTCGCCCTGGTCAATTTCGTCGGCAACGTGATGGCGTTCGAACGCACGCTGTTCGACTATCCGACGCCCGTCGAGGTGATGAAATTCGCCAAGGGCGCCATCGCGCGCATGTGCCGCAAGCACAGATCGATAGAAAAAGACCGCATCGCGGGTCTTGGCATCGCCTCGCCATTCCATCAGTGGAACCTAAGCGAAGAGGGCGCGGTGCCGGCGGGCAGGCTGGATGCCTGGAAGGAAATCGACATTCGCGCCGAACTGGACCGGGCGTTCGACTGGCCGGTGTTCCTCTACAACGACGCCACGGTGTCGGCCGCGGCCGAACTGATGTTTGGCGCCGGCGGATCCCGCGCCGACTTTCTCTACGCCTATGTCGGGCACTTCATCGGCGGCGGCCTGGTGCTCGATCATCACTTGTTCCCCGGCCGCAACAAGCTGGCCGGGGCGCTGGGCGACATGCCGGTGCCCGCGCCGGGGCGCAAGGGCGACCGCATGATGCCGTTGCTGCGCGTCGCTTCGCTGCATTCGCTCGCCGGCAAGCTCAACGACCAGGACAATGGGGACAAGGATGCCGGCCGCATCTGGTCGTCGCCTGACGATTGGGGAGACCTTGGAGAGCCGCTCACCGCGTGGATCGATGAGGTTTCGGACGGGCTTGCCTATGCCGCCCGCAGCGCCGTTGCCTTGCTCGACATCGACAATGTGGTGATCGATGGCGCCATACCGAATGGCGTGCGCAAGGAGATCGCCAAGGCCATGCGCAGAAAGCTGGCACGGATCCTTGTCGATCGTCCCGAGCCGTTCTCGGTCATCGAAGGGACGTTTGGCCATCTCGGTCCCGTCATCGGCGGCGCCAGCATTCCGCTGCTGGTCAAATATTCGAACGACAAGGACCTGCTCTTCAAGGAGTAGGGTTGCGGCTGGCCGGCCGGGCGGATCACCAAAACAGCGATCTGTGAGACTTGTCACATACCCGATCTCGAAGCGCGTGCTACTGCCACCCTACGGTCAACCAGCGCTGAAAGAAATCGGCTGCCATGGTCTGGCGGTGACGGGGCTTTCACTTTATCCTGTGGCAGGTTGCATACTCTTAACGGACCTCATGCCGCAGAATGCCTTCGTCGGCGTAAGGCGGCAGTTGCCAGGAGTTTTGCCATGCTCCGACTTTGTGGATTCATCGCGGTCTTCATCCTCGCCGGCCTCACGACGTTCGAGGCCTGCGCCGATCGAAGGGTCGCGCTTGTTATCGGCAATTCCGAATACCGCAACATTCCGGCGCTGCAGAACCCGGCCAAGGATGCCCAGAACGTATCGGCCACGTTCCGGCTGGCGGGCTTCGAGGTTTTCGTCGCCGAGAATCTCACCAAGCAGCAGTTCGAAGGTCAGTTCCGGGACTATCTGGCCGCCGCCGACGGCGCCGATCTCGCCGTCGTCTACTATTCCGGGCACGGCTTTCA
Source organism: Mesorhizobium sp. M0761 (assembly GCF_040320205.1). Lineage (NCBI taxonomy): Bacteria > Pseudomonadati > Pseudomonadota > Alphaproteobacteria > Hyphomicrobiales > Phyllobacteriaceae > Mesorhizobium > Mesorhizobium sp. M0761. The sequence continues at coordinate 68,007 of NZ_JAMYPF010000007.1, forward strand.
GATCGGCGGCGAGAATTTCCTAATACCGGTCGACGCCTCGTTGAAGAAGGCGGCCGATATCGAGGTCCAGGCCATCAAGCTCAACGACGTGCTGGCGCAGCTGCGCTCGAAGTCGAAGATCCAGGTGATCATCCTCGATGCCTGCCGCAACAACCCCTTCCCGCGCAACAATTACTGGCTGCGCGACCAGCTTGTCACCGCCGGCAATACCGGGCTGGCGCAGGTGCGAAGCTCGCTCAACACGCTGATTGCCTTCGCCACCGAACCAGGCGCGGTCGCCTATGACGGCAGCGGCGACCTCAGCCCGTTTTCATCGGCCTTTTCGCGGCGCGCGCTGGCGCCGAACCAGGAGATCCGCACGGTCATGTCGGCGGTGCGCCGCGATGTCGTGCAGGCCACCAACGGCATGCAGGTGCCATGGGAAAATTCCTCGCTGATCGACGACGTGGTGCTGGTGCGCCGCAACAATCGGCCTTCGCTGCCGCCAGTGCTGGAGAAGGTGGTGCTGTCGGGGGTCGGTCCTGTCGCTCTCGGCCTGCCGGAGCCGGTCGATGTCGATGGCGGCGCTATCAGCGTCAGCATCGAACGGCCGCCGGCAATGGGCCGTCTGGTGCTGGACGGCAAAGACGTCGCGGTGGGCGAACCGATCCAGGGCAAGGACCTGCCGCGCCTGCAGATGGATATCCCCAAAGGAGCCGCCACGCAGGACGAGGTGGATATGCTGGCCTATGCCACGCATGACAATTGGGGCGGCGGGAGCCAGGGCATATTGGTGTTCCGCGTCAAGAGCGGCGAAGGTGCGGCGGGTCAGCAGATCATGGCTTCGCTCGAGGCCGAGCAGAAGCAGCAGGTGCTGGAGCGCGGCATCCACATCACCGGCGCTGCCGAAGCAATCGAGAACCGCAAGCTTGATATTCCCGTCGGCGTCGGCCCGGTCGCGCTCAATCTGGATTTCCCCACCGACGATCCGGCGGTCAGCCTGAAGGTCTCGGGGTATCCGGCAACGGGAACGCTGTCATTGCCTGATCGAACCTTGTCGCCGCAATCCAGCCTTCTGGCCGGTGAAGTCGACCATCTCCGTTACGAGCCGCAGATCGGCGCCGGCGCGCCGGTCGAGGTCGGCTTCGAAATCCGCGCCGACAGCAGCTCCGCCAAGCCGGCGACGATGAAGCTGTCGCCGACGGTCGAGGCTTGCGACACCGCCGCCGGCGAGCCTCTCGACCTGCAAGGCGTGGTGCCCGGCCTGCTGCCGAACGAGATCGGCGCCGGTGCGGTGGCAGCCTGCGAGGCGGCGGTGAAAACCTATCCAGACGTCGCCCGCTTCCACTACGAGCTCGGCCGCGCGCTGCTTGCGGCCGGCAGGGTCGGCGAGGCCAGGGCAGCCATCGAGCATGCCGCCAAGAAAGGCCATGTGCGCGCCGTCTTCGAACTCGGCTATCTCAACGCAACCGGAACCGGGACGGCCATCGACCGCACCCAGGCCAACGCTCTCTACAAGGCTGCCGCAGACAAGGGCGATCCTTACGGCATGACCTCGTGGGGACGCGCGCTGTTCAATGGCTATGGCGTCAACCGCGATACGGCCAAGGGCCTCGACCTGCTGCTCAAGGCGGCGGCCATGGGGCACACCTATGCCATGAACGATCTTGCCGCCATCTTCACCGAGGGCCGCAACGGCGTGCCTGCCGATCCGGCCCGCGCCGTCGCCTTCCTGCAAGCGGGGGTGCAGCGCCAGGACATGTATTCGATGAACCTGCTCGGCCGCAATTACCTGGCCGGCCAGGGCATCGACAAGGATCCGAAGACGGCGCAGGCGTTGTTCCAGCAGGCCACCGATCTTGGCCAGCCCTACGCTCCGGGCAGCCTCGCCCGCATGTACAGGGACGGCGCCGGTGTGCGCCAGGACCCGGCGGAAGCGCAAAGGCTGTTCGAACTGGCGACCACGCGCGGCGATCCGTCGAGCGCCTATGATCGCGCGGCGCTTGAAATGGCGAAAGGCGACAAGGCCGATCAGGCTGTCGCGGTGCGCTTCCTGGCATTCGCCGTCGCGCTCGATCTGCGCAAGGAGCTGCCGGACGCCAAAAAGGGCCTGGCGCAGTTCGGCACCAAGCCGAAAACGGCAGCTTTGGACGCCCTGCGTCGAGAGCTCAAGTCGAAGATTCCCGCGTCCGGTTCGCTGGACACGCAACTGGTCAATGCGGCCCGGGGGGTCTGGGAAGAAGCCAATCCGCGTCGGGATTTGTTCTGAACAATAAGGAGGCCATGGTGGGCAAGGCATTCAAGCAGACATTCGGGCAGGCATTCATCGGGATAATTCTATCCGGCGTTCTGGCCGGGCTCATGGGCTGCACCTCGGTGTCGCCGATGTTTGAGCCGGCATCGCCGGTGAAACATCGCAAGGTGGTTCGCGCAGCACCCCAGCCAAAGGTGGTCAGATTCAAGAAGGCGGCCACCGGCAAAGTGATCAAGCCGGCCGAGGAGATCCCGCAAAAGCCGCCCGTGATTCCTTCTCTCGGCGGCAGCGGAAGCGGCGGTGGGGCTGGCGGCGGCGGCGGCGGTTGGGGATGAGATCGTCGACCAAGGGCGCTGCACTCAGCGGCCCCAAAGGGTCTTGCTAAGATCCGCATGAGCCTTGGACAACGTCAAGCCGAAATCGTCCATCCCTGTCGCGGCATCGGTTGGCCAGCGGACAATTCGGCGCAGCGCTGCACGGAAAAGGCAGCGGACGAACGCTGCCAGTGCAGAGGCCACGACCGCCGCCGGATCGAGTCTGCGAGCCGCCAATGCCCGATGGGCCTGTTGTGTTTCGAGATAGCGGGCCAGCGCAACATCGTGACGCGATGGTGCGCCAAGCTCCTGCCGGTCGCGCCCGGGGTCGTCATGCCAGATGGGCCACTCGGTCGGGCCAGGGTGATGCACGGTATCCTCCTGCGAAAAGAGATCCAGTGCGAACAATCTCCTCAAGCGCCGTGAGCAACGCGTGGGAACCTGCGTGATGGAATCGTGAAAAGCGCCTCGGCGGCGGAATAAGTGTTGAAATGGACCGAGCTTGAGCGGATCGTCGTCGCGCTGTGACCGTGGCGGATCCGATGACCGGACCTTATCTTCACCTGCTGGGTGGTTTCGACTTTGCCGGCGTCGGGGCCACGGTTCCAGCCATCAGCCGCAAGGCGCGTGCGATGGTCGCCTATCTCGCGCTGCAGTCGGGGCATTCGCAGTCGCGCGAGAAGCTGGCGACCCTGCTCTGGGGCATCAACAGCGAGGCGCAGGCGCGAATGAGCCTGCGGCAAGCGGTATCGTCTGTCAGGAAGGCCATGCAGACGTGCGGCGGCGGCCGCTTCCTCACCGATGGCAACAGCGTCGCTCTGCATCTCGACGGCCTTGATTTCGACGTCGCGCGGTTCGAGGCGCTGGTCGCCAGCCCGGCACCCGAAGACCTCGAACTGGCGCTCAATGTCTACCGCGGCGACCTGCTCGACGGCTTCGGCCTGAAGGAGGAGCCATTCGAGGACTGGCTGAGGATCGAACGCGAGCGGCTGCGGGCACTGGCCGTCGCGGCGCTCGACAGGCTCGTCGCGCATTATGCAGCGACGAACGATCCTGCCGCATGCGTGCGCGCGGCGGCGCGCCTGCTGGCCATGGACCCGTTGAGGGAGGATGTCCACCGTGCCCTGATGCGCGCCTATGCGGCGCAAGGCAGGACCAATCTCGCGCTGAAGCAATATGAGCACTGCCGCACCGCGCTTCTACGCGATCTCAAGCTGCAGCCGGAGCCGGAGACGCGGCAATTGTTCGAGACGCTGCGCACACGCCGCACAATGGCGCCGGCACGGCCACCCACGACTGATGCGGATGACGCTACCGGCTTCAGCCACGAACTCGCAGCCCCCCCGACCCACTATGTCAAATCGGCCGGGATCAACATCGCGTATCAGGTGACCGGCGACGGTCCGGTCGACCTGATCCATGTGCCGGGATGGGTCTCCAACCTCGACCACGCCTGGGGCTCGCCGCGGCTTTCGCATGTGCACCGGCGGCTCGGCACTTTCTCGCGCCTAATCCGCATGGACAAGCGCGGCACCGGGCTCTCGGACCGCAATGTCGGTCTGCCGACCCTGGAAGAGCGGATGGAAGATGTGCGGGCAGTGCTGGATGCGGTTGGCTCGAAGCGCACGGTGCTTTTCGGCAGCTCCGAGGGCGGCCCGATGTGCATGCTGTTCGCGGCGACCTATCCCGAGCGCACAGCGGCACTCGTGCTCAATGGGGCCTACGCCCGCGGCAGGTGGTCACAAGACTATCCGTGGGCGAAGACAAGCGAGCAGGTGGAAGAGGATCTGGCGATCGTCGAGAAAGAATGGGGAGCGGCGGCGGATATGAGCAACGCGGCGCCCAGTCTGATGAGCGACACGTTCGAGACAGAATGGTTCGCCGCCTATCTCAGGAATTCTGCCTCGCCCGCCGACGCGATCGCCCTGTGGCGCTGGGGAGCCGAAATCGATGTTCGCGACATTCTGCCTGCTGTCCATGTTCCGACACTGATCATGCAGACGACTGGCGACGGCTGGGTGAAGCGGGAAGAAGGACGTTACCTGGCGACGCACATCGAGGGCGCCCGATACATTGAGTTCGCCGGCCGCGACCACGTCATCTGGGGCGAGAATTCCGATCGGATCGTCGACGAGATCCAGGCTTTCGTCACCGGCGCCTTGCCGGCGGCCCCAGGCGAACGGCTGCTTGTGTCGGTGCTGTCCCTCGATATGACGGGCTCGCCTTTCGGCATCGACCCGGCCGAGCGGCACGCCGAAGCGCTCCGTGGCGAACTCCTCGCGGCCGAAGGCAGAGAGATCAGCCGATCGGACGGCAAGGTGCTCGCGGTGTTCCAGCGGCCAACGCGGTCGATCCAGTGCGCGATCGCCATCCGCGATCGCTTGCGGCAATCCGGTGTCGAGGTCCGCTCGGCGGTGCATATCGGCGAGTGCGAGCAGCGGGGCCATCAATTTTCAGGCGCGGCGATCGAACTGTCATCGCGTCTGCTTGACCATGCGCGGCCGGGCGAAATCATCGCATCAAGGACGGTGCGCGATCTCGTGGTCGGCTCCGGCCTGCGGTTCGAGGAGCGTGGCGAAATGGCGGCAAGCGGGCTGCCCGGCGCGTTTCGGTTCTATGCGGTCGATGGTTCGGCTTGAGCCGCTAGGTCACCTCTTCCCTGCCCCGAACCGCAGCCCGTCCATCAGCAGCTTGACCAGCCGGCGCGAGCGGTCGCGCCAGTCCTTGGTGTCGGGGGCCGAGTAGATGCCGCCGAGTGCGTGCAGCACATCGGAGGCGTCGACGTCGCTGCGGATCGAGCCTTCGGCCACCGCCGCCTCGACCAGTTGCCGCAAGGCCAGCGACACCCGGCCCGACATGTCGGAGAACACGGCGGAATTGGTGTTGAACAGGATGCGCAGGCTGGCCGCCAGGCCGCGCTTGGTGGCGATGTAGTCGACGAAGCGCTGCATCCACTGTTCCAGCGCCATGTCGGCCGAATGGTGGCTGGCGAGGTCATCGGCCGCCGCACAGAGCGCCTCGACTTCACGCCGGTAGACCACTTCGACCAGATGCTCGCGGGTTGGGAAATGCCGGTAGAGCGTGCCGATGCCGACGCCGGCCTGGCGCGCGATCTCCTCCAGCGAGGCATCGACACCGTGCTCGGCAAAGGCCGCTGCCGCAACCTCGACCAGCCGGTCGCGGTTGCGCTGCGCATCGGCGCGCAGCGGCCTTGGCGCTGCGGCTTCGCGCTTCTCGTCGGCAATTGCTTGCGACTGCTCGGTCAATTTTTTCTCCACTGTCGATATATGGGGGCTTGAACCCAAAGGGGTAAGTCCCCAACTAGATAAACGGAGGCGCCTCCGTTTTAGTGGAGCAGTCTTATCATATAATCAGGGGAGCCGGTATGTCACGTGTTGAGATTGTGAAGACTGAAGCATCCCTGCCCGCTGGAGAGTTGGGGCGGCAGAGCTGCCAATCTCCCCACTCGTGGGGGAGATGTCCGGCAGGACAGAGGGAGCGCTGTCCCGCCGACCAACACCCGCTTGGAAAGGTCTATTTCGACGCATGTAAATCGGGAACGTCGCATTCCTTCGCGCCCCCCTCTGCCCTGCCGGACATCTCCCCCACAAGGGGGGAGATTAGGCGCACCGTCGCCTCTTCCCTTGTCCTCTCCCACTCGAGCCCATTTCAATCCCCTAGCGTCAAGCAACTGGAGCCAGACGCCTCATGACCGACCAAACCAAATCCACCACTATCCCAATCCGTCTCACCATCAACGGACACAGTCACGAACTGCAGGTCGAGCCGCGCGTCACGCTGCTTGACGCCTTGCGTGATCGCCTCGACCTGACCGGCACCAAGAAGGGTTGCGACCAGGGCCAGTGCGGCGCCTGCACGGTGCATGTCGAGGGACAGCGCGTGCTGGCCTGCCTGACGCTTGCAGCACAGGTCGAAGGCCGCGAGATCACCACCATCGAAGGATTGGCCGGCGATGACGGCACGCTCAACGCGGTTCAGGCTGCTTTCCTCGACCAGGATGCTTTCCAGTGCGGCTACTGCACGCCGGGACAGATCATGTCGGCGGTCGCTTGCATCCGCGAGGGCCATGCCGGCTCGGATGACGAGATCCGCGAATACATGGCCGGCAATCTGTGCCGCTGCGGCGCCTATCCGCACATCGTTGCCGCCGTGCGCCAGGCGGCACTGGAGGTCGCGTCATGAGGGATTTTTCCTACGTTCGCGCCGATAGCATCGATGCGGCACGACAGGCAGCCGCCCTGCCTGGGGCCATGCTGCTTGCCGGTGGCACGACGCTGGTCGATCTCGCCAAATGCGGCGTGGCCGAACCCGACAGCCTGGTCGACATCACCCATCTCAAAGGGCTCGACGCCATCAAGGTCGACGCTGACAGTGCCATGATCGGCGCGCTGGCCAAGATGAGCCACGTCGCCGACCATGCCGAGATCAAGAGCCGCTTTCCCGCGGTCTCCGAAGCGCTGTGGCAGGCGGCTTCCGCGCAACTGCGCAACATGGCGACCATCGGCGGCAATCTGATGCAGCGCACGCGCTGCCCCTATTTCCGCGATCCCGCGAATTTTTCCGCCTGCAACAAGCGCTCGCCCGGCAGCGGCTGCTCGGCGATCGGCGGCGTCACCCGCGGCCATGCCGTGCTCGGCACCAGCGACGCCTGCATCGCCATGTATCCCGGTGACCTCGCCACCGCGCTGGTCGCCTTCGACGCCGTGGTTCATCTTGGCGAACGCCAGGTTGCCGTCGACGACTTCTTTCTCCTGCCCGGCGCCACGCCCGACAGGGAACATGCCATCCAACCGGGCGAGATGATCACCGCCATCAGCATACCGGCTTCCGGCACTGCCCGGCGTTCGACCTATCTCAAGATCCGCGACCGGCAGTCGTATGAGTTCGCGGCTGCAAGTGCCGCAGTCGGCATCGACTTCGAAGCCGATGGCCGCACCATTCGCGACCTGCGCGTCGCGCTGGGCGGCGTCGCGACGAAGCCGTGGCGGGCGCACGCCGTGGAAGCGGCGTTGAAGGGCAAGGTGCTCAGCGAAGACAGGGGGCGGGCAGCCAGCTTGCTCGCCATGGAAGGGGCGATCGACCACGGCGCCAACCACTACAAGATCGAACTGGCGCCGCGCGTCGTTGCCCGCGCCATCCTCAAGACGGGAGCCATGTCATGACCATTCACGACCCGAGGACACGGCACGGCGACGCTTCGGACGGCACTGCCGATCAGGTTGGCGGGCGGCTGTCGCGCGTCGACGGCCCGGCCAAGATTACCGGTGCGGCAAAATATGCCGTCGAGCAGCAGCTCGACGGGCTAACCTACGGCGTCCTGGTCGAAAGCACGATCGCATCAGGCAAGGTGCGCTCGATCGACACGTCAGCCGCCGAGGCGGCACCTGGTGTGCTCAAGGTGCTGACGCCGGACACCATCATGCCGCTGAAGACTGCATCGGACTGGTTCGGCACACCGCCGCCGGACAAGCCCTACTGCCCGCTGGCGCGCGATATCACCTTTTCGGGCCAGCATGTCGCCGCGGTCATCGCGGAGACCTTCGAGCAGGCCGTTGCGGCCGCAGCCCTGGTCAAGGTCAGCTATGACGAGGCGCCGGCCATCGTCGACCTCAGCGACGCCAAGGCGGGCGACGGCATTCCGATCGCCGCCATGACCAAGGAATGGGGCGATGCGCAGGCCGCTTTCGCCGCTGCCCCGGTGCGCGTCTGCGGCGCCTATAACACGCCGCGCGAATACCAGGCGCCGATGGAGCCGCATGGCCTCATCGCCCGCTGGGAGGGCGACCGGCTGACCGTGTGGGAACCGAGCCAGTGGCTCGACGGTATGGCCCGCACCTATGCCGAATGGTTCGGCGTGCCGTTCGAAAATGTACGGCTGGTCTCGCCCTATATCGGTGGCGGCTTCGGCTCCAAGGCGCTGGCGCTCGGCCACGGCGCGGTAGCGGCTGACGCAGCCAAGATGCTGGGACGGCCCGTGAGGGTGGTCATGACTCGGCCGCAGACTTTTACCGGCTATGGCGGCCGCGCCGCGACGCGCCAGACGGTGACGATCGGCGCCAACCGCGACGGAAAAATCCAGTCGATCGTGCATCGCGGCGTCAATGAAACGTCGATCGACGGCATGTGGGTCGAGCCGTTGGGCGTGGTCACCTCGATCATGTATGCGACGCCCAACTTCTCCTCGAAGCAGAATGTCGTGCGGGTGAATTCGGTGGTGCCCGGCGCCATGCGCGCGCCGGGCGAAAACCCTAGCGCCTTCGGCATCGAAAGCGCCATTGACGAGCTCGCCTACGAGGTCGGCATCGATCCGCTGGAGATCCGGCTGAGGAATTACGCCGAGGAGGATCCGCACGCAAAAAAGGCTTGGTCGACGCGGCAGTTGCGCGAGTCTTTTGCAGTCGGCGCCGAACGCTTCGGCTGGGCCCAGCGCACGCCCAAACCGCGCTCGATGCGCGACGGCAACCAGCTGATCGGCTGGGGCGTCGCCGCCGGCACCTATCCGGTGCGGCGCGCTTATGGCGAGGCCATCGTGCGTATCCTTGCCAACGGCTCGGTCGAGGTCGAAAGCTCCTCGATCGACATGGGCCAAGGCACGTACACGATCCTGGCGCAGACGGCGGCCGAAACGGTAGGCGTGGCGGCCGACCATGTCGTCGTGAAGCTCGGCGATTCCCGGTATCCCCGCGCCGGCGTGGCCGGCGGGTCGCGGCTGGCCGGCGTGATGACGGGCGCGGTCTACAAGGCGGCGACATCGGCGCTCGACCAGCTGGTTGGTCTGGCGATCAGCGATCCGCGCTCGCCCTTCCACGCGCTGCAGGCCAACACGCTGGTCGTCGCAAACGGCCGCATCAGGTCGCCGCGCGGCGATGGTCCCGATGTCTCGATCGCCGACCTGCTCGCCAGCGTCGGCCGCGACCGCATCGAGGCCACCGGCGACACCATGCCGGCGAACTCGACGGCCGCCGATCGCTACAAGAACTACACCACCATCGCGGCGGCGCTGCCGCACACCGAGGGCGACTATTCGCGGCACTCCTGGTGCGCGCATTTCATCGAGGTGCGCGTCGACGAGGATTTCGGCACGGTGCGCGTGTCGCGCGTGGTATCGGCGCTGGATTCGGGCCGGCTCTACAACCCCAAGCTGGCCGAAAGCCAGTGGAAGGGCGGCATCATCATGGGCATCGGCCAGGCGCTGCTGGAAGAAGGCATTGTCGACCGCAGGCATGGCCGCATCGTCAACAACAATCTCGGCGACTATCTGGTGCCGACCAATGCCGACATCCCGGACATCGAGGTGATCTCGGTCGGCATTCCCGACCTGCACTCCTCGGTGCTCGGCGGCAAGGGCGTCGGCGAACTCGCCATCGTCGGCGTGGCGCCGGCGATCGCCAATGCGGTGTTCCATGCGACGGGAAAAAGAGTGCGGGACTTGCCGATCACGCTGGAGAAGTTGATCTAGGAAGCGGCGTGCGTAATCTCCCCCCTTGAGGGGGAGATGTCGCCGAAGGCGACAGAGGGGGGCGCCTCTCGTAGAGCGCCAACCTCCTTCCGCCGCAGTAGGTCGAGCCCGGTCGGACCGACCCCCTCTGCCCTGCCGGGCATCTCCCTCAAGGGGGGAGATTGGCAGGTCGCGCGCCTCGGCTACCAGTCGAGCTTGAACGCAAGCTTGCCGAAATGCTGCCCGCCTGCCGCCATGTGCGCGTAGGCTTCGGCCGCCTGCTCCTGGCTGAACACCTCGTCGACGACCGAGTCGATGCGGGCGGCGGCGATGGCGCGGACGGCGGCGCGAAGGTCAGATACCGACCCGGTGTTGTTGCCGACCACCTTCAGCGCCTTGATGATGATCGGCAGCAGGTCGACCGTGGCCTCGGCGCCGGTGACGAAACCGATGGTGAACAGCGTGCCGCCAGGCGCGGTGGCGTTGACGGCGCGGGCGAAGGTGGCGGTGCCGGCGGTCTCGACGACGAGGTCGGCGCCGAGGCCGCCGGTCAGTTCCAGCACCTTGCCGTCCCAGTCGGGCGTCGCGCGGTAGTTGATGAGATGATCGGCGCCGAGCGCCTTCGCCCGCCCCAGCTTCTCGTCCGACGAAGAAGTGATGATGACGGTGGCGCCGGCGGCTTTCGCCAGCTGCAGGGTGAAGATGGAGACGCCGCCGGTGCCGAGCAGCACGACGACCGAGCCCGGCCCGACATCGGCGGCGCAGACCGCGTTCCAGGCGGTGGTCGCGGCGATCGGCAGTGTCGACGCCGCCTCGAAGGAGAGACGAGCCGGTACCGGCACGAGCGAGTTGGCCGGCAGCGCGACATATTCGGCGAGCGACCCCGGCAGCGAAATTCCGCGCATCTGTGTCATCTCGTTAGGCCGGGGCGGACCGCCGATCCAGCGCGGCTTGGCATGGGCAACGACGCGATCGCCGACGGCGAAATCCGTAACGCCCTCCCCCAGCGCGACGATCTCGCCGGCGCCGTCGGCGACGGGAATGAGCGGAAAGCCGGGCACGCGATAATTGCCGCTGGCCACCGCCACATCGACGAAATTCAGGCTCGCGGCGCGCTGGCGGATCAGCACTTCGCCGCGCTGCGGTTCAGGCGTGGCAATGGTGGTGGCGCGAAAGGCGTCCAGTTTGGCGGCGGTCAGTTCGATGGCTTTCATGGCTCACGCATTCCTGTTTAAGGGGTCAATCGTCAGGATTGAGTGAAGCTATCTGCTGCGCTACAAGCAGATAATCCGGAATTTTTACATTTGAGTCCTGTGCTTTATGCAGCAATCACACGACCCCGCCAGCCTTGCCGAAATGGCCGCCTTTGCGGCCATCACCGAAGCGCGCTCCTTCACCAAGGCAGCGTTGCGCGTCGGGCGCGACTCGACGGTTCTGTCACGCCGCCTGCAATCGCTGGAGCAGCGGCTCGGCGTGCGGCTGCTGCACCGGACCACCCGAAGCGTATCGTTGACCGAGGCGGGAGCGGAGTTCCTGATACGCGTCCGCGCCATCCTGGCCTCGGTAGACGAAGCCGAGGCTGCTGCTTCCGCGCATGCCAGCGGGACGCCGCGCGGCTTGCTGCGGCTGGCGCTGCCGGGAACCTTTGGGCGTATGTGGATCGGGCCGCTGTTGCCGCACTTTCTAGCGACGTTCCCGGATGTCCGCATCGAGGCCGAGTTCTCCAACCGGTTCGTCGATCTCGTTGCAGAGAACTTCGATGTCGCCGTCCGTCTCGGCGCGCTGGAGGACTCGCGCCTGGTGGCGCGCAAGATCGCGACACGGCGGCGGTTGCTGTGCGCTGCTCCCTCCTACCTCGCCCGCAGGGGCGCGCCGGAAGCGCCGGAAGCGCTGACCGAACACGCCTGCCTCGGCTTCTCCGGCTTCCAGACCTTTCCCACCTGGGAGATGACCGACAGTTCGGGCCGCCGCGTTAACGTCGAAGTCTCGGGGCCGATGGTTTGCGACGATGCCGAAGTGCTGGTCGAAGCCGCGGTGCAAGGCCTCGGCCTGATGATGAGCACCGATTGGCTGGTCGGGCGCGAACTCGCCGACGGACGGCTGGTGCCATTGCTGGAGGACTGGACGCTGGCCGACGAAGGCGCTGTCTATGTCGTCATGCCCTCGGCCAGGGGACAAGCCGCCAAGACACGCGCCTTCGCCGACTGGATCGGTAAGCGCTTCGCGCCGGAGCCGCCCTGGACGTCGAGGCCGGTCTCAAAGGCTTGCTCAATGGGGCGCGCCGGGGGCTAAGACGGCATGCCGCTGTCACCAGGCCCTTTGTCCTGTATGATCTCGTTGAATGTAGCTTGGGAGGGGATCATGCAAAGTGCATTGGCGAAGTTCATCATGGCAAGTTCCGTTCTGGCCGCGCTGCAAGCCGCGCAGCCGGCTTTTGCCGCGTCCTGCAACTGGAGCGCCAAGATGGAAGAAGACGAAGGCGGCAGCGTGCTGACGGCTTCGGTGTGCGGCGGACCGAAGGCCGATGCGCATCTGATGCTCGTCTGTTTCGACAAGCCGGTGCTGAGCTACGATCTGGGTGCGGCCGGCCAGCAGCTGGAGCCCGGCATCAGCGCTTCCTTCACCTTCAAGGGCGGTGACAAGAGCGTGACCAAAAAGCTCGACCTCGAGGCCATGTATAATTACTTCACGGCTGAGCTGAGCAAAGACGATCCACTGCTCGGCCTGTTGCGCGGCAAGGGCGACGTCACGGTTACGGCCGACAAATATGGCGAGAACAGCTTTCCGCTGACCGGCTCGAGCGCGGCCATCGGCAAGGTGCTGACGCAGTGCGGCAAAGGTTCGGCCGGCGACGCGGACTGAAGCTCCCTACTTTCGACCACGCAGCTTGGTCCCGCGCCTCCGTCAGGGCAAAGCCAAGTAGGTTCTCGCCGCGCCCGGTTTGCCGTTTGGCTCATCGACGGGGGCACGGGTTTTGGAGGCGCAACATGCGGCCTGAGTTTTCAACGCGAGCTGCGCTCTCCCTCCGGTGTCGCCACCAGCGAGGCGGCGGCGGCATTGGCGGTGGCAATCGCCGCTTCCACCGGATGGCCACGCGCGAGGCCTGCCGCGAAGGCGCCGACGAATTCGTCGCCGGCGCCATGGGTGCTGACGACTTTTACCGGAATGGCCGCCAGCGCGAAGGCCGCGCCGATCCGGTCGCAATAGGCGACGCCTTCGCCGCCGGCGGTGACGATCGCCGAGGGGTAGGTATCGATCAGCCGCCGCGCGGCTTCGGTTGCGCCGGCGAGCGTATCGACGACCGGAACGCCGGCCAAAAATTCCGCTTCGATGGCGTTGACGATGACGATGTCTATCAGCGCGGTCAATTCGGCCGACAGTGTTCGCGCCGGTGCGGCGTTGAGCACGACGCGGCCGCCGGATGCCTTCACCGCGCGCGCGGCAGCGATGTTTGCGGCGTCGGGCACTTCGTTTTGCAGCAACAGCACTGCCGTCTGTACCACCACCTCCCTTGCTGCCACGACGTCATCATCGTCCAGCGTGAGATTGCTGCCGGAGACGATCACCGCACCATAGTCGCCATCGCTGTCGAAGATCGCCACGCTCATGCCGGAGCCTGCGCCTGCCGCCACGCGCACGAAGCGGCGATCGACGCCGGCGCGATCTAGATTGGCCAGCAGCGCCGTGCCGAAATCGTCGTCGCCGACGGCGCCGATCATCGCCGCACGCACGCCGGCGCGTGCCGCCGAGACCGCCTGGTTGCCGCCCTTGCCACCGCATTTCGGCTGCCAGGCATGGCCGGTCACCGTCTCGCCCTTGCGCGGACGGTCGGGCGCGTCGACCATGATGTCGTAGTGCAGGCTGCCGAAGACGGTGACCAGCGGAACCGTCATGTGCCCCGGTCTTTTCGTTTCGAGGTGACGGCCGACATGGTGCGGCCGAGATTGCGCTCCGCCGCCTGATAGTCGCGCTGCGCCACCGCCACGAACAAAGCGTCGAGGATGTTGAGCTGCGCGATGCGCGCCGCCGCGTTTTCGCCCATCAGCGGCGAGCCTTGCGCCGTCGAGCACAGCACGATGTCGGCAATCTGGGCCAGCGGCGAGTTGTCGTAGTTGGTGATGGCCAGCGTGCGGGCGCCGCTCTTGCGGGCAAGATGGATGGCGTCGATGACGGCCGACGTGTTGCCGGAATGCGAGAAGCCGACGGCGATGTCGTCGGCGCCGAGCAGCGAGGCCGACATCAGCATCATGTGCGAGTCGTCATAGACCGATGCGCGGATGCCGATGCGCAGGAATTTGTGCGAGACATCGCGGGCGATCTGGGCGGAGCCGCAGACGCCATAGAAATCGCGGTTCCTGGCGCGGTAGAGCAGATCGGCGGCACGGTCGAAATCGTCCATGTCGAGGATCGCGAGCGTCTCCTCCAGCGCCTGGATCGAGGTGCGGAACACTTTCTGCACGATCTCGGCCGAGCTGTCGTCGACCGACAGTTCCTGGTGCATCTCGGCGGTCGGGAGGCGGCTGTATTCATAGACGGCGGTGCGGAAGTCGCGGTAGCCGGAGAAGCCGAGTTTCTTGGCGATCTTGACCACCATCGCCTCCGACACGCCGGCCTCCTCGGCGATCTGCTTGAGCGGAATGGTCTCGTCGAAACCGCGCCGGCCGAAGACGGTTTCCACCACCTTGGCCTCAAGCGGGGTGAGATGCGGCATCATCATGCGGATGCGCGGCCCCACGGCTTTCAGATCGAGATTGCTCAACGTCATCCACGTCCCCTCGTCTCCGGCCCGAGCATGGCTTCCTGGACGATAGCCTGCGACGTCACGGCGTCCTGGCTGGCCATCGCGGCGGACAGGCGGTTATCCTTCTCCAGCCGGTCGACAACGCGCAGCAGGCGCTTGACGGTGGCGATGTTGACTTCGCATTCGCGCACCGGATCGAGCCCGGTCATGTCGGGGAAAGTGTCGAAGTAGATGGCGCCGGCGTAGCCGTCGCGACGGATCTGGCACAGCAGTTCGATGGTCTGCAGCGTGTGCACCGCGCCGACCATCAGGCCGTCGTCGCGCTTGGCATAGCCATCGTTGAGATGGACGCCGAGCAGCTTGCTGTGGCGAGCGATCAGCGCCGCGGCGAAGGCCGGCTGTTCGTCGGCATAGAGCACATGGGCGAAATCGAGCGTGACGCCGAGATTGGGTAGGCCGACCTCGCGGATCGCCAGCAAGGTGGTCGGCGCATCCGGCATCAGCGAGTAGGAGCGCGGTTCGTTAGGCTTGTACTCCAGGCTGATCTGGCAGCCGGGATCATGCGCGGCAACTTCACGAATCCCCTCGATTTCGTGCTGCCAGAGCGTCGCATAGTCAGTTTGAAATGCATAGTCGAAGCCATCCTGGCCCAGCCACAGCGTCATCAGACTGGCGCCGGCCGCGCGCACCGCATCGATACCGGCCTTGGTCAAGTCGATGGCTTCGCGGCGCACCGCCGGGTCCGGATTGGTGAAGGCGCCGAGCTTGAAGGCCGGATTGGAGTAGTAACGCATGGCAAAGCCATTGATGGAAAGCCCGAAATCGCCGAGCTTTCGGGCGATTTCAGCCGGCTTTTCACTGACATGGTCGGGGAAATTAAGATCAAGGTCGGTCAGCCCGTCGACCTTGGCCGCGCGGGCTGCCATCTGCAGCATGGACGGCTTGCCGGTAAGATCAGGCCATTCGGCTTGCGGCCGCGAGGCGAAGGAATTCAGGCGGGTGGCGAAGCGACTGTTTGTCATGATGGACCTTTCAGTGATTTACTTCAATACGAATATTTGTAAAGTTCTCATTTGCGAGGCGGTTTGTAGCGCGCAACATCCTGCTTGGCCGAGATCTTCGGCTGCGCCTCTGCATCCATGCCGGGAGTTTCGAGTCCCGCAACGGTGCGGATGCTGGTGCAAGCCCTTGCGCCCTGCCTGCCGATTGACCAATCTCGCCGACACTGTCATGAGCCGCGGTTGGGGGATCGCACATGCCAACGCTTTATCAACTGAAACCGGCCTTTCAGGCCAGGCTGCGGCCGCTGGCCGACCGGCTGGCCGATGCCGGCGTCACCGCCAACCAGATCACGCTTCTCGCCGCCGCGCTCTCCACCGCCACAGGCCTGGTGGTCGCGGCCTTTGCCTTCCATCTCCTGGTGTTCCTGTTGATGCCGGTGGTGCTGTTCGTGCGCATGGTGCTCAACGCCGTTGATGGGATGCTGGCCAGGGAACATGGACAAGCATCAAAACTCGGCATGTATCTCAACGAACTCTGCGACGTCGTCTCGGACCTGGCGCTGATCCTGGCCTTTGCCACCTTGTTCCCGGCCTGGGGTGTCGTCGCCTTCGCTATTACCGCCATGCTGGTCGAGTTCGCCGGCGTGCTTGGCGTTGCCG
Organism: Mesorhizobium sp. M0761; assembly: GCF_040320205.1. Lineage (NCBI taxonomy): Bacteria > Pseudomonadati > Pseudomonadota > Alphaproteobacteria > Hyphomicrobiales > Phyllobacteriaceae > Mesorhizobium > Mesorhizobium sp. M0761. The sequence goes on from NZ_JAMYPF010000007.1 coordinate 84,415, forward strand.
CAGGCAGCGGGCGCAACTATGCCGGGCCGTTCGGCAAGAGCGACCGAGCCCTGGTGCTCGGCGTCATCGCCTTCCTCATCGCCTGCGGCCTGTGGTTCCAAGCGATTGTGCCCTTTGTGTTTCCGGTCATGGCTACACTGTCAGTCGTAACCGCCATCAACCGGATACGCGGCGGCCTTAGAGCGGGCGGCGCATGATGCCAAAGCGTCAGGCACCCGACCGCCAGAGGGAAACCATGATCCACCAGACCATTGCAGCCGGAGCACCGGCAAGCCTCGAACGCATCGCGCAGGAGCGCACGTTCAAGAGCCATGACGGCACCGAGATCTTCTACCGCTACTGGCCGGCCGCCGGGTCGACGCCAAAGGGTGCGATCCTTCTGTTCCATCGCGGCCACGAGCATGGCGGCCGCATGGCGCATCTGGTCGACGAACTCGCCATGCCCGACCATGCCTTCTACGCCTGGGACGCGCGCGGCAATGGCCGCTCGGCCGGCGAGCGCGGCTATGCGCCATCCTTTGCCGCCCTGGTTCGTGACATCGACTGCCTGGTGCGCGAGATCGGCCGGGATGGTTTTGGCCAGCGCGACATCGCGCTGATCGCGCAGTCCTTCGGCGCCGTGCTGGCCGCTGCCTGGGTGCATGACTATGCGCCCGACATCCGCGCGCTGGTGGTGGCTTCACCGGCCTTTTCGGTCAAGCTCTACGTGCCCTTCGCCAAAGAGGGCATTGCGCTGTGGCAGAAGCTCAAGGGCCGCTTCTTCGTCAATTCCTACGTCAAGGCGAAGTTCCTGACGCATGATGCCGAGCGCATCGCTTCCTTCGACGCCGATCCGCTGATCACGCGACCGATCGCCTCCAACATCCTGGTCGAGCTTTACGACCACGCTGCCCGCATCGTCTCGGACGCGCGCGCCATCACCGTGCCGACGCAGCTCTTGATCTCCGGCAGCGATTGGGTGGTGCGGCATGGACCGCAGCACGAATTCTTCGTCAATCTCGGCAGCAGCGCCAAGGAGCGGCATGTGCTGCCCGGCTTCTTCCACGACACGCTGGGCGAGCGCGATCGCAAGCAGGCGCTGGACTTGATCCGGCCGTTCCTCGAAAAGCAATTTGCCACGCCGGAGAAAACCATCGACTTGCTTCAGGCCGACCGCGCCGGCTACACCCGCGACCAGGCCGAGAGGCTCGCCTCGCCGCTGACGCTGTTGTCGCCCAAGGGAATTTTCTGGGCGATGAGTCGCGCCTCGATCCGCATGGGCGCCTGGCTGTCTTCGGGCATGAAGATTGGCATCGCCACCGGCTTCGATTCCGGCTCGACGCTCGACTATGTCTACGAGAACGACGCGCGCGGCACCGGCTTCATCGGCCGCATGATCGACCGCACCTTCCTCGACGCCATCGGCTGGCGCGGCATCCGCCAGCGCAAGCTGCATCTGGAAGAGCTGATCGGCAACGCCGCCGCCAGCCTGAAGGCAGCTGGCCGTCCCGTCAACATGCTCGACATCGCCGCCGGCCACGGCCGCTATGTACTCGATGCCGTCGCCAAATGCACTGAACCACCAGCAAGCGTGCGGCTGCAGGATTATTCCGAGCTCAATGTCGGACTGGGTTCGAAGCTGATAGCCGAGCGGCAGCTGCCGACCAGCGTCACCTTTCATCAGGCCGACGCCTTCGATGCCGACATGCTGGCCGGGCAAAAGCCGGCGCCGGACCTCGCCATCGTCTCCGGACTTTACGAATTGTTCGCCGACAATACGATGATTTCCCGCTCGCTCGGCGGGCTGGCGAGCGCCATGCAGTCCGGCAGCCTGCTCGTCTACACCAATCAGCCATGGCATCCGCAGCTGGAGATGATCGCGCGCAGCCTGACCTCGCATCGCGGCGGACAGGCCTGGGTGATGCGGCGGCGCACGCAGGGCGAGATGGACCAGTTGGTGACGGCTGCCGGTTTCGCAAAGATCGACCAGCGCATCGACCAATGGGGCATCTTCACCGTCTCGGTCGCACGGCGCGTCTGAGACCATGGCCCTGCCTGTCACTGACCCTGCCCCGGCGCGGGAACCCTATTTGGGCATCGTGCTGAGGGCAGCCCTTTGGCTGGCGCTGCTGGCGCCATTCTTCTATTCGACCTATGGCTTTGCCAACTGGCTGGCGTCGCGGCGCGACCATGTCGGCAGCATCGTGTTTGCCTGGGAATACGCCATCCCGTTCGTCGCCTGGACGATCGTGCCCTATTGGTCGATCAATCTGTTCTACGGCCTATCGCTGCTGCTCAACACGACCAGGCGCGGCGTCGACCGGCTCGCCGGCCGCTATCTCTCGGCGCAGATCATTGCCGTCGCCTGCTTCATCGCGTTCCCGCTGACGGCGACCTTCGTGCGGCCGGAAACCACCGGCCTGCCGGGTTTTCTGTTTGCGGTGCTCGGTGGTTTCGACAAGCCGTTCAACCAGGCGCCATCCCTGCACATCGCGCTGCTGGTGATCATCTGGGACCATTGGCGTCACGTTCTGGCACGCCACCGTCTCGGCGGCATTCTCCGCCCCGTCTGGCACGTCTGGTGTTTTCTCATCGGCGCCTCGGTGCTGACGACGTGGCAGCATCATTTCATCGACATTCCGACCGGCGCGCTGCTCGGCCTGTTTGCGCTATGGCTGTTTCCGTTCAAGGGCGAATTGCCATTCTGGGGTTTTCGGTTGACCGCCGACCCAAGGGCGCGGCGGCTGGCGGGTTATTACGGGCTGGGGGCGGCCCTTGCCCTGGCCGGCGCTGCCGAGGGCGCGTTGGTCTCCGCCGATTTTCTCATCCTGTTGTGGCCGGCATTGGCGCTGGCCATCGTCACCTTCGGCTATGCTGGGGCCGGCGCCAAAGTGTTCCAGAAGGCAGCCGATGGTAGCGTCTCACTGGCCAGCCGTATCCTGCTCCTGCCCTACCGGCTTGGCGCCCGGATCAATGTGTGGGTATGGACCCGCCAACTGGCGCCGCAAGTGGAGATCACCGACGGTGTTTTCCTCGGCCGGTTTCCGAGTGCCGACGAGGCCAACCGCTTCGGCACAGTGATCGACCTTGCCGGCGAGATGGAACGGCCGCGCGGCGTGACCTGCCGCTGGATCAGCTACGCGATGCTCGACCTCGTGGCGCCGCCTCACGACAGGCTGGAGCGAGCGGTGGCGGCGATCGAGCTGGCGCGCCGGCGCGGCACCGTCCTGGTCTGCTGCGCGCTCGGCTTCCAGCGCAGTGCGGCCATCGTCGCCGACTGGCTGGTGGTGACGGGGCGCTCGTACACAGCTGCACAGGCGCGCAAGAAACTCGCCGCGTCGGGCAGGCCCGTGCACCTTCAGATCGGGCTGGATGAACCGGGGCTGGAAGAACCGGGGCTGGAAGAACCGACATGAGTTGGCCGGCATGAGTGGCGACAATTTTCCCGAGAAGGCCGAAATATTCGCCGCCGGGCTGATGGTGCAGGCGGTGTGGCCGATCCTGCTGGTGGTCGCGGCTGTGATGGCAGCGCCGGTCATCGGCCTGGTGGCCGGACCGCAGACGACAGCGCTGTCCGCGGCGGCCTGGCTGGTCGCGGCGGCGAGCGCCGTGGCCACGCTGGCTCTTTCGGCCTTGCTTTTGTTCGATGCGCTGCTGTTCCGGCTGATGGCAAGCCACGCCAGCGAGGCCGCCGGGGGTGCCGCGGTCGACGATGTGCTGGCGCGCATGCGCCTGAAATCCACCACTGCCGGCGGCCGCTCGCTCGACCATCGCATGGCAGGCACGCGCCGCCTGCTGACAAGGCAGCGCATGGCGCTCGCCATGTTTGCTGCGGCATCCCTTTTCGCAGCATTTGTTTGAGCCATGACAAAACTTCACCTGCGCGCCAACACCTTCACCTTGCTGCAGACGGTGACGTCGGTCGGCCTGTCGGCGGCGGCCTGGGTGGTAACCGGCGTCAGACCAATCTGGAACGGCAGCCAGCCGTCGGAGCGGCAGCGCATCTACTTCGCCAACCATGCCAGCCATGGTGATTTCATCCTGCTGTCGGCCTGTCTGAGTGAGAAGGTGCGCGCCCGGACCCATGCGATCGCGGCGGCCGAATATTGGGGCAAGTCGCGGCTGCGCCGCTTCATCGCGCAGGACATGCTGTCGTCCGTGCTCATCCACCGGCAGTGGACCGACGAAACGCAACACCCGATCTCGATCATGCTGTCGGTGCTCGACGACGGCCACTCGCTGATCCTGTTTCCCGAAGGCACTCGCAACACGACGGAGGCGGATCTGCTGCCGTTCCGCTCCGGCCTCTACAATCTGTCGATGGCGCGGCCCGATGTCGAACTCATCCCGTGCTGGATCGAGAACATGTCGCGCGTGCTGCCCAAGGGCCAGTTCCTGCCGGTGCCGCTTCTGTGCCGCGTCGTCTTCGGTCCGCCGGTGGCGATCGCGCCCGGCGAAGAACGCCGCACCTTCCTCGAGCGCGCGCGCCAGACGCTGCTGTCGCTCAACCCGCGTCCCGATCGGGACCACTAGCATGACCAGGCAAAGAGACTTCGTATGACACTGCCGCCAATGCATGAAACCGTCATCCTGCTGGCCGGCCTGATCTGCGTGCTGACCATGGCGAGCATCGTTGCCGGTATCCTCTCATGGCGGGCGCCGAAGCCGCTGCCCTCGACGCTCGTCAACTTGAACCAGCGCATCAACGCCTGGTGGGTGATGGTGCTGGCGATCACCGTCGCCTTCTTCTTCGGCCGCACCGGCATGACCATCCTGTTTGCGCTGATCTCGTTTGCCGCGCTGCGCGAGTTCGTGACGCTGACGCACAGCCGGCGCAGCGACCACTGGGTGCTGCTCGGCATGTTCGGCATCATCATTCCCTTCCAGTACTGGCTGGTGTGGACCGCCTGGTACGGGCTCTTCACCATTTTCATCCCCGTCTACTGCTTCCTCTTGATGCCGGCGGTCACCGCGCTCAACGGCGACACCGAGCGCTTCCTCGAGCGCGTGTCCGCGCAGCAATGGGCGGTCATGATCTCGGTCTACTGCGTCAGCCATGTGCCGGCGCTGCTGACCCTCAACGTGCCCGGTTTCGAGGGCCGCAACCTCCTGCTCATCGCCTTCCTGATCATCACCGTGCAAGGCAGCGACGTGCTGCAATACATTTTCGGCAAGCTGTTCGGCAGGCATCTTCTGTCGCCCTCCGTCTCGCCCTCGAAGACCTGGGAAGGGCTGGGCGGCGGGCTGGTGGCATCGAGCCTTCTCGGCGCGCTGCTGTCGTTCCTGACGCCGTTCTCGCCGCTGGCGGCGGCAGGCGTCGCCTTCATCGCCTGCCTGATGGGGTTCCTCGGCGGGTTGGTGGCGTCGGCGATCAAGCGCGACCAGGGCGTCAAGGACTGGGGTCACCTGATCGAGGGTCACGGCGGCATGATGGACCGCGCCGACAGCCTGGTCTTCGCCGCACCGGTGTTCTTCCACATCGTCCGCTATTTCTGGACGTGAGCGAAGCCGTTCAATCGCGGATGGCCCGGCCTGCCTGCTGCAGCAATTCGAAGGCGGCGAAGCGCTTGTCGTGCCAGGGCACGAGGTCGCCACCGGCCGGGCGATAGATGTCGCCGATGCGCGACATGCCGGTCATCGCCGCGATCACATCGGGAAATTTTTGCGCCGCCACCGCAGCCAATATGGCTGAGCCGAGCAGCACCGGTTCGGGCGAGGTCGAACCGGCGACGGTCAGGCCTGTGGTGTCGGCCAAAAGCTGACGTACCAGCTCGCTTTGCGCCGCACCGCCGCTGACGACGATAGTGTCGATGGCAATGCCTTTTTTGGCCATCGCCGCCAGGATCTGGCGAACGCCGTAGCCGATGCCCAGCAGGCCGGCGACATAGAGCGCGACCAGACTGTCGAGGGACGTGTCCATGCCAAGCCCGGCGATCAGGGCCTTGGACTCAGGATCGGCGAAGGGCGAGCGGTTGCCGAGGAATTCCGGCACGACATGCAGTCCATCGGCTAGGTGCGCTACTGCGGACAGGTCGGCGGACTGCTTCGCCGCCTGCTGACCAAGCCAAGCGGTCAGGCCGAGACCTTCCGCCTTGGCTTTTGCGGATGCCTCAGCCGTGGCCGGATGGAAAGCGACGAGGTGGTCGATTGCAGCACCCGCCGCCGATTGCCCGCCTTCATTGAGCCAAAGCCCCGGCACCATCGAGGAAAAATACGGGCCCCAGACGCCGGGCACGAAGGCCGGCTCGCTGGTGCTGGCCATGGTGCAGGCCGAAGTGCCGAACACATAGGCCATGCGCGACTGCAAGGTGCCGACCGAGCCCTGCCCGCCAACCGTGCCGACGCCGCCGGCATGGGCATCGATCAGGCCGGCCGCAACCGGCGTTCCCGGCAGCAGGCCGAGATCGGCCGCGGCGGCCTCAGTCAGGCCTTGGGCAAGTGCCGTGCCGCCTTCGACGATTTCGGTGCCGATGCGGGCAAAGCCTTCATCGGCGAGCGCGCCGAGGCCGATGGCACGGAAATAGGCATCGTCCCAGCGCCGCTCATGACCGAGATAGGTCCATTTGCAGGTCAGCGTGCAGATCGAGCGCGCCAGGCTGCCGGTTGAGCGCCAGGTCAGATAGTCCGTCAGGTCGAAGAAATGCTCGGCCGCATCGAAGGTGGCGGGCAGGTTCTCGCGCAGCCACAGCAGCTTCGGCGTTTCCATTTCCGGCGAGATGGTGCCGCCGACATAGTCGAGCACGGCGTGCTTGCCGGCATTGATGCGCTGCGCCTGGTCGAGCGCGCGGTGATCCATCCAGACGATGATGTTGCGCTGACTGTCGCCGGAACTGCCGACCTGCAACGGCGCGCCGTCCTTGCCGACCACGACCAGCGAACAGGTGGCGTCGAAGCCGATGCCAGCAATGTCGCGCCCAGCGAGCCCCGACTTGGTCACCGCCTCGCGCACGCTGGCGCAAACCGCACGCCAGATGTCCTCGCTCGACTGTTCGGCGATTTCGCCGGGCTCGATGAACAGAGCGATGTCGCGCTTCGCCGAGGCAAGCATGGTGCCCTTGCTGTCGAATACCCCCGCCCTGGCACTGCCAGTGCCGACATCGATGCCGAGGAAGTGGGACATGGGAACCTCAGAAGTTAGGCAGTAGGCAGTAGGCGAGATGGTCAGCAGTGAACGGCCAGTTGCAAGAGCCTCTCCCCATTCCCTACTGCCTAATGCCTACTGCCTCACAAATCATTGCTCTGCGGCAGGATCACCAGATCCCGGATAGTGACATTTCTCGGCCTAGTCAGCATGAACAGCACGGCTTCGGCGACCTCGACCGGTTGAATCAGGCCGCCCTTGGCCAGTTCATCCTCAAGCTTGTCCTTCGGCCAGTCGCTGATCAGCGCTGTCACCACCGGCCCCGGCTGCACCGCGCCGAGGCGCAGGCCGTGCGGGGCGACCTGCCGGCGCACCGTGTGGACGAAGGCCTGCACGGCATGCTTGGAGGCGGTGTAGATCGGCTCCCAGACCACCGGCACCAGTCCGGCGATCGAGGACGTCACGATGATGTCGCCGGTCTTTCGTTCGACCATATGCGGAAGCACGGCGTGTATGGAACGGAACACCGCGTTGATGTTGAGGTTCAGCATGCGGTCCCACACATCGGGGTCGCCTTCGAGCACCGGGCCTCCGACATAGGCGCCGGCATTGGCGTGGAAGATATCGAGCTGGCCGGCCTTGTCCAGGATTTGCGGCATCATCGTCGCGACGCTGGCCGGCTCCATCAGATCGATCACCAGCGGGATCGCGTTGGGACCGAGTTCGGTGCAGACGCTTTTCAGCGCGTCGGCGGCGCGGTCGACGAGCATAACGCGAACGCCGGCGGCAATCAGCGCTCTCGCGCATTCCAGGCCTATGCCCGACGCGGCGCCGGTGATCGCCGCGACCTTTCCACTCAAATCCTGAGCCATTCTATCCTCGTATCGATTGCGGTTGCGTTCAGGCGCGGCCGTGGGAAACCCGCGAGCGGCGTGCCAGGGAGTCGACGATGACCGCAATTGCCAGAACGGCGCCGGTGATCATGTAGCGAAGCGACGATGACAGATCGAGCAAGGTCAGCCCGCTGGCGATCGACTGGATGACGATGATCCCGAGCAGCGCGGAATAGGCGCTGCCACGGCCGCCAAACAGGCTGGTGCCGCCTATGACCGCCGCCGCAATGGCGTTGAGGTTGACGTCGCCGGTGCCGGCCTGCTGGCTGGCAGAGGCCAGCCGCGCCGCCGACAGCACGCCGCCAAGGGCGGCGAACATCGAGCACATGACGAAGGCGCTGAGGTAGATCGAGCGCACCTTGATGCCGGCGCGGCGCGCCGCTTCGCGGTTGCCGCCGACGGCGGTCATCGAGCGGCCCCATTGGGTGCGGGTCAGCGCATAGTTCATCGCCACCACCAGGCCGACGAACAGGCCGAACATCCACGGTATGCCGCGCGCCTGGTTGAGATAACCGACGATCAGTTCGAGCAGGATGGTCAGGGCGGCGACGCGCACGATGAGGCCGCCGACAGACGGCGCCGACAAATTGACGGCCCGGCGGCGGCTGACGGTGCGCAGGCCGGCGATCAGCATGACAATGCCGGGCAATGCCGCCAGTGCATAGGACAGCCAGTCCGGCATGACCAGCAACTGGCCGAAATTCACCAGGTTCGAGCCATAGGGCAGATTGATCGAGCCGGTGGAGCCCAGAATATACAGCTGCAGGCCCAGCACGGCGAGCAAGCCGGCCAGCGTCGAGACGAAACTCGGCATGCCGAGCCGGTTGAACAGCAAGGCATAGAGCGCGCCGATGAAGCCGCCGACGGCGATCGCGGCGAGGATGGCGAGCGCCACCGGCCAGCCCTGGTTGACCCACAGCGTGCCGACCATGGCCGAAGCAAAGCCGCTGATCGAGCCGACCGACAGGTCGATCTCACCGACCATCAGCACACAGACGATACCGAGCGCGATGACGCCGACGGTCGAGCAGTCGAACAGGAGATTGACCAGATTGCTCGACGAGACGAAGACCGGATTGAGGGCAGTGAACACGCTCCAGATGATGACCAGTCCGACAATCACCGGCAGCGAGCCGAGGTCGCCGGAGCGGACGCGGTCGAAGAAGGCGCTGATGGCGCCACCAACGCCGGCCTGGTGCTTGACGCGGACGTCGCTGCGGTCGAGCGCCGTCGACGAGGAGGTGTCCTGCTTGGGCTCCGCGCTCATGGCCGCTGCTCCTGATTGTTCGCTTGTTCGGCGGCCTTGCGCCGTTCGGCGCGGCGCGACACTGCATTGTTGGCGGCGCCGGTGATGGCGCTGACCAGTTCCTGGTTCGAGGCGTCGGGTTCGAAGACGCCGTTGTTGCGGCCGAGCCTGAGCACCACGATGCGATCGGCGACGGCGCGCACGTCCTCCATATTGTGACTGATCATCAGCACGCCGAGCCCACGTTCGCGCACCCGGTCGATGAGGTTCAGCACTTCCGCCGTCTGGGCGACGCCAAGCGCGGCGGTCGGCTCGTCGAGGAGGATGACCTTGGGGTCGAGCAGCAGCGAGCGGGCGATCGCCACCGTCTGGCGCTGGCCGCCGGACAGCGAGGCGACCGCCTCGCGGACGCTTGGAATACGCGCCGACAATTCGTTGAGCAGCGTCCAGGCGCGAATTTCCATCGCCACCTCGTCCAGCCGCAGCGGGTTGAGCTCCTTGCCGAGAAAGATGTTGGCTACGACGTCCAGGTTTTCGCACAGCGCCAGATCCTGGAAAACGGTGGCGATGCCGAGCGTCAGCGCGGCGCTCGGGTCGGGCATCGTCACTTGCCTGCCGCGGAAATTGATGGTGCCCGAGCTCGGCTGGTGGACGCCGGCCAGAATCTTGACCAGCGTCGACTTGCCGGCGCCATTGTCGCCGACCAGCGCCACCACCTCGCCGGCATGGACATCGAGATCGATATCGGTGAGCGCCGAAACGGCGCCGAAATTCTTCGAGATGCCGCGCAGGCTGAGCACCAGCTCGCCTGCCGAAACCGGTCCGTCAGAGATGTCAGACATGGTGGCAAACCTTTCCGGATGGACGGTCAAGAGTGACTGCGAACTTCCGGCCGCCGCAAGGGCGGCCGGAAAGCAGGATCAGGATTCTAGGTCATCCTTTTATGCATGTCTTATCCCAAAACCGCTGCGCGATTTTGGGCGACCTGCATTGTCACTTTGTGATGCCGAGCTTCTTGCAGCCTTCGGCATAGCGGTCGACGCAGAGCTCTTCGGCGGTGTTGATCTTCTTGTCGATGATCTCGGCCTTGAGGTTTTCCTGCGTCACCACCGCCGGCGTGAACAGCTGCGATGGGGTGTCGTAGAGGGTCATTTCGGCCTTCGGCGTCTCGCCCGACAGAAGCTGGACGGCGACGTTGGCGGCAGCCGCCGCAACGATCTCGCTCGGCTTGGAGATGGTGTTGTACTGATCGCCGGCGATGATCAGCTGCAGTGCGGCGATCGTCGCGTCGTTGCCGGTCACCGGCGGTACCGGATCGACACCGGCGGCCTTGAAGGCGGCGATGGCGCCACCACCGGTGCCGTCATTGGCCGCAACGACGCCGACGATCTGCGTGGAGAAGCGGGTGATCTGGCCGCTTGCCCATTGCTGCGCCTTCGGCGGCGCCCATTCCGGCGTGTCGTATTCGGCAAGGATCTTGTAGCCGCTGTTGTCGAGGCTGGAATGGATGCCCTTCTTGATCAGCCCGGCGGCCGCGTCGGTCGGCGATCCGTTGATCTGCAGCAGGCCGCCGCTGGCGGGGTCGACCTTCAGCGCCTTGAGGTGTTCGACGAGCGAGTCGGCAATGGCCTTGCCGATGCCTTCATTGTTGAACGAGACGTAGAAGTCGGCAGGTGCGGTCGGGATCGGGCGATCATAGGCGATGACCTTGACGCCCTGGCTCTGCGCCAGCTTGACCAGCGAGGCGGCGGCGGTCGAGTCGACGGGGTCAAGCACGATCGCCTTGGCGCCTTGCGAGATCACCGAGTTGAACTGCTGCTGCTGGCGCGAGGCGTCGGCATCGGCGTTCTGGTAGATCACCTTGCAGCCGGGGCAGAGTTTTTTCATCTCGGCGACGAAGCCGGGATAGTCGTGCTGCTCGTAGCGCGTCGAGGCCTGGTCGGGCATCAAGAAGGCGACCGTGGCGTCGGTAACCGGGGCGGCAAAGGCAGCGGTGCCGCCAAGAAGAGAAAGAGTGAGCGCGATGGCTCCCGTCGATTTCCAGGCAAATCTGGTCATTTCGATAGCTCCGTTTCAAGGAATGGTTTCATGAAGCCCTGGACACCACATGGCGCCGGGCCTTGACTGCAGTCGGGCTGTTGCGAGGAACAACGGAGCACTTGATCCGTGCTGCGCATCCTCTTGATATCTCTGGATTTCGGGACAAGCGATCTCCAGCACGGGACGCCTCCAACGCACCCCGCGTTCTTACCTCAGTAAATGTCTAGGCTCCTCCCGGTCCTCCCTGTTAGGCGGCAATCTCCGCGCTGACGTTTTCCGCCAGCAGGGCCCTGAAGCGCGAAGGCGACATGCCTTTCTGGGTCAGGAACTGGCGGTTGAAATTCGAGATGTTGTTGTAGCCGGCGGCATAGCAGATCTCGGTGATCGGCATGTCGGCCTCGCTCATCAGCAGCTGGCAGGCAAGGTTGATGCGCAGCCGGTTGACATACTGCACCAGCGCCATGCCGGTGTGACGGCGGAAGCTGCGCGAAAACGCGCTCGGGCTGCGCCCGGCGATCGCCGCCAGATCGCTTTCGCTGAACGGCTCGGTCAGGTTGGCGTTGATATAGGCAAGCGCCTTGTTGACGCCGGCCGACATGAAGCCTGAGGGATCTGGCAGATAGCTGGCGCTGGTCAGCGTCCGCACATCGGCGGCGCGGCTCAGAATATCGATCAGCTCCATGAACAGCGCGATGCGGCGAACGCCTTGCGCTTCGACCAGTTCGGCCAGCACAGGTGCGGCGAGCTTGGCGGTAGCGGTGGAGAACAGCGCGCCGCGGCGGCTGAGCTCGAGAATGTTTTCACAACCGGCAAGTTCCGGCAACGCGGCGGTGGCGTCGGCAATGAACTCTTGCGAGAACTGCACGACGCGGCCGCGCAGCGGCACGCTGGCGCCTGCCGGCACGTCGCTGACCCAGTTGTGCGGCAGGTTCGGGCCGGTGAGCACGAGATTGCCGGGCTCGAACTCGCCGATGAAGTCACCGACGAAATAATGGCCCGTGGTGGCGACGACGTGATGGATTTCGTATTCGGGGTGGAAGTGCCAGCGCACCGTGTGGAAGGGGTAGCCGTGGGCCCAGGCCTTGAACGACTCGCCGCGTCTGATCTGGACGACTTCCAAGTCCGGATTCATGTCAGTTCCTCCCGGCGCCGGTCCGGTCATGCGACCAGTTGCAGTGCCATCTCCCGCAGGCCGCGTTTGCCGCTCTCTGCAGTGATCGAAGCTTAGGCGGCAATTCATGCAGCCGCCACCACGGTGTGTCCACCTCACTGATACTTTTTTGACGTTTTTGTGGTCAAGGCGATACGTTTGCGAGTACGCGGGAGAGATCAGGCCCCGCTTGCGAGACGGTAACGACGCAAACGTGTCGCCGGCGACGAGAGCTGGTCGTTCGATTTCGGCTCCGTCACAGTGATAGTATGCAAAGGGAGCGGATCGGCATGACAAGGACGTTCACCTACTCCGGCAGCCCTGCGTATATTGTCTTCGGCAATGGCGCGTCGTCCGAGGTGGGCACCTGGATCGAAAAGCTCGGCTGCAAGCGCGCGCTGGTGCTGTCGACGCCGCATCGGGCTGCCGACGGCGAGGCGCTTGCCAAGTCCCTCGGCGCGCTGGCGGCCGGCATCTTTTCGGGCGCCGCCATGCACACGCCGGTCGAGGTAACCCAAACGGCAATGGCCAAGGCAACCGAGGTCAAGGCTGACTGCGTTGTCGCGCTTGGCGGCGGCTCTACCACCGGTCTCGGCAAGGCGATCGCCTGGCGCACCGACCTGCCGCAGATCGTCATCCCGACCACCTATGCCGGCTCGGAGGTGACGCCGATCCTCGGTCAGACCGAGAACGGCGAAAAAACCACAATGCGTGACGCAAGGATCCTGCCGGAAGTGGTGATCTACGATCCAGAGCTGACCGTCGGCCTGCCGATAGCGATGAGCGTCGCGTCAGGACTCAACGCCATGGCGCACGCGGCCGAAGCGCTTTACGCGCAGGATCGCAATCCGATTTCCACCCTGATGGCGAAAGAAGGATTGCGCGCCATGAAGGCGGCGCTGCCGGTGTTGACCAAGGAGCCTGGAAATATCGATGCACGCGGCGATGCGCTTTACGGCGCCTGGCTGTGCGGTACGGTGCTCGGCGCCGTCGGCATGGCGCTGCATCACAAGATCTGTCACACGCTCGGCGGCTCTTTCGACATGCCGCATGCCGAGACGCATGCGGTGATGTTGCCGCACACGATCGGTTTCAACGCCGTCGCGGTGCCCGACTTGTTGAAGCCGGTCGCCGACTTGTTTGACGGCAGCGCCGGTAGCGGTCTCCACGATTTCGCCAAGGCGGTCGGCGCGCCCCTTACATTGAAAGAACTCGGCCTCAAGCAGGCCGATCTCGACCGCGCCGCCGAGATTGCGACCAGGAACCCATACTGGAATCCGCGGCCTTTCGACCGCGCCGCAATCCGCGCCCTGTTGCAGGACGCGTGGGAGGGAAGGCGTCCGCAAAACTGACGTCAACAAGCAAGGAACTTACCCGCCGCGAATTCATCAGGATACCGCCATGAGTGGCTCCGCCTGATCGGCGCAGGCCGCTCACGGTTTTGTGCGCGTGAAAAACTGCGCGGCTCGAAAAGCCCATTGACATCAGCCGTATTTTCGACGCAAACGTTATATTGTTACTGTTATACAGTTACACAGCCCGCCTCTCCGGCGACATACATTTCAGACTGCAAGGAGACCACGGATGCGTCGCATTCCCTTTCTCGCCGCGCTGCTCGTCGCGGTGCCGCTTTTGACCGGCACGGCTGCCCGCGCCGAAGACAAGCTGACCATCGTGGCGGCCGAGAATTTCTATGGCGACCTTGCCCGCCAGATCGGCGGCAGCAACGTCACCGTCACCAGCATCCTGGCCAATCCCGACGACGATCCGCATCTGTTCGAGACCAGCCCGTCGACGGCGCGCACCATCGCCGATGCCAAGATCGTCATCTATAACGGCGCCGATTACGATCCGTGGATGGACAAGCTGCTGTCGGCCTCGACAGCCAAGGATCGCACGACCATCGTCGCCGCCGACCTGATCGGCAAGAAGTCGGGCGACAACCCGCATCTGTGGTACGACCCGGCGACGCTGCCGGCCATCGCCAAGGCGCTGAGCGCCGACCTTGCCAAGCGCGATCCGGCCAATGCCGTGTATTATGAGGCGAACCTGAAGGCATTCCAGACCTCGCTCGAGGCCATTGACAAGGAAATCACCGACGTCAAGAACACCTATGCCGGCACCGAAGTGACGGCTACCGAGCCGGTCTTCGGCTACATGGCGGAAGCGCTCGGTCTCAAGATGCTGAACTACGATTTCCAGGTGGCCTTGATGAACGATGCGGAGCCGAGCGCCACGCAGGTGGCGGCGTTCGAAAACAGCCTGAAGGACGGCTCGGCCAAGATCCTGTTCTACAATTCGCAGGTGATCGACGAGGCAACGACAAGGCTGCTCGACATCGCCAAGCAGAACAAGGTCACGGTCATCGGCGTCACCGAGACGGAACCGGCGGGTCAGACGATCCAGACTTGGTTCGGCGGCCAGATCGACGCGGTCCAGAAGGCGCTCGCCGCCCGCACACAATGAATGTGACTGCGAATGAATGTGACTAAATGAACGCAATCGAATTCGACAAGGTCACGCTGACCTATGGGGGACGCCGGGTTTTATCCGACGTCTCCTTTTCTCTACCGCAAGGCGCCTTTGTCGGCCTGCTCGGCGCCAATGGCGCCGGCAAGACGACGATGCTGCGCGCCATTCTCGGCCTGATCAAACCGGCCGGCGGCGCCATTTCGGTGCTTGGCAAATCGCCGACGCGCGGCAACGCCGACATCGGCTATATGCCGCAGGCGCGGCGCGCGCTTGGCGATGTCGGCGTCAGCGGCCTCGACTTCGTGCTGAGTGCCGCCGGCGGGCATCGCTGGGGCTGGCCCGTCGCATCGGCTGCCGAGAAGGAGGCGGCGTGGAAGGCACTTGAAGAGGTGGGCGCCGGCAGCCTCGCGCGCCGTCCCTTGGGCGAGCTTTCCGGTGGCGAGCGCCAGCGCATCCTGATCGCGCAATCGTTGATCGGCAATCCGCAACTGCTTTTGCTCGACGAGCCGCTGATCAGCCTCGATGCGGGCCATCAGCGCGCGATCATCGACCTGGTGCACGACATCGGCGAGCGGCTCGGCATTGCCGTGCTGTTCTGCTCGCACGAGATCAACCCGCTGCTGCGCGCCGTCGACCGCGTGCTCTATCTCGGCAACCGCAAGGCGGCGATCGGTTCCGTCGACGAGGTCATCAGCGGTCCGGTGCTGTCGAAACTCTATGGCACGCATATCAATGTGGTGCGGGTTGCCGGCCGCATCTTCGTCATGGCCGACGATGTCGAACTGGAGAGCGGGGCGCATGTCCACGATCTTTGACTATGAATTCATGCGCAACGCCTTCTATGCCTGCACCATCGTCGGCATCGTTTCGGGCGCGGTCGGCTATTTCCTCGTGCTCCGGGGCCAGACCTTCGCCGGCCATGCGCTCTCCCATGTCGGCTTTCCCGGGGCCACCGGCGCCGGCCTGATCGGGCTGTCGCCGTTTCTCGGCCTCACCGTGTTCACCGTCGCCGCCGGCATCGGCATCGGCCTGCTCGGCGAACGCGCGCATCGCGACGTCGCCATCGGCATCGTTTTGACGCTGTCGCTCGGCCTGGGCTTGCTGTTTCTGCATTTCTACACCGCCTTCGCCTCGCAGGCGACCAACGTGCTGTTCGGCAATGTGCTGGGCATCAGCCTGCGCACCGTTATCGTGCTTGCGGTGCTGGCGGTGGCGATCCTTGTCGCGCTTTTGCTGATCGCGCGGCCGCTGCTGTTCGCCAGCCTGCAGCCGGAACTCGCCGAAGCGCGCGGCGTGCCGCTCACTCTTGTCTCGACCCTGTTCATGGTGCTGGTCGCCGTCGCCACGTCCGAGGCGGTGCAGATCGTCGGCGTGCTGCTCGTCTTCGCGCTGATGGTGGCGCCTGCAGCCACCGCGCTCAGGCTTACCAGCGGCGTCGGAGCCGGCGTGCTGACGTCCATCGCGCTTGCCGTGATCATCGCCTGGATCAGCCTGACGCTCGCCTTCCTGACCGACTGGCCGACGAGCTTCTGGATCACGGCGCTGGGCGCGGCGGCCTATGTCGTCAGCGGCATGGTCCGGCGCCCGTCCGTCCGAGAGACTCAGAGCGCCGACGCCGGCCCCTGAGGCTTGCCCTCCGGCGGGTCGATCGGGCCGGCTGGAGTGCAAAACTGACGTGAGGGAAATACACCCAAAAAAAGTCAGGTTTACAAACCGGCTCCTGAAACGTTTCAGCCGCGAAAGACAAATTCATCCAATCGCCTAGATCGCGACCTCTGTCGCGCCAAAGGGCCGCTCCGGAGCGGCCGGAACACCCGGAAAACCGCCATTTCAAGCGCATTTTGCAGCGGCGAATGGCGTCCGCGCGGCCGGTTAGAAGCTGGCCGGGAGGTGCAAAGGCGACCCCCCGCGGCCATCGCGGGCGGCGTTGACAGACCGCGGTGCTGCATGCGTATAGCAAGCCATGGGTCACGCCATGGCCGTGGCGGTTGAGACGGGGCTGGGGGGTTTCGTAACAACAGCATTGACGGCCCGGCGCCGGACGGGCGGCATGCACTCTCGAAGTGCGCCGCTCGCTCTTGGCTGACGCGCCGGCGACCGGGCAGCAGTCCTGGCCTGCGTTATCTCGACCAGGCTCCGCAGAACGCCATCGTCTCAGCTTTTCGATCCGCATCGGTTCGAAGCGAACGAGGTGACGCCCTCTTAACCGATATTCGCTTCGCTACGTCCCCCTCCCCCTGCTGGGCGAGGGGGACGCTGGCGATGAACCGCGCCGGCCGAGGTGTATCGGCACCGATCAGGAACTGCCGACGACGCGATCAAGCAAGCCTGACGACGAGCCGATCAGGCGACCCTGGCGACGTCGATCAAGCAAGCTTGACGACGTCGATCAAGCAAGCTTGACGACGAAGTGCTTGGTTACCGGCTCGAGGATCTGCCAGGTGCCCTTGAAATCGGCTTCGACCACGAACGCATCGCCCGGACCGACCTCGACAGGCGTGCCGCCATCGGGCGTGATTATGATGCGGCCGGCGATCATGTGCACGAACTCATAGTCGGTGTAGGTGGCGTGATAAGTGCCGGGCGAGGCCCGCCAGGTGCCCGACAGCACCTTGCCGTCGGCGGTGGTGTGCTGCACGGCGGTCTGCATGGTCGGCCGGCCCGCGACAACGATCCAGCCCGGTAAGTCGCCGCCCTCGGCATGCTCGACAGCGCCGAATTTGAAAATGGTGGTGTTGGTCATGGGAGGCTCCGTTTGAATTGCATGGCTGCCGGTTGGATAGCCGATGCGTGTGACGGGAGCAACGCAAGGGCCGACGTGTGGCGTCGGAGATTGGCGAACGGCGCGCGCTAATCTCCCCCAATGTTGCACTGCGTTAGATTTGTTGCATTGCGATATCGACCCATAGGGCGGAGTCTTGGTCCGACTGTCAACGGTTGCAGCGCCGTGTCCCGTTGGGCGCGAAGCTGCCGCACGTATGATCCCGGCGCGATCGTTACTCGCCGAGGCGGGGTCATGCACCAGCACGAGGTGGCAAATCGTGTCAGCATCGTTCCGGCCCGATATCGAAGGACTGCGTGCCTTGGCGGTGGCAGGCGTGATCGCCTTTCATTTCGGCTTCACCGGCCTGCCCGGCGGCTTCACCGGCGTCGACATCTTCTTCGTCATCTCGGGCTATCTGATCACAAAACACCTGCTTGCCGAAATCACCGAGACCGGGCGGCTCAACCTGTGGCGGTTCTATGCCAGGCGCGCTCGGCGGCTGTTGCCGGCGTCGCTGTTCGTCATCCTCGCCACACTGGTGGCCGGCGCCTTCATCCTGTCGCCGGAGGAACAATCGCTCTATTCCAAAGGCGCCATGTTCGCCTCGGCCTACATGATCAATCTGTGGCTGATCCGCTGGTCGTTCGATTATTTCGCCGCCGATGCGGCCAGCAACCCGTTTGTCCATTTCTGGTCGCTGTCGGTGGAGGAGCAGTTCTATGTCGCCTGGCCGGCGCTGCTTGTGCTGGCGGCATGGCTGCGCCCCGGCAAGCGCGGCGCGATCCTGGTGATCGGCATTGCCGGCCTCGTCTCGTTCGCCGTCTGCGCGTGGCTCACCACGGTCTCGCAGCCCTGGGCCTTCTATTTCTCGCCGCTACGCGCCTGGGAGTTCGCCGCCGGCGGACTGGCCAGCATGGTGCCGCAGCAAGTCTGGCAAAACCGCCCGCGGCTCGCCACGCCGCTGGCGTGGCTCGGCCTAGCGCTGATTGCCGGCGCCTATCTTTCCTTCAGCGACGAAACGCCCTTCCCGGGTTTCCTCGCCCTGGTGCCGGTGGCCGGCACCGTGCTGTTGCTGCTGGCAGGAGCGGCGCACGCGCAGCAGGAGAGCGCTAAGAAAAGCCCGATCGAGGCACTGGCGCTGGCGCCGCTGCAATGGGTCGGCAAACTCTCCTACTCGCTCTATCTCTGGCACTGGCCGGTGATCGTGTATGCCACGATGCTGACGCCGGAACTTTCGCCGCTGCAGCGGCTCGGCTGCTTGGCGCTGACGCTGGCGCTGTCGGGGTTCACCTATCATGTCATCGAAAACCCGATCCGCCGCAATGGCTGGCTGATGGCCAGTGCGGCGCGGGCGCTGGTGCCGGCCGTCCTCCTGACCGGCACCGGCGTCGCAGCCGCCTACGCCAATGCCAGGCTTGCCGTCCACGATCTGGACCCTGAGCAGCGCAGCATTGCCGCCAGCGCCGCGCAGCCGTCCACGGCGCGCGCGGCCGGCTGTATTCTCTCCTTTGAGACGGTGACGCCGAAGGCCTGCGTGTTCGGCAACAAGGACGCCGGGCGCTCGATTGCGCTGTTCGGCGATTCGCATGCCGACCACTGGTCGACGCCGCTGATCGAGGCGGCGGCCAAGAACAATTATCGCCTCGTCACCTATCTCAAATCGTCCTGCCGTGCCTCGCGGGTGACGACCTGGAACTGGCGGCTGAAGCGCGACTACACCGAATGCGACCAGTGGCGGGAGCAATCGGTCAAGGACATTATCGCGTTGCACCCGCACATGGTGGTGATCTCGGAATTCTCGATCGGCAATGTGATGAAGGAATCGCACAAGGAACTGAAGCACGCCGATTGGAACGAGGAGTGGAAGGCCGGCCTGCGCTGGACGCTGGCGGCATTCAGCCGGGCCGGGATCAAGGTCGCGGTAATCCGGGACGTTCCCTACAATGGAAGCTATGCCGACAAATGCGTGGCGCGGGCGCTGTGGCGCGGGCAGGTGCCTGAAGTCTGCGACACGCCGAGGGACGCGGCGGCGAACGACGACATCGCCGCGGCCGAGCGCGACGTCGTGCGCAGCGTGCCCGGCGCCACCTATGTCGACCTGACCAGCCAGTTCTGCGACGCCCAAACCTGCCACGTGTTCATCAACGGCCAACTCGCCTTCCGCGACCGGCACCACCTGGCGACGCCATTTGCTGAATCACTGGAGCCGGTCTTGGAGAAGGCGGTGTTTTAGGGGGCGGCGAGGTAAGGGGACCTGACGGCTGACCGCTCAGTTGATGGGAGCTATGCCACAAACACATCCTCTCGATGGTGAGCGAGGTAAGCCTGCTGCGGCGGGGTGAAGGTGCTAGTGCGCCAGACGGCGGGGGCTTCGGCAAAGCCGAAACTCTGCATCACCAATTGCTCGAAACCGAGCCGCCGCAAATCAGTCTTGTCGACGCGCTGGGATATGAGGACCTGCCCGCTATCTTCAAAACTGATGAAGCCACGGTCAAAGAGGTGGTCGGCATCAGGCGTGAGGAGCAGCCCGTTCATGCCGTCCAAGCGCTCCTGCGCGGAAGCGCATAGGCGCCAAGGCTTGATGTGGCTTGCAATCAGCAACGAGGGATTGGTGACCCCTGTG
The DNA here is from genome assembly GCF_040320205.1 of Mesorhizobium sp. M0761. Classification (NCBI taxonomy): domain Bacteria; kingdom Pseudomonadati; phylum Pseudomonadota; class Alphaproteobacteria; order Hyphomicrobiales; family Phyllobacteriaceae; genus Mesorhizobium; species Mesorhizobium sp. M0761. The sequence continues at coordinate 104,663 of NZ_JAMYPF010000007.1, forward strand.
AGTCGGCACGAGCGCTCCATGGCTTCGACATTGGAACGAAATTTACCTTGGCCGCGACGAGCTTGAATGACGCTCGTCTTTACAGTGTCCTCGAGTTGGAGGTCGTCTCGGATACGGCGCTCAACGACGTCCTCTAAAACTTCATTGACGACTTCGAAAGTGAGACTGTTTGCGCCACCACGCCTCAGAGCTTCGCGGTCGAAAGCTGTACCCGCGACAATGGTGTGAAACACCTCTTGCGATACGCTCGCGAGATAGGCGTTTTGACGGCCTGATCCGGAGTTTGGGTCGATGGGCGAGTATCGGGGAGGCAGAAGCGGACCCAATTCGCCAATTATGTCCGACGGGCGCACCGTCGGCAGGAGCGGCGCCCAATACACCGGGAGAAGCCAACCTTCCTCGTTCCAATTGGCTCCAGTGTTCTTGAACTCCGGTGGTTTCGGTGCTGTGAATGCAAACTCCGCTACCCGACCAATATAGCGCACGGCTTGACCGAAAAAAGACAACACGAGGTCACCAGGTGTCGCCCGACGCATATTTTTGTAGAACTCGCTGCGTGCCCCATTCTTCTGAGTTTTGGGCGACCAGAGATATTGCCCGTCGATCTCTTGGCGGGCGGTCTGACTGTGATTTACCCACCAGAATTGCGACATCGTTTTGGTTTAATAGTTGCCGTCGGCTGGATAAGCTCTATTCGAGACCTGTCTCGCCTTCAAGCAGGGAGCCGACCTTATTGCCAGGTGCGACAGGCGGCGTAACTGCATCTTTCGGCGAGACACCAAGAAGAGCGTAGGGCGACGATAGTCGCCGCCCCCACCCCGCTTGCAAATCGCCCCCCAAATGCCATCTACATCACAGGCGCACCGCCGGTGCGCGGCATCCACGGAGCATTCACTTGACGCAGCGAAGCGGCAGTGCGGACTTGCCGCTGCATGGCGGGCGGGTTCCGAAATGGCTGGGCGATCGCATGACGCGGCTGGGCGCGGTGCTGTGCGAGGCGATCATCCATCACTATGGCCGCGACGAGCTGTTGCGGCGGCTGGCGCATCCGTTCTGGTTCCAGTCTTTCGGCGCCGTCATGGGCATGGACTGGCACTCCTCGGGCATCACCACCTCGGTCGTCGGCGCGCTGAAGCGCGGGCTGAACCCGATGTCTCGCGAGCTCGGCATCCATGTCTGCGGCGGGCGCGGCGCGCATTCGCGCAAGACGCCGCAGGAGCTGACCGCGATCGGCGAACGCGTCGGCATCGATGGCGCGGCCCTCGCCACCGCCAGCCGCCTCGTCGCCAAGGTGGACAGCGCGGCGGTGCAGGACGGCTTCGACCTCTATCTGCACGGCTTCATCGTCACCGATGACAGCCGCTGGGTGGTGGTGCAGCAAGGGATGAATGGCGACAGCCGCCAGGCGCGCCGTTATCACTGGCTGTCGGAAGGGCTGACCAGCTTCGTCGACCAGCCGCACGCGGCGATCGAGGGTGAGCGGCAGGGCGAGATCGTCAACCTCACCGACCATCGCGCCGAGCCGTCGCGGACCGGACAGCTCGACCTGTTGAAGACCATGAGCCCGGAGCGGATCCTTGACGAGCTTGCCGTGCTGGAGCCGCCGCCGAAAGCGGCGCCCGCGAAACCGCCGGGGCAGCCGATGCTGCCCAATCTGGTGATGCCGGCGCATCACGATGTGCGCGAGAGCGACATCGTCATGCACCGGCTGCACGGCAACATCTCGGCGGCCATCGAAAGCGGGCCGGCCAATTTTCCCGAACTGCTGCTGGTGCCCGGCGTCGGCGCGCGCACAGTGCGGGCGCTGGCCATGGTGGCGGAAGTGGTGCATGGCGCGCCTTGCCGGTTCTCCGACCCGGCGCGCTTTTCGCTTGCCCATGGCGGCAAGGACCGGCATCCCTTCCCGGTGCCGCTGAAAGTCTATGACGAGACGATCGCGGTGCTGAAATCGGCCGTCGGCAAGGCCAAGCTCGGCCGCGAGGAAGAGCTTGGCGCGCTGAAGCGCCTGGATGGCGAAGCGCGGCGGCTGGAGCGCTACGTCACCGGGCCGAGCCTTAAGGAGATCGTCGCCGGCGAGTTCGACCAGTCGCACCTGCTTGGCGGGCGCAGTGTGTTTGGATGGGAGACGGCGGCGGAAAGCGACGACGGTTCAGACAGGGGCCGCCAGTAGCGGCCTGTCCATCATGCAGAGATAGTGCGCGGCCGATAGAAACACGTGCTCGGCTTGTTTTGATAATGCTTGCAAAGATCCATTTCTCAAGTGATGCTCTGCCAGGCGAGGCTCGGCATGAAGACATTCGCATGGACGTTGGTTTTCGTGCTGCTGGCGATTGGCGGCGCGATCGCCCAAACGACGCCTGAGCCTGCCATACTGGCATATACACCGGCGATGCACTTCGTCGTTGTACGCAACAGCACGCCAGGATGCGAGCCGACATGCCCGGAATGGATTTCGGCGGAAGGTCACATCGTGGCCGGCACGCCAGCTTTGCTGAAGGCCTTGCTGAAAAAACTCGGCCCCCGCAAATTGCCTTTGGCGTTGAATTCCCCGGGCGGCGAGACCGATGCGGCGATGGCGCTTGGCCATATGATCCGCGCCAGCGGGCTCGACACGATGGTTGGCAAGACGGAGTTCTCCGAATGCGCGCCAGACACAAAAGCCTGCGGGCCGGGCGACCTCCGCTTCGGCGTCGCCAACCCCGTCGGCGCAGTCTGTTCGTCAGCTTGTACGATGGTTCTTGCTGGCGGCGTACGGCGCCTGGCAGACAGCCGCGCCTTTGTCGGCATTCACCGGATCATGCTGCCGACCGCCAAGAAAATCCACGGCAAGAAGACCATCGTCCTCGTTCCGATACCCAAATGGTATGAACGCAAGGTCGACAGCTATTTCACCGAGATGAAAGCAGGTTCGTGGATCGTATCGGCCATGCAAAAAATACCCGACGACAGCATACGATACCTCGTGACATACGAACTTTTGGACCTGAATCTGATAACCGAAACCGGTCACGGCGACACGCGCACCTCCATCGATATCTGCAAGACCACGCCGCCGGCGGGCAACTGCCGAACGGTCAGGCAATAGGAATAGCGGGCCACGTAGTCGTCGAAGCGCCTGTTTCTCAACAGCAACCCTTCACTTTACGCGGCACCCTTCAACAGGTCTTCCGGCCGGCCCTCGACCAGCGCAGCAATATAGCTTTCCAGGCTGGTCGTGCCGCGCTCCGGGTTTTCCGGCTCCGCCGGCTTGTCCAGCGTGGCCCCGGTCATGCGGGCATAGGACTCGGCCGCCGTTTTGGAGAAGCCGAGTTTTTCGTAGGTTTCTGTCCAGCGCTCGCGCGGCACCGTGACCACGCGCACGTTTTTGCGCAACGCCGCACTGAAGGCTGCGGCGACATCGGCGGCTGAGTAGCGCCGAGGGCCCTCGATATAGTGCGTGCCGGTCTTGTCCGCCGGCTCCAGCAGACGTCTCGCCGCGGCCTCGCCGAGATCCTGCGGCGCCACCATCGGCAGCTCGAAATCCGCCGGGAAGAAGGAGGTGATGACGCCGTCGCGCCGCGCCGTCTCCAGGGCCTGATCCCAGTTGCTCATGTAATAGGCGGCGCGGTTGATGCTTGCCGGAATGGCCTGGGCCTTCAGCTTCTGCTCGAGGCCGTAAAGGACGGTGAGATCGCCGACACCCTCGCCGGCCTGCGCGCCGTAGGTCGATTCCGCCACCAGCTTTTCGAGGCCGGAGCCCTCCAGTGCCGCCGCAATCGCGGCAACCGTCTTGCGCTCCTCGGCGTCGGTGTCGGTCGATGGATCGGCCGGCGGGTTGAGCAGAAACGCCCGCTTGCCGCGCCGCAAGATTTCACGCAGTGCCTCGACATCGAGCACATCGGCAACCGCAGCCTCCGCGCCCTGTTCAACCAACCATGCGGCCTTCGCCTCGTCGCGCGTCACCACCGTGACATCCTCGCCCTGCCGCAACAGCGCCATTGCCGCCGTCGAGCCGACATGGCCGGTACCTCCAAGAATGACATGCATGGTCTCGTCCTTCCCTTGCTGATTTCATGCCGGATTAATGGCTGGGGCGGCGAAGGGTTCAAAAATCGGGGGACGATGCTGACAGGAGGTGACGCTGGCTTTCCTCGCAATGCACGGCGCAGGGGTCGTTCGCATCTTGCAAAATTATGGAACGAGGTCGTGCCCAGCGAGTTATATTAGCGCAACCTTGAATAGGAGGCAGCTATGAGAAAGCTCCTGCTTGCTTCGGCTATCGCTATCACTGCGGCGGCGGCGATGATCGCCCCGGCGAATGCCGGCGGGCGCGTCGTGATCGGCATCGGCAACGGCAACGGCTACTATGACGATGACTACAATGACAGCTATGGCGACTATTACGATCGCTACGCTCCTCGCCCCTACTACCAGTATAATGCCTACGATAACGGCTTCAGGTACCACAGGTATCACAGGCACCATCGCCATTGCCGCATAGAGTTGGTCAAGCATTGGCGCCATCATCACAGGATCGTCGAGGAAATTCGCGTTTGCGAACGGTGATCCGATAGGGTGAAACCGGTCGGCCGGCATCTGCCGGCCGGCCGCTTCCTGCGCGGCTGCCGGCCTTATCGCGGCTTCCGCATCAGCATCGTCCCGTAACCCACGGCCAAAAGGTCGAGCCCGACCTTCAACAGCTTCACCACCACATCTCGTCCCTCGCCGGTGCGTTCGGCGAGCGCCTTCACCGACTGGCCTTCGAGGCAGATTTTGCGAACCACCTCCGCCACTTCCCAGTGGGCCATGGCGGCGATGGCATGGGTGTGGGCGCGGCCGGCGTTGAGCACGCGGTCGGGGATGCCGCCATTGATGCGGCCGCCGTCAATGCGCTCTTCCCACGGCATCGGCCGCAGCCCGTCACGCGAGGCGCGCTCGAAATCGTCGCGAAACCGCTGGCCGGCCTCACGCTGCTGGCGGGTCAGCGAGGTGATGCCGACCAGCGGATCGACATTGCGCACCCGCACGATGCCGCCGGTCGCGGTGTAGCCGTCATTGGAGACCTCGTAGACGCGCCGCGCCTCTTCGGTGCCGACGCTCAACCGCTTGCGGCCGAAGCGATCGTCCTTCAGCGCGAAATCATGGCCGATCTCGCGGCGGATGCGCACCTGCTCGGCTTCGCCCGCTGGCAGCTTCGGCGGCTGCGACTTTGCCTTCCTGGCAATCTTGCTACCCATGTATGATTCCTCCTGGTTGCGAATGGGGTGGCGTAGCAGAACCTGGGTTCCTCGCCCCACGGAGTGGGGAGAGGAACAGAGCCTCACGGGTCGCTCACACCATCTCCGCCACAGGCCGGTGGAAGCGCGCCTGGTGGTATTCGCAGTAGCTTTTCAGCGCCCTTGTGCGCAGGCCGCAGCACAGCATCTCGAGCCCCGGCCGGCTGCCGGGAGCATCGTTGTCGGGGTCTTCCTCCAGCGTCAGGTCGAGCGGCGCGCGGCAGCGGTCGAACAGGCAGTCGATGAAGCGCATGGCGGCGACATGCGGCTGACGCCCGAGCGAGGCAGGGCGCGGCGCCGGCACATTGAAGCGGTAGATTTCGCCGTCCACCACCAGCCGTCCTTCGCCCCGGATCGAGGGCGCCGGACGGGCTGGCAACAGAGGCCTGGCCGCCGATGGCTGACGGGTCGGTTTGGCGGCCGGTTTGACCGGCGCGGCCTGCTTCGAAACTCCTACTTCCGTTACGGGCTTGCTTGGCTGCGCCGGCGGATTCCTCTTGGCGGTATTCTCGTTTGCCGCAGTCTTCCCCGTCGCATTCTTCCTCGGTCGGCCGCCGGACCTGCCGCCTCTGGGGTTGGCGAAGCCGATGGTCTTCAACGCGCTGTTGCGGTGGACGATGCCGATGATGGCATTGCGCGAGACCGGACTGCCGCGCAGCGCCGTGAAGCGGACGGCGATCCCTGTGGCCGACAGGCCATCCCTCAGCCAGACGGCGATCTCCTGCAATTCGGTCTCGGTATAGGCAGTCATGTCGGTATCCATTGATTGCGCGCGCAAAGGCGGAGCGCCGGCCCGAGGGCCTACGGGAAAAAATCAGAGCGGATGGTCGGTGCGGTCAGCCGATACTGGCGGCCGGCAGCGAGCCGGCGAGATGCCGCAAGGCGGCTTCGGCGGCCGCTTTGGTGAGGGCGGAAACCGCCCTGCCCGTCAGCCGGTCGAACAGGATGACGGTGCCATCTTCCGTGCGGATGCAGGAAATACCCTGCCCGCCGGAGACAGCCCTTGGCGCACCGGCGGCGCCATGGGCCGAAGAGGTGGCCGGAGCCGGGAGAGGAGCGGCTCCGGCCGTTCCGGTCGATCGGGGGAACGACGGTTCGACCGGATCCGGGGCAAGAGCCCCGGTTTGCGTCCGGACCGGGGAGGAGGACAGCCCGGACGATGGGAGAAAGCTGAGGATGCCTGCGGAAACGCTTGCGGTTTGTTCGATCATGCGCTAAGCGTACGATATGTACGAAACGTACGCAAGCGAAATCGTACGTATTGGACGATAAATTTCAGGCAATTTGTACGATGCAGGAACCGAAGCACAGATTGCAGCAGGCACGGGCGGAGGCGGGTTATGCCTCGCCGAGCGACGCCGCGCGGGCATTGCGCGACATCAACAAGAACACGCTGATCAGTCACGAGAACGGCAACCGGCCGCTGTCGCGCAAGGCGGCGGAGAAATACGGCCGCCTGTTCGGCGTCGATCCCGGCTGGCTCTTGTTCAACGGCGACGGCGGCAGCCTTTCGGGTGGCCATTTCGGCTTTGACGAGTCGGGCCGGCAGATCCCGATGCCGTCGCTGGCCACCGTCGACGTGCCCATTGTCTCATGGATCAGCGCCGGCGAACTCGGCAGCCAGGACATGGTGGTCAATCTCAGCGACTATCCGACCATCCCCACCACCGATCTGGAGCAGGGCCAATGGATTGCGCTACGCGTCGACGGCCCGTCGATGAACAAGATCTCGCCACCGGATTCGATCATCTTCGTCAACCTCAGGGACAAGCGGCTGGTGACCAATGGCTGCTACGTCATTTCGGACGAATCCGGCCAGGCCACCTACAAGCGCTACCGCCCCAACGAGAACCCGCCCTTCCAGCCGGCCTCCTACATGGACATCCCGCCGCCGGCGCTCGAAGGCGCCATCACCATCATCGGCCGGGTGAAGCGCTCGATGATCGATATGTGAGGGAGAAGGCGGTGAGGCGCAATCTCCCGCCTCGAGGGGGAGATGGCCGGCAGGCCAGAGGGGGTCGCGGCGCGTAAGGCGCTGACGTCCTCTGTCCGCGATAGGAAGTCGCGTCAGGACGTATCGACCCCCTCTGTCGCCTTCGGCGACATCTCCCCCTCGAGGGGAGAGATTACGCGCCCAAAAACTCGTTCGTGAAATACGCTCTAAAATCCGGCTTCTCCTTCAGAACCTTGCCATCGCCATCGAGCAATATGCTGGCGTTGAAGAGATAGGTTCCCATCGCCTCGATCTTGGCCCTGTCGATGGTGCCGATGACGCCGTCCTGGCTGCGCAAGAAATGCCCGTCGACGAGCATCTTCAGCGAAGCGTGGACCAGCGCCGGGTCGGTCAGCGCGTCCTTGTTGGACGCGATCAGCAGATCGCCGGCTTCCTGCGGGTGATCGCAGGCAAATTGGTAGCCGCGCCGCGTTGCCTCGACGAAGGCCGATGCGGCCTTCGGGTTTGCCTGGAGATATGCATTGCTGGAGGCGATCAAGGTGGTGTGCTCGTCGGGCACGCCGTAGTCGGCGTAGCGGAAGCTGCGCTGCCTGACGCCTTTCAGCTCGGCAGCGACTCCTTCCCAGGTCGAGACCTCCAGCGTGAAGTCGACCGAGCCGTTGGCCAGCGCCTCATAGGCCGAGGTGCCGAGCGTCACGGTCTCGAAAACGCCCTTGCCACCATCGTGGCGGATGATGGTCGAGATCAGCGTGTTTTCCCAGGCGCTGCCGAAACCGCCATAGGTCAGGCCGTCAAGGTTTTTCGGGCCTTTGATCTCACTACGGTCCGCGTTGAAGACCAGCCGTCCGGTCTCCTGCTGGACCACGGCGTAGACCGCTTTGAGGTCGGCGCCGGCGGCCCGCTGGGTGAACAGGCCGACGCCGGCAATGCCGAAATCGGCGATGTGGTTGGCGACCAGCGTGCCGGCGCCGGTATCGCCATAGGGCAGGATCTCAACATCGAGCCCAGCCTCGTGGTAGAACCCTTTGTCGCGGGCAACGAACAGGCCGACATGGTTGGTGTTGACCGTCCAGTCGAGCGCGACGGTGATTTTTTGCGCAGCCGCATGAGCGCGCGAGGCCAGCGGCAATCCGGCGGCCAGCGTCAGCAGCAAAGCCTGCCGGCGTGTGAATTCCGTCATGAAAAACTCCTTTGAGCGGTCTGCGGGAACAAGCCCCGGTCAGTCCCGGGATTGAGCAGCGTGTCGAGGATGTCGGCTTCGAGCGCGGCGGCCTGGCGCGCGGCATCGCTGCCGGTGGTGCGCGGGCGCGGCAGCGGCACGGCGATCTCGCCGGTGATGCGGGCCGGCCGCGCCGACATCAGATAGATTCGATCGGAGAGGTAGACGGCTTCGCGCACGTCATGGGTGATCAGCAGCGCGGTCCAGCGGTGGCGCTGCCACATGCCTTCCAGCCAGCGCTGCATACCCGCGCGGGTCAGTGCATCCAGCGCGCCAAAGGGCTCGTCGAGCAGCAGCATGTCGCGCTGCTGCACCACGGTGCGCAAAAGGGCGGCGCGCTGGCGCATGCCGCCGGAAAGCTCGGCCGGCCAGGCGCGCTCGAAACCGGCAAGGCCGAACTCAGCGAACAACGGCGCGACGCGTTCGCGCGCCGCCTTGCGGCCAAGACCCTGCACTTCCAGCCCCAGCGTCACATTGTCGATGACGCGCCGCCACGGCATCAGCGCGTCGCGCTGCGGCATGAAGGCGAAGGGGCTGCCCTGCAATGGCGCGCCGTCGAAGCGCATGTCGCCCTCGCCTTTCAGCGCGCCGGTCAGCAACTGGAACAGCGTCGACTTGCCGGCGCCGGAAGGGCCGAGGATGGAGACGAACTCGCCGGCCGCGACATGAAGCGAAATGCCGGCGAGCACCTCAAGCGCGCCGAAGTTCTTCCTGATGTCCCGGAGTTCGAGCCGCGTCATTGACGGTTCTCTTCTGCAGCTTCAACCTTGCCGTCGCGGCTTTCGCTCCCTGCATTCTCCCAAGGCATGGCGAAGCGCTGGACGAGCACCGCAATGGCGAACAAGACAAGCGTGAGCGCGGCGCTGACGGCGACCGCGGCGAGCACCAGATCGGGCCGAAAGTTGTTCTTGGCATTGAGCATGTAGATGCCCAGCCCCTTCGCCGCCCCCGCATATTCGGCGAAGATCGCGCCGACGACGGCGTAGGTGATGGAGATGCGCAGCCCGGCGAAGAAATAGGGCAGCGCCGAAGGCAGGCGCGCCAGCCAGAAGATGCGCCAGCGCCCTGCCCCCATGGTGGCGAGCATCTGCGAAATCGCCTTGCTGGTCGCGGCAAAACCCTCGACCAGCGCCACCATCATCGGGAAGAAGGTAACGAGCGCCACAAGCAAGATTTTTGGCATCAGCCCGAAGCCGAACCACAGTACGATGAGCGGCGCAATCGCGACCAGCGGCAAGGTCTGGCTGACAATCAGCAGCGGAAACAGCGCGCGGCGCAGCGGGGCCAAGAAATCGACCACCGCCGAAAGCACGAAGGCAGCGACCAACGAGCAGGCGAAGCCGGCTGATGTGGCGCGGATGGTGGGCAGCGTGTTGTCGGCAAGGGCAGCGCGATGCTCCCAGGCCTGCTGCAGCACGCGCGACGGCGCCGGCAGCATGGTGGGCGCAGCGCCACCATAGCGGGCGTAGAGCTCCCACGCCGCGAGGAGCAGGGCGGAGGCGCAGGCGGCGGGGATGGTCTTGGCGATGGCTGCGGCTAATCTCCCCCCTCGAGGGGGAGATGTCGCCGAAGGCGACAGAGGGGGTCGTCTCGCATAGAGCGCCCACGCCTTGCCGATGCGAAAAGGACGTCGGCGCTCCACGCGCTGGGACCCCCTCTGGCCTGCCGGCCATCTCCTGCTCGAGGGGGGAGATTCGTGGGCATCGCGGTCTTCGCCAATCGCCAATGGCTCCCCTCCTCTCTGTGCTGAGGGGTCAGAGGCATCTCCTCCACGCAATGGGTCAGATAAACCAGCCACGGCAATATCCTCAAGGAACGACGCTTGAGCCGCGGCTCAGACGGCGCTCGGGCTGTTCGCCGAGATCGTGATGTCGAGGGTGACGTGGCCGGCGCCGGGGCCGAAGCGGCAGAAGGCCTCGTTGAGCGTGGCAAACACCGCACCGGCATCGCCACGCAATTTGGTGCAGAAGTTCTTTGAGCGCTCAAAGACGCCGGACTGTTTCAGGAAATCGATGCAGCCGTAGATCTCGTCCATATGGTCGCCCGTGCCCATAACGTAGAGCGAGAACTGCGCCGCCACCGGCTGGCCGGTCGACGGCGTGGCCTGGACAGCGCGGATCGCGGCGATCTTGCGCTCGTCCAGCGGAATGGCGGGGCCGCCGGTCTCGTCGGAGCGGCAGATCGGATCGTCGGGCTCGCCCGGACAGCCGCGCGAGACCGCCGCCGAAAGCACGCAGTGCTTGCCGCTTTTGGCCGCCGCGACGAACAGGTCGCGCATGGCGGGAAACAGCACCTCGGGCGGCCCGACCATAAGGGTCGAGATGTCATCGGTTTCGATCCGCAGCCGGTCGCGCCAGGGATCGAGCGCGCCGAGCGCGCCGAGGATGACGCCGACGAAATCGTCGGTCATGGGATAAAGGGAAATCTGTGCGCCTGAAAACATCGCCCGCCTCGCTCCGCTGGTATTATCCAGATCAGCTTTAGGGTCCGAAGGCTTGCCGCCCTCATCTCAGCCCCGACGATACGGAGCACCCCTGTGGATGGGCGGGTTAAAGCACCGTTCGCGGCATTGGGGAAGCCGTTTGTTGAGGCACTGCGGGAAAGTGTTTTGGGCCAGACGTGCCGGGCGCCCGGGCGTTAACAGACGACTCGTCAGTTCGTTGCGTTATAACGTTTCCACGAACTTCTTATAACTGCGTTGAAATTCAAGCTGATAAACGTAATTATAAGAAAACGGCAGAGACTCCGCGCAGCCCTTACGGTTTCTGGATTTCCTTATCCGCGACCCCATCCGGACTGTGCTCCTGCATCGCTCGGGCTTGCCTGTGCTGGTCCCCTCGCCCCAGCGCTACGCCATCCACAAGCTGATCGTCGCCTCGCGACGCGGGCCGAGCGCTGGCGCCAAGCGGGAGAAGGATCTCCATCAAGCGCGCCTGCTGACCCAAGCGCTCGAAGCCACGCGTCGCCAGGACGACCTTGCCTTCGCCTTCATGGAAGCGTGGGACAAGGGCGAAAACTGGCGCGAGACGATCCGGGGCGGCTTGAACCTGTTCGACGCCGCCACGAGGGAAAACAGTCACACCATCCTGGGGAAATCCCTCCGCGAAATTGGTGCGACTCCTGAAGGATTCACGATGCGGGATTAGCTGAAGCGACCGCTGCTATATTCATTTCCATCGTCCCAACCGTACGAAATTGGCTTGACGCTTATTCGTACATAAAGTACGATATCTCTTTTCGCAGAGAGGAATGTCCTTGAGCACAGCGAACCATGTTGCCTTCGCCGATCTCTCTCGGCCTTTGCTGTCACCCCCGTCGTTGCCGCCGCCTTTGTTGCCGCCGCCTTTATTGCCGCCCCCTTTGTTGCCCTTGTCATTCGATCAGTGCGAACGCCTCGCCGGGGCTTGGCGAATGGCCAGCCAAGACATCGCCGACGACATCCGCTTCATCCGCCAATATCTGAAAGTCGTTGCCGAGAAGGACGAGAGGCTGTCGACCGGCACCCTTGTTCACAGCCGCGCCTATGTCGAGGCCTGCGCCGGCTGGCTGCCACAGACTGTAACGCGCTATCTGCGCCACCTGCGCCAGATCACCGAATGCGAACTGGCCATGACAGCTGCCGGCATTCGCTTTGCGCTGTCGAGTTATGCCTGGGAGGCATGAGGGCGCCTGTCGCCAAACACACGGAATTGCGCTGCCCGTCGCAGGCGCAATTCGTCAGGTTGAGAGGCTCGGGCGCGCCTGAACGGCGGGCGCCAAGGATGGCCCCGGCCAGCGAATTCCGGCCTTGCTTTATTTCGACTGGCCTTATTTCTGGCCTTATTTCGATTTGGCTTTGCCGGACTTTGCGGCGGCAGGCTTCGCCGCCTTTGGCTTGGCGGCTGCCTTGCGGGGCTTGGCGTCAGCTTTCTTCGCCGCCTTTTTGGGCTTGGCGACCGCGCCATCGACTTCAGCCGTGGCCTGCTCCCAGTGTTCCTGATGCGCGCCTTCAGGCCGGCCGGCCTTTTCCCAGATCTCGTGCGCGCGCTGGCGAATGCGGTCCTGTTTGTCGTCCGTCACTTAAGCCTCCGTGGTTGGGTCCGGTCGGTTGGTCCAGATTCCACGAAAACATTAGCCGAAAATTCGACCGGCGTCTTGAGTGACGAGACATCTCAGCGCGGGTCGGAAATCACCGCAACGCCGAGCAGCGCCGCTTTCTTGACGATCAGCCCGGCGAGGTCGGCATCCGAACGATCGGTGCCGGTGCGCTCCCGCAGGAGCGCGATCGCTTCCTTCATCGATAACAGCGCCGTGTTGCGCTCGGCCAGCAACTTGTCGCAACACGCCGCAACATTGGCGGAGTTCGGGGTCTCGACATGCGGCAACATGGCAATTCTCCTTTCATCATGTTCGTCATTCGGCCCTGCCGCCCTTTTGGGAAGAACGACAGGGCCGTATCACCGATGAATGGTTAGGTTGTCGAGCGTTACTCGACCACCTCGACAATCCTGCGCGTGCTGGGGTCGACCAACACGGTATGGTTGTCGACGACGGCGTATCTGTACTGAACGTCGGGAACCTCCTGCAGCTCGACAGTGTCAGGCAAGGCAGTGCCGACATTCAATTCGACGCCGAGCAGATTGACCGAGGCAAGCGGATGTTTCTTTACGTACTGGTGCACGACCGTGCGCTGTTCCGGGGTGATGATCACCTGCTGCTGTGCCGGCTGCGTGACGATGACCTCGTCGGCGGCGGCAATGCCGATACCAGCGATCATGGCGAGCCCGGCGACGGCGGGAATAAGGATGGTTTTCATCTTCGTCTCCTGTCGTTGTTGGCGAGCTCCGCCGTGTTCCCGCATGAGGCGAAAACAGCGCAGATCGAGGTGGCGGGCTCCTGGAGGCAAACGCAGCCGGTACGGTCTTGTTCCGCAAGCGGAGACTAAATTGATCGGCTTCCCGGTCATGCCAGCAGAACCCGCACCCGCAAGATTCGCATTGAAGCACAATCCCTCAGGAGACCTTCGACATGGATGATGCATGGCTCCAATTCCGGTGGCGATCGCGGCCGGCGCCGGCATTGATCCGGTGACCGCGTCGCCCGGCCAAGACCGGAACCGACCGCCTTCGTGCCACGCCGTGAAGTTTCAAGCAAAGGTCATTGCTTCGGCGGCTGCGCAGGCACCTCGCCAGGCTTGATCACCGGCGTCTTGCCCTGATCCGGCGGCGGCTGCGTCATACCCTGGTCACCACTGGGCGGCGGCTGCAGCACGCCGCCGCAGGGACCGAGCGTGCTGGTCGATTCGCCGCCGCCATTGGCGACCGGCGGCTTCTGACCATCGTCCTGAGGCTGCGCCTGGCAAGGCGCGGCAGGGCCGTGCTGGTCGCCATTGTCCTGCGCAGCCGCCGGGTCGGCCAGCGCCAAGAGCAGCACGCATGGGATGAGGGGGAAAGTCTTCATGGTCCAGCTCCTCTGGATTCATCTCCTTGGCAAAGCAGACTAGTCCTTGGCAAAGCAGACTGGCGGCAATTGGTTCCACGGAGATGGAGTGGTTGCCGGAACCTGACAGCCGGAAGTGAGTTCCACCTTCTCGACGCAAAGCCGCCCGGAGGAGGCAATCATGGAAGAACGAAACAGAAAACCCAATGACGAGGTCGAGGCGCCACCGAGCAAAAACGATGCCCGCGACAGGATCGCCAATGACGAGGTGGAAGCGCCGACGCCGCGCCGGCAGGATTGGGATGCGCTGCGTGGCGCAACGGTCCTGCCCGACGGAGCAGATGAGGAAAGCCTGCCGGACACCACCGGAGTCGAGAAGGAAGGCGAACTGCCCGAGGAGGATGACGACAACCCCTACCAGGACAGTGACGATGCCTTGCCCGACGACGCCGAGGAAGCCGCCATTGGTCACGACCTGGCGAGGCGCGGCGGCCCGTTCGACGACGTGTAAGGGCAGCGACCGCGGACTTTCGAGAGGTTTCCCGGGACGTCCACGCCGTCACCAGTTGGACCAAGGATGAGCTGAAGGCGATGCCGGAGCATCGCGATTGATATTTCGAAGGATCCGGCTGGTCGGATCCTTCGTTTAAGGCGCCTTGGCGGTTTGGTTGCTTTAGCCCTTGTGGTCAAGGACTGGACGGCGACGGCGACACACCTTCGACAGCCGCGAGGCAGCCGAGAGCACGAACGCGAAGTCCAATGTTCCAAGCGCCGTTGAGGCCGCTCGCCTGAAATCTTCAAAGTGCGCAAGAGATTGTCCGCCGCAGGCGGTGCGCACACGCTCCAGTATCGCAGACGACCGGCGTAACGGCCCATCGACCGCCGGCACTTAGTGCCGACGGGCGCATGGCTTCAATTCGACCCGGGATCGCCGAGCGCCTCGGTGACGAAGGACGCCGCGATCAGGTCGTCGGCGTCGAGGCGTAGGGAGCCTTCGACACCTCCCATGATGGCTGCGACCTTCTGGAAGGTCTGCATCTCGTGTTCAGTAACGCTGGCGTCTCGCATCCTGGCCTTCAGATCGGCGATGCGTCGGCCCAGCGAGGCCGACGTTCCGATTTCTCTGTTCGACATGGTGTCCTGCTCCTCCCCCAACCCATGCTGTGGACGTACTCAAGGCTGCCTATATATAAGGCAGCGCGAATACAGTCGCCGCAACGCGCGATATCTGGGAAGGTTCCGGCGCCAAATAGTCACGAAATAATACGTGTGGGGCTCAGTTATGGTCGCCCACGCGGCGGTAGACACCGCAAACCAGCGGCTGTCCATCGGGCTGGCCAACCCGCGTCGCGGGTCGCGAACGCGGGTCGGACTTGATCGCTGCGCGAACAGTCAGCGAGAAGCCGGCACCACGCCGGACACCGAGCGCGCCGTTTCGGGCGAAAACACCACGAAAGCAAAAACCAGAACGGCAGCGGCGACGATGAGCGAGCCGCCGGCGACGATCGGTTCAAGCGCCGGGTTTCCCTGCAGCATCACATACAGCGCCGGCAGCATGATCACCAGGCCGAGTGTGTAGAGCCCGTAGTGGATCATGGCGATGCGACGCGCCGCCTTTTGCGGATTGAGCGCGTAGTAGCCGCCGAAGATGGCGCTCGTCACCCAACCGAGCAGATTGATATGCGCGTGCGCCGGAAAAGCGGCGTGGTCACCCGAGATCGCCATCTGCAGGCCGGCCGCAATCCCCAACATCAGGAACAAGATGGCAGTTTTGAAAAAGAGTTCTGAAACCCTCGGCATGTCATTTCTCCCCCTATGCGGTCTGCGACCGCTTGCGACCTGGAGAATACACCCACGCGCAGAACTTTTCCACGCCCCGGTTATGGGGCCATGCCTGCACAGCTTTTTGCACGCTGTTCGACTTTTCTGGCTGCCACAACCCGGCGCCGCCGCGCTACGGCGTCAGCAAGATCTCGGCGCCCGCTCGCTCGTCGAACACCACCGCGCAGCCGCGCCCCAGCGCCACTGCCGACAGCGCGTTGGCCACCGTCTCGTCCGGCGATACGAAATCACCGGTCAGCACTCGCAACTCCTCCACCGCCCTGGCCATTGACACGCAGTGCCCGGCAACGCGATCGCTCGTGCAGGCGTCAATGACGCTGACGAGGTCGATCATCTCGAACTGGCCCATACCGGCCTCCACAAAAACAGCGTCCCGTCGCGGATATGAACGCCGAGGCGAGAGACAATGTTCCGCAGGTCCGATGCCCAGGCGGAGCACTCGACAGCCCGACCTGGAACGGGCCGGCCGGCGACAACCGCTTCGCTTGACAATAGGCCCTGTTTGTTCTCTATTTGTTCGGCAAAAACGCCTCTCACAACAGACGCGGCTAATGCTGCAACGCCGCAAAGGGAACGGTCGGGATGGAGCCCACCATCCTGCATGCGGATCTCGACGCCTTCTACGCCTCGGTCGAGCAGCTGCTCGACCCGGCGCTCAGGGGCAAGCCGATCGCCGTCGGCGGCGGCGTCGTGCTTGCCGCTTCCTACGAAGCCAGGGCTTTCGGCGTGCGCGGCGGCATGCCCGGACGACGCGCGCGCGAGCTTTGCCCCGGACTGATCTTCGTCGGCGGCCATTTCGCCGACTATCAGCGGCTGGGCGACGCCGCCATCAAGGTGCTCGACGATTTCACGCCGCTGGTCGAGCGGATTTCCATCGATGAAGCCTTTGCCGATGTGGCCGGCTGCACGCATCTGTTCGGACCGCCGGCCGAGATCGCCGCCACGGTGCGTCGGCGCGTCCGGGCAGAGCTCGGCCTGCCGATCTCGATCGGCGTGGCGCGCACCAAGCATCTGGCCAAGATCGCCTCGCAGGTGGCCAAGCCCGAGGGCCTGGTGGTGGTCGATCCGAACACCGAACTTGCCTTCCTGCATGATCTGCCGGTCGGCCTGATGTGGGGCGTCGGCCCGGCGACCAAGGCGCGGCTGGCCGAGATCGGCATCGAGACCATCGGCCAGTTGGCAAAGACGCATAGCGGGGCGCTGCGAAGGTTGCTCGGGCCCGCCACCGGCGAAAAGCTGGCGTCGCTGGCATGGAACCGCGACCCGCGAAAGCTCGAAACCCACAGGCGGTCGCATTCCGCCGGCGCGCAGTCGGCGCTTGGCAGACGGCCGGCCGAGGCGCGTATCTTCGGACCCGTGCTGCTGCATCTGGCAGACCGGGTCGCAAGCCGGCTCAGGGCGAAATCACGGCCCGGGCGCACGGTGACGGTGCGCGTGCGTTTCGCCGATCTGCACGCTGTCACACGCTCGCTGACGCTCGATCAGCCGATTTCGGCAACCGCGATGCTGGCCGAAATCGCCGGGGAGCTGGTGCGCGGCGTGCTGGCCGCCAACCCTCGGGAGAAGACCATCTCGCTGCTGGCGATCTCGGTGTCGCAGCTGGAAGAAAGTGCCGAGCTGCAGCTGGAGCTGCCGCTCGGGCTTGCCGATGAAAAGCAGCGGGCCGGCAGCAGGCAAGGCCTGGCGCGCTTTGGCGCCGACCGCGCCATCGACAAGATCCGCCAGCGCTTTGGCAGAGAGGCTGTCGGCTATGGCGCCGTGGCGCTGGAAGCCCGGCGCTCGGTTCCCGATGCCTTCCGCGAACTGGCGGAGAAGGAACTGTGAGTGCGGCGCGACGGCAAGGCCAATGTTTAGGCTGGGCCAGTCCGCGCTGCATTGCCGCTCTGTTTGAGCAGGCCGACCAACCAGGCCAGGCCGGCATCCATCAGCGCAACCTTCGGCACGATGCTGTTGATGTTGAAGTGGCCGAGCCGGATGGGCGTATCGACGCCGACGACACCGAAACGGCCGCCATACATGGCGAGGAACCGGCGCGGATAGGCCGATATCAGATCAGTCTGCGCAAGCACGGCCAGTCCGAACATGAAGTTGGGGACAGTCAGCGCGACGCGACGCGACAGGCCGCGTTCAGCCAGCACCCTGTCGACAAACCCGTTCGGATCGCCATTGCTCGAGACGACCATATGCTGCACGCTGCAATAGGCGTCGAGGCACGGATGGCCGGCGAAGCGGTGGCCGGCGCGCATGGCGACAACGAAATCCTCCTCATAGAGCTTGTCGACGGTGAAGCGTGCCGGCAGGCCGTCGAACGGAATCACCGCGACATCCATGGCGCGCGCTTCGAGTTCGGCGACACAGTCGCTCCAGGCAGTAGTGGGCGACGGTTCACCTTGGCGTGGCAGCAGTTGCCGGATGCCGATGTCGATGCCGGGGGCCAAAAGGCGGATCTGGTCGAGCAGCGGCGGCAGGAGCACCGACGACACCGCATCCGGCGCACCGATGGTGAAGCGGCGCGTCGAGCGGGCCGGATCGAACGGCTCGGCGCTGGCGATCACCCGGCGCACCCGCGCCAGGATCTCGGCCACCGGTTCGGCAAGCTCCGTTGCCCGGTCGGTGGGCACGACGCCGCGCGGCGTCTTCAGGAACAGCGGATCGCCAAGCACCTTGCGCAGCCGGCCAAGGCCATGGCTGACCGCCGAGGCCGACAGGTTTAGCCGCTCCGCCGAGCGACCGACATGCCGCTCCTCCATGATGGCCTGGAACAAGACCAGCAAATTGAGATCGGCGCGCGCCAGGTCAATTTTGTTCAGCATATTCCTGAAATCATATCACTGGATTCAGCAGAGTAAAGTTGCGAATGCCTTCTTCGACGCGAAGACGGTGGTGCCGGTTTCGTCGGCACTCATTCAGAGAGGAGCAAATCCATGCCAAACTTTCCCAATTCGGTTCTGGTCACCGGCGCCTCCGGCGCCCAAGGGTCGGCCATTGTCAGCGCTTGCCGCGCCGCCGGCGCCACGGTGGGTGTCCTGTTACGCAAGGGCTCGCCCGATCCGTTCGGCGATGGGGTCAACATCGTGCGCGGTGATCTCGCCGACCCCGGCCGACTGGCCCTCGCCTGCCTCGGCGTTGATGCGGTGGCGCTGACCTTGCCGGTCGGTGCAAGCCCTGAAGAGATCCTGCGCTACGGCCGCAACATTGCGGATGCGGCGCAGCAAGGCGGCGTCAAGCTTCTGGTGTTCAACACCAGCGGCCATGTGTCGGGCCATTCCGGCACGGCGGTGATGGACGCCAAGGCCGAACTCATCGACTACATCAAGACGTTCGGCCCGCCATCTATCGTCCTCAAGCCGACGCTGGCCATGAGCAATATCGCGGCGCCCTGGAGCGCGCCGGCGATCATGCATCAGGGCGTCCTCGCCTATCCGCTGCCGGCCAACTTCCAGACCTCCTGGATCTCCTGGCAGGATATGGCGGCCTACGTGTCGAAGCGCTGCGGCATCCGGAGCTTGCCGGTGCCAGCTTCGACATTGGCGGGCCGCAGGCGCTGACCGGACCGGAGATGGCCGTCATCCTGTCAGGCATTGTCGGCCGCGAAGTCAGCTATTATCCGGTGCCGCTGGCGGACTTCGCCGCCGCGCTCGAAACCGTGCTCGGCAAGGACGCCGCCGAACAGACTGCCGCCAGCTATGCCTGGATCCACAACCAGAAGCAGACCGTGCTTGCCGTCGATTTCGGCCAGACGACCCGTCTGCTGCCGGTGAAGCCGACCTCATTCGCCGATTGGGCAAGAGCGCTGGACTGGGCGGCACTGGCCGGCGATGCGAAGGCGGCCTGACAATGGACGCCATCGCAACCGTCGAACCGGGCGGCCTCGCCGCCCGGAAGAATGTGCCGGATGCCGCTGCCGCCGTGGTCGGCTTCTGGTGGCAGGCAGGACCTGCCGCGTGGTTCGCCAAGGATGCGGCCTTCGACCGCGAGTTTCGCGATCGCTTCCTGCGGCTGCATGAGGCCGCAGCGCGCGGCGACTGCGATGGCTGGATGGCGACGCCCTACGGGGCTCTGGCGCTGCTCCTGCTGCTCGACCAGTTCCCGCGCAACGCCTTTCGCGACACGCCGCGCATGTATGCCAGCGACGGGAAGGCCCGCGCGATCGCTACTGAGGCGATCGATGCCGGGTTCCAGCGGATGGTCGATCCCTCGCTGCGGCTGTTCTTCGGGCTGCCCTTCGCGCATTCCGAAGCGATTGCCGACCAGGACCGCTCGGTGGCGCTGTCGCGCGACATCGGCCCGTCCGACCTGAAGCGGGCCGAACATCACCGCGACATCATCCGCCGTTTCGGACGTTTTCCGCACCGCAACCCGATCCTCGGCCGCGCCATGCACGCCCAAGAACAACGCTTTCTCGATGAAGGTGGATTTGCGGGTTAGAGCATGATTCCAAAAAGCAGGCCCGGTTTTTGGAAAAGATCATGCTCCAACAAAGGGTTAGATCATGATGAGATTGCAACCAAATATCTCATCATGATCTAGTGCATCGGGACCAAGAAAACCCGGGGCGGGACGACGGCGCCGCGAAGGTTGACAGTGCCGATCCGTCTGGCATTATCGCGTAAGCTTGGAGGATTCACTATGAAGAAAACCTATTCGAAGCCTGTTCTGGTCAAAAAAGGCAAGCTTTCGCAGGTTACGGCGCTCGCCAATGGAGCGGGTTCCGGCCCGATCGAGTGAAGTTGTTGAGTCGGACTTTCGCCTGATCTGGCGGCCCGCCTGACACTGGAGATGCGGCATGAAGAAGACCTATTCGAAGCCGGTGCTGGTCAAGAAGGGCAAGCTCTCGCAGGTTACAGCCGACAATGGTAACGGCTCCGGGCCGGTCGCCGTCTAGCAGCCGATTATCCGACGCCTCGTGCCGTCTGGCCGGGAACAGGGCTTTGGGTGCCCGACGTGGAGAGTGGAAAATGAGGAAGACCTATTCCAAGCCAGTGCTGGTAAAAAAGGGCAAGCTCTCGCAGATCACCGCGAACGGCGCTTCTGCTCCTATTCCGGGCTAAACTCGTTCCCCGGTAGATCGAGATCCTCCTGGCAGAGTCGGGCGGCTTGATCGTTTCCGGAGCATGATCTCCCGCAGGCGGCGGGACCGTTCAGCGCACAACCACCAGATCGTCGAGCACTAGCTGCCAATAGTGGCTCGTGGAGAGGCGTACGCGCGTCACCGCCGCCAGCATCGGCGCATAGTGGACGGGCGCCAGTGCCGACAGGACGATCGTGTCGCTGGCGATCAGCCGGTCGCCAAGCCAGCTCTCGACCAGTGCGGTTTCGCCTTCGGACTTCAACCATGCCGCCGTCAGCATCACGGAATGGAACCCGAACGGTTTGTCGCTCGAGAATTCGGCCGGGTGTCCGCTGCTCGTATAGCAGACATGGTCTCCCGAGATATTGCCGTTGACGTAGCCTTCGCTGCCTTCGGTGTGATCGCGCGCCAGTGCGTTCAGGTTGAACCAGGTCAACCCGGCATAACCGGACGGCACCTTGCGCAGGCCGCGCGTCGTGACATCGTCGAAACCGATGGCCTGCAAGGACGCGGCGCTGTCGACTGCCGCATTCTCGGGCGACAGCAGACCGAGCTCGGTCGGGTAGGCCGACAAGGCCAGTCGTCGTTCCATGCCACCGCCGGTGATTTCGATCGCGTCGGCGTCATCGGGCAGATCGAGGCGGAAGCCATCGCTGAGCGGATGCACCGCCACCTCTTGCCCTTTCGCCATCACCGAGATGCTCGTCGAAACACCGTCCGCTACGCGGCCGCTGAGCCGGCGTATCGCAAACAGGCCGACCGGCTGCAGCATTGCGTCCGACACCAGCCCGGTGGGCGAGCCCGGCAGCGGCCGGAGGTGCTGCGACTGGACCTCGTTGGCGCTGCTCGAGCGCCAGCCGGGCGGAACCGACACGGTGAAGCGGTAGCTGCCCGGCACATGGATGGGCGCGGCCCGACGTTTCGTCGACGCCAGGAAATTGGCAAAGCCGCCGCGATTGCTCCGCGCCGCGGCGACGAAGCGGCCGTCGCCATCATGCAGTCTGACCATGATGCCAGCCATCGGGCGGTCGCCGAGCCCGTAGCGACCGTCGCGATCGGCATCGAAATAGACAAAGGTCGAATGATTGAGCTTGCCGTGGTTGCCCGACCAGTTCCGGCGCACGGCGTAGTCGTTGGCCGGATCTTCACGAAGCCGGGCCTGGCGACGCGACCGCGCCAGCCGCCAGGCGAGAGCCGCAACGACAGCGGCGATCCCGACAAGGAGTATTGCCTTGATCACGGACGGCTCAAGCAATGCTGTCGGCCCTGCTCATCTGGATCTCCTGCGCATACATCGATCATATATCGATGCTGCAGGCGCTTGAGCAACCGGACACGGGACCGGCGGACCACGGCATCGGCGTCACATACCCATTTCAGGCACCTATTCCGGCGATGGCACCGGCGGCCTGGTGGTCAGCGCGGCTCCGAAGGCGGCGACGACCACGGCGGCGATGCCCGCGCATTGCAACGGGCTCAGGATCTCGTGCAGGAACAGGAAGCCGGCCAGCGCGCCCAGCGCCGGCTCCAGACAGGTCAGCGTGCCGTAGAGCCTGGCCGGCATCCGGGTCAGCGCCACCATCTCCAGCCAGAACGGCAAGGCGCTGGAGAACAGCCCGACCAGCAGCGCGCTGACCAGGATCGCGGGTGCGATGAGGTTCGTGCCCGCCTCGGCCAGACCGAACGGCAGGCCGACGGCAGCGGCAATGACCAGCCCGTAAGCCGTGGTCTGGCTGCCAAGCTCGGCGCCGGCCTTTTGCGCAAAGACGATGTAGAGCGCCCAGCAGCAGCCGGCGGCCAGCGCCAGCATCACGCCGACCGGGTCGAGTGCACTGCCGGAGTGGATGAAGGGCGACAACAGCAATATGCCGGCAACGGCCAGCACCACCCAGACGAAGTCGGTGGCGCGCCGCGACGACAGCGTCGCCACGAGCAGCGGGCCGGAGAATTCGAGCGCCACCGCGACGCCGAGCGGGATTCTGGCGAGCGCTGCATAAAACAGCAGGTTCAGCGCCGCGAGGTTGACGCCATAGGCGATGAGCCAGGGCAGCACGGCGCGCGACGGCCGCACCCGCCACGGCCTCAGCACCGCCGCCAGCATCAGCGCGCCCACGGCCAGCCGCAGCGCCGTGGTGCCATTGGCGCCGATCAGCGGAAACAGGCTCTTGGCGAAGGTGGCGCCGATCTGGATCGACACCATGGCGCCAAGCAACGCGCCGATCGGCAAGGCCTTCGCTTCAGCTGCGGCAATCGACGTCGACGTCAATTCCAGTCCCTCCCCACGCGACCAGCAGGCCGTAGCGCAGGCTGGAGATAGGGATAAAGGGCCTGGCTGTCGTGTGGCACGAGCGGGCTGTTGATAGGGCAAGGGTGGGAGGCGAACGCCGACGCATTTCCTCTCCCCCGTCGATCGGGGGAGAGGAAAAGAAGCTAGCTCGCCAGCCCATACACCAGGCTCACACGTCCATCCGACAGCGCCTCGGCCTTGCGCAGCTCCAGTCCGTGCCGGGCGTGCACCGTGCCGAACAGCGCCTTGCCTTCGCCGGCGAGCAGCGGATAGACGATCAGCCGCATTTCATCCACTAGCCCCGCCTCGATCAGGCTGGCGGTGATGCTCGCGCCGCCCATGAGGTAGATGTTCTTGCCGGGCTCGCGCTTCAGCGCCGCGATGTCGTCGAGGCTGCGCAGGAAGCGCGTCGAGGCCCAGGCGGCCGAAGTCATGGTGTTCGACAACACATAGTGCGGTGTCTTGGCGGCAAAGCGCGCCCATTCGAGTTCGGCCGGGTCGACCAGTCTGCCGGTCATCGGCAATGGCTGGTCCGGCTCGTTCTCAAGGATCGCGCTCCAGTAGCGCTCATAGCCGGCATACATCACGCCGCCGAGCAGGCAGGCGTCGATCTCGGGCATCAGGCCGTATTCCTCCGACCAGTTGTCGACCCAGTCGGCGAAGCCTTCGGGGCCTTCCATCTTGCCGTCGATGGAGATCTTCATTCCGGTGATCAATTTACGCATGACTTCCTCCTTCGGGCTTGCGGGATGCAAGCACGTTGCCCGTTTCACTTCTGATGACGCGCCGCGGTGTCTGGCGAAGGCGCGTGTTTCGCCGGCCCTTGCGCCGGCATCCGGCGCAAGGGATCGATGGTGCCCGGTTGGACCGGGCGATGCGTTAGGTCAGGTCAGGCCGGCAGGCGCCGGTCGTATTCCGCCACGATACGGCTAAAGCTGTCCCAGAACGGTTCGGGCTTCTCGGCCGCCACGCGGGCAACCAGGAGGTCGAGATGCACGTGCCAGCCTGCGGCATGCATCATCAGGCTCGAGCGGTCCGGCAGGCGGCGGTGGATCAGGGTGAGCAGAACGTCGTCGCCGCGCTGCGCCAATTCGAAGGTGACATTGCCGCTGCCGTTCCAGGTGATGGTGAGCTTGCGCGGCGGATCGCACTCGACGATCTGGTTGTGCATCCGCTGCTCGCCGCCACTGAAGCTGGCCGGCCTGTCGCCGGGCGGGTCGGTCAGTTCGTCATTGCGCCAGACCAGCTCGAAGGAAGAGCCTTCCTCCATCTCCATGTCGCCGGCCGCCAGCCATTGGCGGCGCAGATCGCTCTGCGTCAGATATTCCCAGACGCGCTCCCTAGTTCCGGGCAAAAGCCGTTCGATCCTCAAAGTGGCCGGCTGGATCAGCTGGGCGTAGCCGTCGAAGCTGTTCATCTGGTTCATCGGTCGTCTCCCTTGGAAGGTGTTGGCCTGGGTGATTCCGGCTTCGATGGTTCTGGATTTGCCGGTGCCGGCGTTGTCTGCGCTGCCGGCGTTTTGCGCCCCGCCTCCTCGCGCAAAAGCTGTTCGAGCACATCGAGGCGGCTGTTCCAGAAACGCGCGTATTGGCCGAGCCACTGATAGGCGGTGGCCAGCGGGCGGGCCTCGAGGCGGCAGACATGGGTGCGCCCGCGCACTTCGCGCCGGATCAGCCCGGCATGCTCCAGCGCCTTGATGTGCTTGGAGGCGGCGGCCAGCGACATGGCAAAGGGCTGCGCCAACTCGCTCACCGTACGCTCGCCGCCGGCGAGGTGGTTAAGCATGTTCCGGCGCGTGGCGTCGCCAAGGGCGTGAAAAACCTGGTCCATCTGGGGCGCCTCTAATTCAACCATGTAGTTGAATATAGAGGCGAGATTTTAGATAGTCAACTAGTTGGTTGAATGTTTTTGGAGAGGGTGGCTGATCGGCGAAGCCGCGAAGGAGTGCCCAATCTCCCCCCTCGTGGGGGAGATGTCCGGCAGGACAGAGGGGGGCGCGAAGGATCGCTACGTTCGACAAGTCGTGTCGGCTAGGACCGACTTCGGCCCAAGCCGTTGCCAAACAATCGACAGGCCGGCGGGACAGCGGCTCCCTCTGGCCTGCCGGCCATCTCCCCCACAAGGGGGGAGATCAGCAGCTTCAATCTCACCCCGCCATGGCCAGCGGCACCGCGCTCTTGTTGGGGATCTGGATGTCGATCTCCAGCGTCGACATGGTCTCGCCGCGGTCCATCGAAACTTGCAGATAATCCTGGTCGATCTGCACATGCTTGGCGATCACCGCCATGATCTCCTCGCGCAGGATGGAGACGAGATCGGGCTGGCTGCGGTTGCGGCGCTCATAGGCGAGAAGCACTTGCAGCCGTTCGCGCGCCACCGGCGCGCTGGTGCGCCGCTTGAAGATGTCGAGCAGGTTCATGCCGCCCTCCTTCCCAAAAGACGATCGAGGAAGCCCTTGCGCTCGAAGGGCACGATGACCGGCAGCTGTTCGCCCTCGAGCCGCTTGGCCGCGTCGATGTAAGCCTTGGCGGCGGCGTTCAGCGGCTCCGACAGCGTCACCGGCGAACCGAGGTTGGAGGCGCGCAGCACATCCTGGCTTTCCGGAATGATGCCGAGCAGCGGCACCGACAGTATCTCCAGCACATCGTCGATCGACAGCATTTCACCGCGCGCGGCGCGTCCCGCATCGTAGCGCGTGACCAGCACATGCTTGGCGATCTGCTCGCCCTCCTCGGCCCGCAAGGTGCGGGAATCGAGCAGGCCGATGATGCGGTCGGAATCGCGCACCGACGACACTTCCGGATTGGTGACGATGACCGCCTCGTCGGCAAAGCGCATGGCGAGTTGCGCGCCGCGCTCGATGCCGGCCGGGCTGTCGCAGAAGACATAGTCGAACACCGAGCGCAGCTTGCCGATGACCTCGGCCACGCCCTCCTCGGTCAGCGCATCCTTGTCGCGCGTCTGCGAGGCCGGCAGCAGGAACAAAGTCTCGACCCGCTTGTCGCGGATCAGCGCCTGCGACAGCTTTGCCGAGCCCTGGATGACGTTGACGAGGTCGAACACCACGCGCCGTTCGGCGCCCATGATCAAATCGAGGTTGCGCAGGCCGACATCGAAATCGACCAGCGCCACCTTCTTGCCGGTCTTGGCGACCGCCGCCCCCAGAGCCGCGGTAGAGGTCGTCTTGCCGACGCCCCCCTTGCCCGAGGTGACCACCACTACCTTGCCCATCAATAAAGCCTCCGTTGTTGTTCGTTATGTCGTTGTCGGGCGAGACGCATTAGCTGAAAGGGGCGATGCGCAGCATGCCGTTGTCGAGAAATGCCTGCACAGGCTTGCCCCGGACTGACGGGTCCATCTCCTCGGCCGTGCAATACCAGCCATCCACGGACAGAAGCTCGGCCTCATTCCTGCGGCAGAAGACGCGCGCCGCCGTGTTCCCTTGAGCGCCTGCCGAAGCGCGGCCGCGCAGCGTGCCATAGACATGGATCGAGCCGGTGGCGACGATCTCGGATCCGGACGCGACCGAGCCCAGCACGATGACATCGCCATGCGGATGGAAGATGAGCTGGCCCGAACGGATCGGCGAGCGGATCATCAACGTGCCGGCGTCGGGTGCGGCAATTTTGGCGTCTTTCGGCTGTGCCCTGGCATCGCTCGCCGGTTTCAAATCGCCCGCCTTCAAATCGCCGGCCTCTGCCTTGATGTCACCGGCCGCCTTCGTATCGCCTGCCGGCGTGGCGTCCTCCGCCCTGCCCGCCTTGCGGCTCGGCTGCAGCAGACCGTCGGTGGTCGCCTCCTTGGCGCCGACCAGCACCGGCGGCAGATGCGCGCCAAGCTCAGTGCCGCCGTCGAGTTCGATGGCATAGATGCGGATGCCGCGCTGGCCGAGCAGATCGACCAGCGCTTCGATGGCCACGACATCGGGCTTCAGCGTGTTCAGATCGAGCACCACCGGGCGCCCGGCAAAATAGCCCGGCGAATTGCCGACCCAGCGATCGAGGCTCTCCAGCCAAACATCCAAAGGCGCCTCCGGCGTCAGCGTGAAAGCGACGAAGGAGCGGGCGCGAAAGCGAATGGATTTGGCCTCTAGGGGAGCGGCAAAGGTCACGGCGGGCGATTCCTTACTGAGAGGTAAACGCTAGCGGTGGTATGGTTAATGAAAGGTTAATGGACTGAATAACCGCATGGCAGATCGCAAGAAATTTGAAGATCGGGGTAGACGCCGGTTGC
Source organism: Mesorhizobium sp. M0761 (assembly GCF_040320205.1). Lineage (NCBI taxonomy): Bacteria > Pseudomonadati > Pseudomonadota > Alphaproteobacteria > Hyphomicrobiales > Phyllobacteriaceae > Mesorhizobium > Mesorhizobium sp. M0761. The sequence continues at coordinate 131,942 of NZ_JAMYPF010000007.1, forward strand.
GGACGCCAATTGGCCACACAGACCGCGACATTCACGAACCTAAGCGCGATTGCTAAGGAACAACGCTGGCGTTGCAAGGGCTTTCTAAAGTAACACCACTGGGTGAAATGTGGGGCTTGGCGAGATGAACTTCTTTCGTGTGGCGTTGGCGGCAATCGCCGCCGCGGCAATCTACCTGCCGTCCGCGGCAAGCGGCGGCGAGATCGCTTGCGCAACCACCTACGCCGGCCGGCGAATCACCCTCGTTGTCCCCAACGCTGCCGGCGGCGGCTATGATACCTATGCCCGTGCATTTGCGCCGGCCCTTGCCAGCACGACCGAGCTCGATGTCAGGGTCGTCAATATGCCTGCGGCAGGCGGATTTGCGGCGCTAAAGCGTGTAACCAATGCCCCGTCCGACGAACTGGTCCTTATGATTGAAAGCGTCTCAGACATAATTTCGCAAGGTGACATTCCGGCTGGCGTCGACAACTGGATGAATCGGCTAAATCCGATAGGACTGATTCACATCGATCCCGAAGCGTGGATTGTTCGGAACGATGTCGATTTGCAAAGCGCCAAACATCTGGTCGCGTCGGTTTCATCGCTTGAAGCCGGCATCCTGCCGATAGTGCTCACCGCGCACCTCCTCGATATCAAGGTCGACGTGGTCTCGGGCTATGAAGGCAGCGGCGCACTCATGTCCGCGCTCCTGCGTGGCGAAGGCGATATGACATCCAATTCATTGACGACAGGCTTGCGCTCGACCGCCGCAGGCGAAGCCAAAGTCGGTCTGGTTCTCACGGAGGGACCTGACCCGAACGCGCCAGGCGTGGCTTTCCTGGCGGGTGAAGGAGGGTTGGTGTGGCAGCGCAGCCAAGGCCTTTCCAAGGAGAAGCAGGAAGAACGATTGCGGTTGGCCATCGCCGTCGCGAAAGCTTCGGCGACAGCGCGGGGATTTTTTGCCCCTGCCGACATGGAGCAGAAATCGCTAGGTTGTCTTCGTGACGCCGTCTCCGCCGCGGTCAAGAGCGATGGGTTCAAGGTGGCGCTTGAAGCTCAGAAACGTCCAATCGAGCCGCGCGACGCCGACCAGACCGTCATCGTGATCAACGATATGCTCAGTGCCTTCCATGAGGCGGAAGCGTATCTGAAAAAACACCCGGAACTCGAGCGGGATGCGCGAGCAACGCGCTGATGACCGGATATTGGGCTGCCCTCGGCACTGGACTGGGCAATGTATTCTCCTGGCCGAACATACTGATCCCGGTGCTTGGCACCTTGGTTGCCATGGCTACGTCCTTTCTTCCAGGGATTGGCGGCGCCAGCCTTGCAACCCTTCTGCTGGTCGCAACCGTGCATTGGGATCCGGTATCGGTGTTGTTGCTGTTTGGCGCCCTGACCGGCGGCGCGACCTTCATGGGATCTATAACGGCTATCCTCTTCAACATACCTGGCAACGCGCCAAGCGCGGCAACCCTGCTCGACGGCCATCCGATGTCCAGGGCCGGCCTGCCTCGCACCGCGATAGCCGCCGCGGCAACGGCCTCGGCCGTCGGATCGGTTTTTGGCGTCCTCGTCCTCATAGCGCTCATGCCGATCATTCGGCCGTTCATCCTGCAATTCGGACCGTTTGAATACGTGCTGCTCGGCGTGTGGGGCCTGTCGACGATCATTGCGGTTCCAAGCGCGTCCCGTCTGAAAGCGCTGGCGATGGCGCTGCTGGGACTTTTGGTCGGTCTTGTCGGAACTGATCCGACCTATGGCCAACCACGCTGGACGTTTGGGAGCATCGCTCTCTTCGACGGCGTCGACATGGTCGCGCTGCTGCTTGGCTTTTTCACCGTTTCTGAAATCATCTCGTGGCGAAAAAGATTGCAGCTTGAAAAAGCGGCTGGCCTGGAAAACGCGAACGACTCGATCTGGACCGGTATGCTTGCTGTCTTTCGTCATTGGGGACTGACAATGCGATCGTCGGCCATCGGCGTGTTGGTCGGCATCATTCCAGGTGTTGGAGGAACGGTCGCCAGCTTCGTTGCCTACGGGCAGGCGATCCAGACAACCCCCAAGGACCAGCGCTCAAGGTTCGGATCTGGTGACATCAGGGGCATCATTGCGCCGGAAGCGGCCGTCGATTCGAAGGACGGAGGCTCGCTTCTGCCGACCGTTGCCTTCGGCCTTCCCGGCAGCGAGGGCGGCTTGATCCTGCTGACAGTCCTGACGGTACACGGCATCGTTCCGGGCATACCGATGCTGACGACCGGCTTGCCCCTGACGTTCACGTTGATTACCGCGCTGCTGGTGTCGAACCTGCTGACGTCCGCAGTGGGATTGGCGTTGACACCATATTTTGCGCGCCTGACTGCTCTCAGGATCGACCGCATCGCGCTCCCGATCATTGTCGTCAGCTTCGTGACGATCGTGCAGCTAAACGGGCTGCTGATCGATCTGTACGTAGCCGTCGCTTTCGGGCTGGCCGGCTACATGCTGAAGCGCCTCGACTGGCCGCAAATTCCTTTTGTCATATCATTCGTCCTGGGCGGCTTCATCGAGCGAAACCTGGCGCTCAGTGTGGAGTTGGCCCGTGTCGGCAGGCTGAACCCTCTACAACGGCCGGCGTCGTTGACGATCATGGTCATAATCGCGCTTTCCCTCGCATGGATCGTGCGCGGTGGTGTTTTGCCGCCGCGACGTGTCAAGCCAAAGCGTGCCGATGCCGCAGTCGCATGGCTGTTGACCGGTGGATGCGCTGTGCTGGCAGCGATATCGCTCCAAGGGCAGCCAGGCTATTCGATCTTCGCGCAGGCCGTGGCCTGGTGTTGTCTGTTTGCGATGCTCGCGGTCGCCCTTGTGCAAACGATCTCGCTTGTTGGCCACGAGAAACAGGGAGGCGAACGGACCTATACGATCCCGGAAAGCCATCGTGTGCCGTTGATGATGATGCTCCTGTTGCCGGTCGCTGTCTGGCTGGCGGGCGTCCCGGCGGCGCTGTCCCTGTTTACCCTGGCATGGATTGCAGCCGGTCAGAAGCTGACCTTGAAGTCGGCGACACTGGCATCTTGCACCTCGGTTGCGGTCGCAGTGGCGACCTGGTTTTATCTCGATCGGATAGCCGCTATCGACCTTCCCGCTTCTGCGATGTCGCACTTATTCTAGTGGTCGGGCTACATCCTGACGGCGACGATTTCGTATCTTGGAATTGTCTGGACGCTGTCGGCAGCGGCAAGCGGGGAAACGCTTTTCCCGGTATGATGCTGCTCCGAGCCGACAATCGTCAGGTTGGATTGCTTCAGCATATCCGCAAGGTCTGAATATGTAGTGCGATCTTCATGCAGCGGTTCACCCCAGAGCGCTTCGACGGCCGTCTTCAGCTCCGCCACGGCAGCGGCAGGAAAATGCGCCGCGACGGCGGCCTTCTCGATGGTCGAAAGCCTGCGGCCGATTTCAGCGCTGCCGCGAGGCCCCCTCGGCTGGTCTTTTTCCGATAGCAACCTCTGGGAGAGAAGCAGGCGTCCGCCAGGCTTGAGACTACGCGCCCAACTGTCGACCACCTGCTGGCGTGCGCTGCGGTCGAAGAAATTAAGAACGCTATGGGCGACAACTGCCTGCACCGGCGCACAGTCGCAACCGCGAATGTCGGCGCGGTGGGTCTCGAGCGCAAAACCGGCGGAGCGGGCAAACAGCCTGTTCTGTTCGACCGTCGTTTCACAGCGATCGATCAGCACAAATTCGGGCTCGATGCCGACCGGCCTCGTTTGGCCCAGAACCATTGCCGCCAGGCCGGTGTCGGCCGCGCCCGACAGGAGAATCCGACAGCGTCCCTCCTGGGCCACGGCAGCCAATTCACGTCCAAAGAACGCCCCGCCGGCCGGCTTGGCACCTTTCGATTCCAGCAGGCGGATCATGCTCCACGTGCGATGGTAGGGCATACACCCATGGCTCGGGTCACACAGCACCTCAGCCCAATCAAACGAAAAACGGGCAAGTTGCGTGAGTGGTTCGTCGGTGTAAATCGAGAGCCGTTGTCCTGCCGGTGGGCTTTCTCGCGGGCCGTTCATTGCGATTGCATCTTCCTTCGCCGGGCCATTCTTGTTCTCCAAAGCCATCTCACCGGCCATATCCAGCGGCCCGACTGAATGAATTGGTAAGATCCGGCTGAAGGCAGGAAGTCGATTCTCCCGGTGCCGGAACTGTCGATTGCCTCGAATGCAACTTTCAACGCCGCGATAATGTGGCCACGTCGTTCCTCACGGGCGGCTGCGCCACCTTTGAACTTCGGAAAAGTCGGATTGGGGTTGACCTCGAATATCACCAATGCGCCGTCTCGCAACGTGTAGTCCACGCGGCCGAACTGGATATGGCCCGTATTGCAGGCGCGAAGCAGGTCCTCAGCGTGCGGATTGTCCTTTACGAAGGCGAGTTCCTCGCGCACGAAATCCGGGTCGGTGCTGCTTGCCGATGACTTAACGTTCCAGTCGACGGACCTAAGTATGTGCTGGGACACAATCGCGTCCCCAATGCGGAATGCGCCATACTTTCGATAGTAGCCGTTCGAATCGCGATCGGCTTCAAAGGAGACGGCGATGCGCCGCTTCATCGGCTTGGCGTTGCCCTGGAGCACGGCGATCGCCTCTTCAAGTTGGCGTGGGTTTTCCAGAAGCTTGGTTTCCGGCCCCCAAAAGCCATCTTCCATCCGGATAAAAACAGGGTAACGGGTTGGTCGCTCATCCTGCTCCAGACGCGATACTTCGACCGGGTTGATTCCTCTAATACGAAGCCGGCGGAGCAGGGCGAACCGCTCCAGGACAGTCGCGGGATGGTTTAGAATTCGAGCATCAGGGTCGGCGCGCTTTGCGGCTTCGGCAATATCCGCCGCCGCCATCATTTCCATGCCATTCAGATACTCAAAATCAGTAAAAACCAAGGTACCCGCGGGAAAGTTTAGTCGGCGGAAGACTGACTGATAGGTTTCCATGCGCAAAAGCGGCAACAAGTGCCCTGCCGACGAAATCAGCCGCCGCATCGGCGTCTGATTCAACTCGTGCACCAACACTGTGATCATCGTTGCTCGCCACCCCGTCTCGACGTCGTATAGAGAAAGTGGCGAGAGTGTCTACAGGCACGCTGGTGCCGCGAAGTGGTTGGCACTTCGTATCGCGGCATCTGGGCTGCTTCGCCGGCATCGGCACCGTCCGCTTACGGATGTTGCTATGGCCAGCACGGATCAATTTAGGCGCAAAGCTGTCAGAGAATGACGGCCTCTGTCGCGACTGCCAAAGTGATAAGTGTCAACAAGACACTCTGAAAGATCGTCCTAGGCCTCTGATCAGGACGTCGCCCGCCTCTTTCCCTCAATCCCCCGCGCCGCCTGCTCAACCGCCGCCCTGTCCGCGCCCAGCCTGTCGATCAGCTCCTGTGCCTCGTCGCCCGATATGCCGGTGCGCACGGCGAGTTCCTCGACGGTCAGCACGTCGGTGCTGGCGATCTCGCGCGGCAGGGCGTCGTCGGTGGTCAGCGGCAGAGCGGCTTCGCGGTCGATTTCGGCCTCGGCCCGGTGCCAGTGGTGCTCGGGGTCGCCAGTGCCTTCGCGCTCCCAGATCTGGTAGGCGCGCTGCTGTATCTTATGATGGCGGTCGTCTTCCATGGTGGTTCCTCCCCTGGGCTTTGAGGACGATCCGAACGACCCCAGAAATCGCGCGGTCGCAATCGTTCGCGGCGCCCTTCGCGCTGGCTATTCGCATTGCCGTCTCGGCCCGCCGGAATATGGCTGGTAGCTGTTGTCTTCCGGACGGTAGGAGCGATAGCGGCTGAAGCAGGAGGCGACATGGTCGCCGCTGGTGGCCGCGTAGGCGCCCGCGCCCACGACATAGCTTGCCTCCGTGGCACGCGCCTCAGGGGCTCGCGGCGCGGCGCGCTCGGCGCCGAGATAGGGCGAGACGCAGGTGCGCTGCTGTCCGCTATAGGACGTGTAGCTGTTGTCATCAGGGTTGTAGGAGCGGTAGCGGCTGACGCACCAGGCGAGATGCGGCGGCGGCAGCTCGACCGGCGCGATAGCGCCGGTGACGGCGGGATCGGGCTGCTGCTTGTCCTGCTCCGGTTCCATGACGGCGATGTCCGCAGGCGCGGGCTGCTCGGCCGGCAGACGTTCAAAGTCCTGCGCCCCCTTGTTGACCGGAAGCGCTTTCCGGGTCCACAGCTCCGCCACGCTGACGGTGGGTCTTGCCTCGCGCGGGGGCTTGGCGGCAAGCAGCCAAGTGGCAAAGGCCAGCCCGCTGCTGAACACCGCCAGGGTCAGCACGAAGCCGCCGACCAATCCGAGAACGGCTTTCATTCGACACTCCTTCTGTCCCTGCTGATAGAATGCGGGACATCAGCGCTTGTTCCAGAGATGTGAGCGCGACGGACTAAGGTCTGACCGACCTTGCGCGTCCGGATTCGTCGAGCCGGCCAGAGCGCCGCCGCCTACTCCGCCGCCTCCGCATAATCCACCGGGATATAGTTGAGGATTGGGCCGAGCCAGCGCTCGACTTCGGCGAGCGGCATGTCCTTGCGGCGCGCATAATCCTCGACCTGGTCGCGCTCGACCTTGGCGACGCCGAAATAATAGCTTTCGGGATGGGCGAGATAGATGCCGGACACAGACGAGCCCGGCCACATCGCATAGCTTTCGGTCAGGCTGACGCCGGCATTGCGCTCGCCGTCGAGCAGCCGGAACAAGGTCGCCTTCTCAGTATGATCGGGCTGCGCGGGATAGCCGGGCGCCGGGCGGATCCCGCGATAGGGCTCGCCGATCAGTTCGTCGGGGGCCAGCTTCTCGTCTGATGCATAGCCCCAGAAATCCTTGCGCACCTTCTCGTGCATGCGCTCGGCAAAAGCTTCGGCGAAACGGTCGGCCAGCGCCTTGACCATGATCGAGGAATAATCGTCATTGGCGCGCTCGAAGCGCTCTGATATCGCCACCTCCTCGATCCCGGCGGTGACGATGAAGCCGCCGATATAGTCCGGCTTGCCGCTGTCGGCCGGTGCGACGAAATCCGACAGCGCGACATTGGCCTTGCCGTCGCGCCTGGTCAGCTGCTGGCGCAGCGTGAAGAAAGTGGCAAGCTCCTGCGAGCGCGCCTCATCCGTGAACAGCCTGATGTCGTCGCCGACGGCATTGGACGGCCAGAAGCCGATGACGCCGCGCGGCGAGAACCATTTTTCCGCGATGATTTTTGTCAGCATCGCCTGCGCATCCTCGAAAATCTGGCGTGCCGCCGGTCCCTGCTTCTCGTCGTCGAGGATCTTGGGGTAACGCCCCTTCAGCTCCCAGGTCTGGAAGAACGGCGTCCAGTCGATGTAGCGCGCGAGCTCCGTCAGGTCCCAGTTGCCGAAAACCTTGACGCCGGTGAAGGACGGCTTCGGCGGCTCATAGGTCGACCAGTCGACCTTGTGCGCATTGGCCCTGGCCTTGGCCAGCGGCAGCCGCTGCTTGTCGGCCTCGGAGCGGGCATGCGCGTCGGCGACCTTTTTGTACTCGGCCCGCACTGTGTCGACGTAGCCGCCCTTGGTCTCGTTCGACAGCAAGGATGACACGACGCCGACGGCGCGGCTGGCGTCATTGACATAGACCGTCTGTCCCTTGGAATAGCGCGGGTGGATCTTCACCGCCGTGTGCACGCGGCTGGTCGTGGCGCCGCCGATCAGCAGCGGAATGTCAAACCCTTCACGCTCCATCTCGGCGGCCATGTGCACCATCTCGTCCAGCGACGGGGTGATCAGGCCGGACAGGCCGATGATGTCGACATTTTGCTCGCGAGCCGTCTGCAGGATCTTCGCTGCCGGCACCATGACGCCGAGATCGATGATCTCGTAATTGTTGCACGCCAGAACGACGCCGACGATGTTCTTGCCGATGTCGTGGACATCGCCCTTTACAGTCGCCATCAGGATTTTGCCGGCCGTCTGGCGCTCGCCATTGTCGATGCCATTGGCGGCGTTGGCCAGTTTTTCGGCCTCCATGTGCGGCAGCAATCCGGCCACCGCCTGCTTCATCACGCGCGCCGACTTCACCACTTGCGGCAGAAACATCTTTCCCGCGCCGAACAGATCGCCGACGACATTCATGCCGGCCATCAGCGGGCCTTCGATGACATGCAGAGGCCGCTCGGCCGCAAGCCGCGCCTCTTCGGTGTCGGCGTCGATGAATTCGGTGATGCCGTTGACCAGCGCATGCGAAATCCGCTGCTCGACTGTCCAGTCGCGCCAGGCGAGATCGCGCTCCCTGGCTTCCTTGCCGGCGGTGCCCTTGAAGCGCTCGGCGATCTCCAGCATGCGTTCGGTGGCGGTGCCGCCGGCCCTGGGCGCGCGGTTGAGCACGACGTCCTCGCAAGCCTCGCGCAGTCCCGGTTCGATCGTGTCGTAGACGGCAAGCTGGCCGGCATTGACGATGCCCATATCCATGCCGCGCTGGATGGCATGGTAGAGGAACACCGCGTGCATCGCCTCGCGCACCGGCTCGTTGCCGCGGAAGGAGAAGGACAGGTTCGAGACGCCGCCCGAGATATGGACATGCGGCAGCGTGGCGGTGATCTCGCCGGTGGCCTCGATGAAGTCGACGCCGTAATTGTCGTGCTCCTCGATGCCGGTGGCGACCGCGAAGACATTGGGGTCGAAGACGATGTCTTCGGGCGGGAAGCCGGCCTGTTCGGTGAGCAGCTTGTAGGCGCGGGTGCAGATCTCGACTTTGCGCGCCTTGGTGTCGGCCTGGCCGGCCTCGTCGAAGGCCATGACGACCACCGCCGCGCCGTAGGCGCGCACCAGTTTCGCGTGATGCAGGAACGCTCCCTCGCCTTCCTTCATCGAGATGGAATTGACCAGCGGCTTGCCCTGTACGCATTTCAGCCCGGCCTCGATGATCTCCCATTTCGAGGAGTCGACCATGACCGGAACACGGGCGATATCAGGTTCGGCGGCGATCAGGTTGAGATACTCGACCATCGCCTTCTTCGAATCGATCAGGCCTTCATCCATGTTGATGTCGATGATCTGGGCGCCATTGGCGACCTGGTCGCGCGCCACGTCGAGCGCGGGGACATAATCGCCCGCCGTGATCAGCTTTCGGAACCTGGCCGAGCCGGTGACGTTGGTGCGCTCGCCCACATTGACGAAGGGAATCTCGTCGGTCAGCGTGAATGGCTCCAGCCCGGACAGCCGCATCTTGCGCTCGATCTCGGGAATGGCGCGCGGCGGGTATTTTTTCACCGCTTCGGCGATGGCGCGGATGTGCTCCGGCGTCGAGCCGCAGCAGCCGCCGACGACATTGACCAGCCCTTCCCTGGCGAAATCCTCGATCTGTGCGGCCATGAAGTCCGGGCTCTCGTCATAGCGGCCGAATTCATTGGGCAGGCCGGCATTCGGATACGCGCAGACGAAGGTGTCGGCGGCGCCTGAAATTTCGGCCAGATGCGCGCGCATCGCATTGGCGCCGAGCGCGCAGTTGAGGCCGATGGTGAAGGGGTTGGCATGGCGCACCGAATGCCAGAAGGCGGTCGGCGTCTGGCCCGACAGCGTGCGGCCGGAGAGATCGGTGATGGTGCCCGAAATCATCACCGGCAGGCGCACGCCCTTTTCGAGGAAAATCTCGTTGCAGGCAAAGATCGCCGCCTTGGCGTTCAGCGTGTCGAAGATGGTCTCGATGAGAATGATGTCGGCGCCACCGTCGACCAGGCCGCGCAACTGCTCGCTATAAGCCAGGCGCAATTCATCGAAGGTCACCGCGCGGTAGCCGGGATTGTTGACGTCGGGGGACATCGAGGCGGTGCGGTTGGTCGGCCCGAGCGCGCCGGCGACGAAGCGCCGCTTGCCGTCTTCCTGCTGTGCCCTCGCCGCTGCCCGACGCACCAGTCGCGCGCCGTCCCGGTTCAGCGCGTAGACGGCATCCTCCATGCCGTAGTCCGCCTGGGCGATCGAGGTCGAGGAGAAGGTGTTGGTCTCGAGGATATCGGCGCCAGCGATGGCGTATTGATAATGGATTTCCTCGATCGCCTTCGGCTGCGTCAAGATCAAGAGGTCGTTGTTGCCCTGCTGGTGGCAGGTGCAGCCGGCAAAAGCCTCGCCGCGGAAATGCTCTTCGTCGAAGCCGAGACCCTGGATTTGCGTGCCCATGGCGCCGTCGAGGATGAGGATGCGCTCGCGTGCCGCTGCCGTCAGCGCCGCAAGCACTTCGGACCCATCGGGTCTGGCCGCGACGGGGCCGAACAATGCGTCCAGCGATGCAGAATTCTGCGACATTTTTTATCCTTGAGGCGACAACCATCACATAAGGATATCTTTATGTCAACATACGGAATGCAAGCGAACGCGTCGTGGCGAGAGTTTGGTGCGATGGTCATCCCGATCGACAATGTGACGGCGGCGGTCATCGTCGCCGCTGCGCCGTGCCTACACCACCACGTCCCGATATACCCTCACCTCGCCATCCTGGCCGCGGATGCGCCAGTCCTGCCCGTCCCGGCCCTCGACATGGCATGGCCCGAGCGGCACCTTGCCACCGCCTTCCGGCAGGTCCAGCACATAGACCGGATTGCAGATGCCCGACAGGCGGGCGCGCAGCGCGCCGGCCAGCGCCTGTCCCTGCGCAATCGTGGTGCGCCTGTGCGCCATGCCGCGCGCGAGGTCGCCATGGTGCAGGTAATAGGGTTTGACGCCGAGCCGGTACATCAGTTCGCGGCAGAGTTCCTCCAGCACTTCGACCGTGTCGTTGACACCCTTGAGCAGGACACTCTGGTTGAGCAGCACGAAGCCTGCCTGGCGCATGACGCGGCAGGCCAATTCGGTGGCCGGCGTGATCTCCCGCGCATGGTTGAAATGGGTGACGATTGTGACCATCAGCCGGCCCTGCAACGCGCCAACCAGCCCCGGCGTGATGCGCGCGGGCAGTACGACAGGCACGCGCGTGTGGATGCGCAGCAGCCTGACATGCGCGATCGCCTCGATGCGGGCGCGGATTTCAGCCAGCGCCTTGTCGGGCAGCGAAAGCGGATCGCCGCCGGTCAGGATCACTTCGCGGATTTCGGTATGGGCTTCGATATAGGCAAAGGCGTCTTCGAGCGCCTCGCGCGTATAGCCGCGGCCGATCGAGGTCAGAGACTCCTTGCGGAAGCAGAAGCGGCAATAGACCGCGCATTGGTAGGTCGCAAACAACAGCACGCGGTCGGCGTGGCGGTGCGTCAGTCGCGGCACCGGACTGAAGGCACGGTCGGCGATCGGATCGTCGAGCTCGCCTTCCGTTTCCGTCAGCTCATCCGGCGATGGAATGACCTGGGCGCGGATCGGATCGGCGGGATCGTTCCAGTCGATCAGGTCGAGATAGGTTTTGGGGGCACGCACCTTGTGGCGTACGACCGCCTCCTGCGCCGCCGCGCGCTCGGCGGGTGACAGCGGCAGGGAGGCGAGATCGCGGACGTGGCGCACGCCCGCGCGGATGTCGTTTTGCCAGGCGGTGTCGGCATCGCGTCCTTCGTCGGCGATGGCCGCGTCATCGAAAGTTGAGTCTGGGGTCATTGGGGCCTCGGGGCAATTCTGGCGGTGCTATCGGCCGGATGGACGGTTCGGTCAACAGCAGTGGCTCGGCGCGGATTGTCGCTGCGCTGCGATCCTTCGCATCCCCCGACTATCGCCGTAATCGACCAGCGCAGCAATTTCAGGCAATCTCACCGATAAGGCGCTCCAAGGGGAGATGGGCGCCGCCTAGGGAGGATCGCCATGAGCAAAATGCCGCGTTATGAGGATGCCGTTCAGCGCTTTCGCATCGAAGATGAGATCGCGCGGTTGTATGGCAACCCTGGAACCGGCATCAATGCCTATGTCGAATGCTGCGGCCGCTACACCGGAGAAGACCGGCTGGCGCTGCGCGCGATCTCGGCCGGCGGCGAGCTTCGCGAATTCAGCTTCGACGATCTCGCCTATATGTCGGGGCGCGCCGCCAATGTGCTCAAGGCCGCCGGCGTCGGTGCCGGCGATGTCGTCGCCGGCATGCTGCCGCGCGTCCCCGAACTGGTGGCGCTGATCCTCGGGACGTGGCGCATCGGCGCGGTCTACCAGCCGCTGTTCACCGCCTTCGGTCCGAAAGCCATCGAGCACCGCCTCGGCTATAGCGGCGCCAGGATCGTGGTGACCAACCCGGCCGATCGCGGTAAGCTCGACGAGGTCGAGACATCAGCGCAAATCGCCACCATTCTTGGCAATGGCGATGTGCTGCCTGCAGGCGACATCGATTTCCGCGCCGCGCTTGCCGCCGCCTCGCCCGACTGCCAGCCGGTGATGCGCAAGGGCGACGACTTGTTCATGATGATGTCGACGTCGGGAACGACCGGCCTGCCCAAGGGCGTGCCGGTGCCGCTCCGCGCCCTGCTCGCCTTCGGCGCCTATATGCGTGACGCCATCGGCTTGCTGCCCGACGACATCTTCTGGAACATCGCCGACCCCGGCTGGGCCTACGGCCTCTATTACGCCATCACCGGCCCGTTGCAGCTCGGCATCGCCACGACCTTCCATGAAGGCGCCTTCAACGCCAAGAGCACTTACGACATCATCGAGCGGCTCGGCGTCACCAGCCTTGCCGGCTCGCCGACCGCCTATCGCCTGCTGATGGCGGAAGGCGCGGAAGCTGCGGCCCGCGTCAAAGGCAGACTGCGCGTGGTGAGCAGCGCCGGCGAGCCGCTCAACCCGGAAGTCATCCGCTGGTTCGACGCAAATCTCGCCGCGCCCATTCACGACCATTACGGCCAGACCGAGAACGGCATGATGGTCAACAACCATCATGGGCTCTCGCATGTCGTTCGCGCGGGCTCGGCCGGCTTCGCCATGCCCGGATATCGCATGGTGGTACTGGACGAGGCCGGCAACGAGCTCGGCCCCAACCAGCCCGGCATCCTCGCCGTCGACATCGCGAAGTCGCCGCTGCGCTGGTTCGACGGCTATCACCAAGCCGAGACGCCGGCGATCAGGGGCGGCTACTACCGCACGGGCGACACGGTGGAGTACGAGCCGGACGGTTCGGTCTCCTTCATCGGCCGCGCCGACGATGTCATCACTTCGGCCGGCTATCGCATCGGCCCGTTCGACGTCGAAAGCGCGCTGATCGAGCATCCGGCGGTCAACGAGGCGGCCGTCGTCGGCGTACCCGATCCGCAGCGCACAGAGATCGTCAAGGCCTTCGTCGTGCTGGTGCCGGCTTACAAGGGCAACCCCGACCTCGCCGAAGAGCTTGCCCAGCACGTCAAGAAACGGCTGTCGGCGCACGCCTACCCGCGCGAGGTCGAGTTCATCACCGAACTGCCGAAGACCCCGAGCGGCAAGATCCAGCGCTTCCTGCTGAGGAAGGCGGAGGTGGAGAAGCGCAAGGCGTGACTAGGCGCCAATCTCCCCCCTCGAGGGGGAGATGTCGCCGAAGGCGACAGAGGGGGTCGTTGCGCGTGAAGCGCTAACGTCGTCTCGCGCTGCAAAAGGAGTCAGCGCTTCACGCGGGGCGACCCCCTCTGGCCTGCCGGCCATCTCCCCCTCAAGGGGGCAGCTCCAACGCCGTCTTTTTTCAGCCCAATGTTGTCATGTATCCTTGGAATCGAACGTAGAGCAGGGTTTATATCATGCGGTGGGTCTGGACGTTTCTGTTTGCACTGGTGAGCAGCGTGGCTTTCGCGGCCCCGCCGGAGGACGACTATGTGGCCGCGCGTGACAAGGCGATTGCTGATATCGCAGCGCTGAACAGTGCGAACGCGGCAATCGAGACCATCGACGCTGAGAACGAGAAGGCGCTGGCCGACCTCCAGCAGCGTCTTGCCGGCATTATCGGGCCGCTGGCGGTCAAGGACTTTCCGCCAACCGGCACAATCAATATCGAAAGCCTCAGCGACTCCGATATCGGCTATGGCATGCTCGATGGGCTGCGATACACCAAGGGCGACGACGGCCCCAGCCTGGTGGCAACGACGCGAGGGCTGCTGGAGCGGTGGCTCCAGTCCAGAACCGCCGAGACCGACGAAAGTTTCAAACTGCCCGCCGGCATCGATGAGGCGCTTAAGCTGGATGCCTTCTATACCCAGGCGATCAACAGCGACGCCGCCTTCGAGGGAACGCTCGACTTTCCATTGAAGAAACCCGAAGGCGCCGACATCGCCTTCGCACGGCTCGGCGGCTGGACGCAGGACGTCGGGCCGATCTATGAGCAGGAAGTCATCGTTACGCTCGTCAAAGGCAACAGCGTGAGAATTATCGCAGCGCCGGCAGCCCCTGCCGTTCCGAAGATCGCCGCCTGCGACGCCGTGTGGGCTGCTGCGGACGCCGCCGCGCAGAAATTCCAGGAGGCCTACCAGGCATCGGACCTGAAGGACGAAAAAGCGTTCGAGTCCTCCAACGCCGCCTGGGACAAGGGCGACAGCGACTACCGGGCCTGCATGGCGCAGCGCCTGCCGGCTGACCCGGCTTTCCCGGCGCTGCTCGCCCAGGCGCAGGCGCTGGCCGATCAAATGGCTGGGAAGTAAGCCTCCCGCAAGGGCCCGCGCGGCAAGATCAGGCGGCTTGTTGCAATCTGAGGCGAATATGACTTCGCCGCTGGGTTGCAGAACTCTGCAACCTGGCGTCCTACTTTCGGACACTCATTCAGATTTCGGCTGGACCCTGGCAACCAAAAGCTTACCGTTTGTTCTCGGATTCGTCTCGAAGCTCAAATTTAAGCTTTAGCTACTATGGTCGACCGAAGGACTACTGTCCTGGAAAGGTCTTCGGATCGAGTTGGCAGGCGCAATGCTCAATTCCGGCCGGTTGAAACGGGCCGTTTTTTCTTCCGCCAACTTGCCGGCGGCGATTGCCTTTGTCGTGCTTCTCGTCTGCGCCCTGGTTGCCGACCAGAGGAACAGAGAAGTCTCCGATCAGCTGGCGCGGGCCGACGTCCTGGCCAAGGTCAACATCATACGCGCCAAGCTCGAAGGCAACATAGGCGGCAATCTCCAGCTGGTTCAGGGTCTCGTTTCGACAATCGTTACCGAGCCCTATATGGGCCAGCAAAGATTTGCGGCACTCGCCCGTAATCTGTTCGAGCAAAAATCGCAGTTGCGCGATATTGCCGGCGCCCCCGACCTCGTCATCGCGCTGATGTATCCGCTGGAAGGCAATGAAAAAGCCATCGGGCTGGACTACCGCAAGAGCGATACGCAACGCATGGCCGCGCTTCGCGCCCGTGACCAGCGCGCGCTGGTGCTCGCCGGGCCGGTTAAACTGGCGCAAGGCGGACGTGGCTTCATCGGCCGTATCCCCGTCTTCGTGCCGACGGCGGGTGGCGGCGACCGTTTCTGGGGTATCGTCTCGGCCGTGATCGATGTCGATCGGCTCTACGCTGCCAGCGGACTGACCGACCCTGATCTGGATATCGATGTGGCGCTTATCGGCAAGGATGCGCTCGGCGGCGGCGGGGAACTGTTCTTCGGCGGCGATAATGTCGTGTCCGGCAATCCGGTGATGGCAGAGGTGCAATTGCCTTCAGGCTCCTGGCAAATTTCAGCCATACCGAAGGGCGGCTGGCCGACCGCTCCGAAAAATGAGTGGCTGTTGCGTCTGCTCATGGCGCTTGCCGGCGCGCTGGTGGTGCTGCCGATCCTCGTGGCAGGACGTCTTTTCGGTGAGCGGCAGAAAAGTGACGCCGAGTTGAGGCGCCTGTCCCGGCGGCTGGAGTTGGCGTTGGAAGCCTCTGCTATAGGCGTGTGGGAGCACGATACCGTCAGCAACGAACTCGTATGGGACGACCGCATCAACGAAATCTATGGCAAACCCGGCGGCGGCAAGACCCGTAGCTATGACGACTGGGCGCTGGCGATCCATCCCCAAGACTTCGAACGGGCTAAAGCAGATTTCGATTCGGCTGTTGCAACACAAGGCCCCTACTCTTCGCAGTATCGGCTCCTGCGGCCGGACGGCACCATTCGCCATGTGCGCACCCGCGCCAGTTTCTTCCGGGACATCGACGGCACGCCAAAAATGATCGGCGCCGAATGGGATGTGACAGGCGACGTGCTGCTCAACGAGAATCTCATGCGTGAACGTCGCCTTTCAGAATCGAAAAATGCCGAACTGAACCTGGCCAAAGCCCGCATCGAGCATGTCGCGATGCATGATTCGCTGACCGGTCTGCCCAACCGTCGGTATCTGGACGAGATGCTTGCCGAAAACCGCGAAGCCGACGGCCGTGCGGCGTTGCTGCATCTCGACCTTGACCGGTTCAAGCAGATCAACGACACGCTCGGCCATGCAGCGGGCGATGCATTGCTGGTGCATGCTTCGAAAGTCATCAAGGCCAGCGTCGGCAGTGCCGATTTCGTTGCGCGCATCGGCGGCGACGAGTTTGTCGTGCTGAGCCATGGACGCGACGACAAGGAACTCGCCGCGCTGGCCGACCACATTATCGATGCGATGCGCCAGCCGGTCGACTATCTGGGTCACCAGTGCCGATTCGGCGTCAGCATCGGCATTGCGGCCAATAGCGGCGTCGATGCAAGGCAGTTGCTTGTCAATGCCGATCTGGCGCTGTACCGGGCGAAAGGCCGCGGCCGCAACCGCTACGAGTTTTTCAACGAAGAGCTGCAGAGCGAGATCGTGCGGACCAAGCAGACCGCCGACGAGATTCTGGGCGGGCTCGAGCGGAACGAATTCATCGTCTACTATCAGCCGCAGTTCGACGCCAAGACGCTGGAGATCGTCGGCGTCGAGGCGCTGTCGCGTTGGGATCACCCGCAACGCGGCATGCTGACCCCCGACGCCTACATCAAGGTGGCTGAAGAACTCAATGTCGTGGCGCTTATCGACCGCACCGTCCTGGAGCAGGCGCTCGATAATTTCGAGCGTTGGTCGCGCAGCCACCTCAACATCCCGCGCGTCTCGGTCAACGTTTCCGCACGGCGCCTGGAAGACAGGGACCTGATCAAGGGTTTGCGCAAGCTTCCCATCAAGGAAGGGACCGTGTCGTTCGAACTGGTGGAGTCGATTTTCCTCGACGAAAACGACGAGCTGGTCAGCTGGAACATCGAACACATCAAGGGGCTCGGCATCGACGTCGAGATCGACGATTTCGGCACCGGGCATGCCTCGATCGTCTCGCTGTTGAAGTTGCGGCCCCGTCGCCTCAAGATCGACCGCCAACTGGTCACCCCCATCACCAGCTCAACCGCACAGCGGCAGCTTGTGTCGTCCATCATCGACATCGGCAAGTCGCTCGGGATCGAAGTGATCGCCGAGGGCGTCGAGACGATGGAGCACGCGCGCATCCTGAAAGAGCTTGGCTGCGACATCCTGCAAGGCTTCCTGTTCGGCTACCCGATGGACGCCAAAGCCTTCAAGGCCTTCGCGCAGTCGCGCAAATGGCTGGCGGCGAGCTGACAAATCCTGGCTTTGCTCGACGCAAATGCGGACGCAGGACCTGCGTCAGGTCCGCAGCCCCGGCGCCTCGTGCCCGGTCCTCTCCACATATTCGGTATAGCCGCCGCCATAGGTGTGGATGCCTTCGGGCGTCAGTTCCAGCACGCGGTTGGAGAGTGCGGCCAGGAAATGGCGGTCGTGCGAGACGAACAGCATGGTGCCTTCGTACTGCGACAGCGCCGTGATCAGCATCTCCTTGGTCGCGATGTCGAGGTGGTTGGTCGGCTCGTCGAGCACCAGAAGATTGGGCGGGTCGAACAGCATCAACGCCATCACCAGGCGCGCCTTTTCGCCGCCCGACAGCACCCGGCATTTCTTCTCGATCTCGTCGCCGGAAAAGCCGAAGCAGCCGGCGAGTGCCCTGAGCGGCGCCTGGCCGGCTTGCGGAAACGCGTCCTCCAGCGTCTGGAACACGGTGCGTTCGCCCTCCAGCACCTCCATGGCGTGCTGGGCGAAATAGCCCATTTTCACGCTCGGCCCCCGCGCGACCGTGCCGGTGTCGGGATCGGAAGCGCCTGCCACCAGCTTCAGCAGCGTTGACTTGCCGGCGCCGTTGACGCCCATGATGCACCAGCGCTCGCGGCGGCGGACCTGGAAATCCAGCCCCTCATAGATCGAGCGACTGCCATATCCCTTGTGGACGTTCTTCAGCGTCACGACATCCTCGCCGCAGCGCGGCGCCGGCTGAAAATCGAAATTCACGATCTGGCGGCGCTTGGGCGGCTCGACACGATCGATCTTGTCGAGCTTCTTCACCCGGCTCTGCACCTGGGCGGCGTGTGACGCCCGCGCCTTGAAGCGCTCGATAAAAGCGATCTCCTTGGCCAGCATGGCCTGCTGGCGCTCGAACTGCGCCTGCTGCTGCTTGTCGGCGATCGCCCGCTGCTGCTGGTAGAATTCGTAATTGCCGGAATAGGCGGTGAGCGAACCGGCGTCGATCTCGACCACCTTGTTGACGATGCGGTTCATGAACTCGCGGTCGTGCGAGGTCATCAGCAGCGCGCCCTCATAACCCTTCAGGAACTGCTCCAGCCAGATCAGGCTTTCGAGATCGAGATGGTTCGACGGTTCGTCGAGCAGCATGACGTCGGGCCGCATCAACAGGATGCGGGCGAGCGCCACGCGCATCTTCCAGCCGCCGGACAGTTTGCCGACGTCGCCATCCATCATCTCCTGGGAAAAGCCGAGGCCGTCGAGCACTTCGCGGGCGCGGCCATCGAGCGCATAGCCGTCGAGCTCCTCGAAACGATGCTGCGCCTCGCCGTACTTCTCGATGATCTCGTCCATCCGGTCGGCCTGCTCGGGATCGGCCATGGCCGCCTCGAGTTCGGCCATTTCGGCCGCCACGTCGCTGACCGGCCCGGCGCCGTTCATCACTTCGGCCACAGCACTATGGCCCGCCATGTCGCCGACATCCTGGCTGAAATAGCCGATGGTGACGCCGCGATCGACCTGCACCTGGCCCTCGTCGGGCTGCTCCTGGCCGGTGATCATGCGAAACAGCGTCGTCTTGCCGGCGCCGTTCGGCCCGACAAGGCCGACCTTCTCGCCCTTCTGTAGCGAGGCCGAGGCCTCGATGAAGACAAGCTGGCGGCCGTTCTGCTTGCTGATGCTTTCAAGACGGATCATGAGGCGGTCCGGGGGAGTTGGTGCAAAGTTGAGGGATTTGCCCGGGGCCATACGCGAATGAGCGCAAGGAGGAAAGAGGCAGAAGCGCCACAGATGGTGGCGAGGACCCGTCATCGCGCCCGAAACAAAAATCCAGCGATTGTCGAAAACCGCCCTCGCGGAACGACATTGGCACGGCGGCCTGCATGGCCCCCAAACAGCGACACCAACAGGCAGGAATATGACGATGGCCAAGATGCTCGTGATCTACAAAACCCCGGCTGATCCGGAGGCGTTCGACCGGCACTATTTCGAGGTTCATGTGCCGCTGGCCAAGAAGCTTCCCGGACTGCGGCGCTACGAAATCAGCAGGCGGCCCATCATCAAGCGCTCGGCGGGCGAGATTCCGTATCTGGTCGGGACACTCTATTTCGACAGCCTCGCCGATATGCAGAGCGCATTTGCCACCGAAATCGGCATTGCCTGCGCCGCTGACCGGCGTATACTCGCCCCAGGAGACGATGACTTGACGATGCTCCTGTTCGACGTCGACCAAGTGTGAATCTTAGCCGATCTCGGAGTGGAACGAAGGAGCCGCGCCGAAGCGGACGACGTTACTTCGCGTCGTGGAAGATGATTCCCACCGTATGCCGCCGTCCCGAGCGCAGGCGGCTGACGCCGTGCCGGAGATTGACGCGGTAGTGCCCTTTCGTACCTTGCACCGGGCGATTGTGGACAGCAAAGATCACTGCATCGCCCCGGGTCAGCGGCACCACTTCGGCACGGCTTTGCATGCGCGGGCGCTGCTCGGTCAGCACGAATTCGCCGCCGGTGAAATCCTCGCCCGGCTGCGACAACAGGATCGCGACCTGCAGGGGAAAAGCGAGGTCGCCATAGAGATCCTGGTGGAGGCAGTTGAAGTCGCCGGGGCCATATTGGAGGAGAAGCGGCGTCGGCCGCGTTTGGCCGCCTTCGTGGCAAAGCTGGAGGAAGGCGGCGTGGTCATCGGGATAGCGCCGTGCCGCGCCCATGCGATCGTTCCAGTCGTTCGCGACGCCGGCCAGCCTGGGATAGAGCGCGGTGCGCAGGCCACCGACCAGATCCGGCAGCGGATAGCGGAAATAGCGGTACTCGCCCTTGCCGAAGCCATGGCGGGCCATCACCACATGGCTGCGGAAATGGTCCTCATGCGGATAGAGACCGGCGATCTCGGCGCACTCCTCGGGTGCAAGCAACGCCGGCATGACGGCGCTGCCGTGGCTGTTCAGTTCGCCGATCAGAGCACTCCAGTCCTGCGCTGCGACGCGCGCTTCGGCCGAATGGGCTGCCCGTTTGGTGCTTATCGAATGGATGGTCATGGATGCCTCCTTTGCTTGCGGTCAAAGTGGGGCGAACGAGGCGCCTGGGCCACCCGATTCCTGCGATGAACATTGTCATCTGCTGCCGGCAGCGATTAACTGTGTACATGCATCTTTCGATCGAACCGCTAAATGGCGTCAAAGGGCTTCCTCTCGGATCGTCTAAGGCGACTGTCAGATCCTTCTTTTCAGGAGAGCTCAAGGTCTTTCGGCGGAGCCCAACCAGCGTTCCGGCCGACTATTGGCCGGACCTTGGAGTATTCGCCTATTACAAGGCCGATGGCGCACTCGAAGCGCTAGAATTCACCTCGCCTGCGATCTTGGAACTGGGTGGCGCGTCGCTGTTTCCGATTTCCATGGAGGTTGCGCTGAGGTTCTTGAGACAAACCGACCCCAATGTGAAGGTCGAGATCGATAGCGCGATTTCGAATGCTCTCGGCATCAGCATCTGGACAGCCATAGGAAAAGAAGCGGACTCCCAGGTGGAAACACTTTTGCTGTTTGGAGCCGGCTACTACGGCTGATCCTTCCGGGCGATATCCACTGCAGATCGACTGCGTATCGATCGCATCAGACCGGATCGGCACCCTTGCGGCGATACGCCTCCAACTCAGGGTCCAGATCGACCCTCACCGCGTTTGTGAACAGGCAGGTCGCCACCATGATGCCGGCGAAGGCGACGAGGTTGACCAGCAGCGTGTCGTCATAGCGAGCCTTCAGCGCTGCCCAGATGTCGTTCGGAATGACATTGGCATCGGCGGCGACTGCCTTGCCAAATTCGATCAGCAACGCCTCGTCGGAGGTTGGCTGGATTGCCTCGGGATCAAGGCCACCATCGATCAGCGCGCGGCGGAAGAAGGTAAGCGGTATCTCGGCGCGGCATCTCTCGGAGATCGCCAGCGACAACAGCCAGACAGCGCGGTCGTCGAGTGCGGGCTTGAGCAGATCGCGCAGGGTGAACCATTCGGCATAGATGCGGTGGGCCGCCGGTGAATGCAGCAGGATGCGCTTCATGTTGGTCATGCGTCCGCGCAGGCCAAGCTCCCTGTCGTGCTCGGCGCGGATGTCATGCGATGCCGAGGCGTAGTCGATCGGCGGGATCATGGCCATGGGACGGTCCTTGGTTGGTGGCAGCGAGGCATTCTGCGAAGCCCTCACCCAAGCGTCGTATGCAATTGCGGCGCGGCGCGCAGCGTGTTGGACACCGTGCAGATCGCTTCGGCGTCCTCGACGATCCGCTGCTTGGTCGCAGCGTCGAGATCGCCTGAGATGTCGAGCCTGATGTTGAGCCTTTCGACGCGCGACGGCTCGTCCTTGGCCTTCTCGCCGCTGACCTCGGCGCGCACCTCGCCAAGCGCGGCGGCAACCCCGAGGCGGGAGGCGGCGATGCGCGCACTCAGCACCATGCAGGCGGCGAGCGAGGCGTAGAGCAGGTCGAGCGGATTGAAGCCCGGCGCGCTGACGCCGGTGACGACATCGACTGCACCGCCGGTCGGAGTGGTGATGGAAGGCAAGCCGCCGGGCTGCAGCGTCGCCGTCGCGCCGGTGACGCGGGTTCTGACCTTCAACTCAGCCATCGCAAATCCTTCTGGCCGGCAGTCCGGCAAAGGGGTAAGGATCGCCCGTGGCGTGTCCTGTCCCGCTATATGGTATGTCCTGGGCCGATACCGCAACCTCCGCAGAAGCGGCACCCTGTCAGCAATCTTCACCACGCCCGTTCCCTCTCCGCCCTGCCCTGCGGTAGGCTCGCGCGATCCGCAACAGGATCGCGAGAGCCATGATCGTCCAGGCCTGTATCAATGGCGCGCGCGCCGCCGATTTTCACCCCACACTGCCGCTCGACTCCGACGCTATGGCGCGCGACGGGGCGGCTTCGATTGCCGCGGGCGCAGCTGAGCTGCATGTCCATGCCCGCGGAGCGGACCGCCGCGAGAGCCTTGCGCCGGCAGCGATGGACCTGACGATCGCAGGGCTGCGCCGTGCCTGCCCCGGTACGCTGATCGGCGTCTCCACCGGCGCCTGGATCGAGAATGACGATACAAGCACGCTGGTCGCCATCGCCGGCTGGCGCGAATTGCCGGACTATGCCTCGGTCAATCTCAGCGAGGCGGCGGCACCGATCGTCATGGAGAGCCTGCGCCAGCGCGGCATCGGCATCGAGGCGGGTCTGGCGTCGGTCGCCGACGCCGAGCGGCTGGTCGGCCTCGACCATGGCGGGCGCGTGCTGCGCGTGCTGATCGAGATTTCCGAGCAGACGCTAGACGAGGCTTTTGCGGTCGCCGACGGCATCGAACAGGTCCTGGAGCGCGCCGGCATTCGCCGTGCCATCCTGCTGCATGGCGAGAACGCGACGGTGTGGCCGTTCGTGCGCCGTGCCGCGGATCGCGACTGGTCGACGCGCGTCGGGCTGGAGGATGGGAAGCATCTGCCGGATGGCACGGTTGCGGCCGGCAATGCCGCGCTGACGGCGGCAGCGGTGGCGATCTTCCAGGCCGGGCGATAGCGCATACAAGCAGCGCGCCAAGGCATCGCCGAGACGATGGCGATCGCAAGGCCCGGGCCGCGAAAGTCGGTGAAGCTATTCAAATTTTATGTATTAATTAAACCGGCAGTTAATCGTCGCATCAACGATCTCATCTGTGTTAATATTCTCCGGCATCGGGGACATTTTTTAATGAACGTCATTCCGGATAATGATCACGCTGCGCCGCGTCGGATTCAACAATATACATCGATACAGACCCTGCGGGGACTAGCAGCCCTAATGGTTGTTATCTATCATCTTCCGGCCGCACTAGGCGTGCTCGATTTGCCTATTCCCATTCTAAACAGCGGCGTCGACCTGTTTTTCGTCATCAGCGGTTTTGTCATGGTTCTCTCGACGGAGAACAGACATCGCGACCACCGTGCTTTTTTGATGCAGCGGTTCACGCGCGTCGTTCCGTTCTATTGGGTCATGACCTTCCTCATGGTCGCCGCACTTTGGCTGTTTGCCGGTCGTGGAGTGTCCTTTGAGCAGATTACCAATAGCCTGCTTTTCGTGCCCTATCTCGATACGGCCACAGGCTATGTCCAGCCAGTGCTTGGCGTGGGTTGGACGCTCAATCTGGAAATCCTGTTTTACATTCTGTTCGCGGCGACTATGGGTTTTGGTGCGCTGACGCAAATGGCCACGATTGGCGTTGTCTTTGCAATCGCCGTAGCCGCACGCATTATCTTCAAACCCGCCGCCGACACTGTGCTGTTTTTCTATACCACGCCAATCCTGTTTGAGTTCCTTGCCGGCATGGCTGTCGGCCATCTGGTCGGCAGACTGATGCGTTTGCCCGCTTTCCTGGGTGCCTCGGCTGTCGGGTTCGCTATTGTGTCCACACTGGTGATGGTACTTGGCTTCAACTTGCCGCGAACCCTTGCTCAAGGTATCCCGGCGCTGATCCTTGTCGCGGGTTGCATCAGCCTGGAGAGCTACTTCCGACTTTTTGCTCCTCGCGTGCTGGCAAGGCTGGGAGATGCTTCCTACTCTCTCTATCTGACCCATCCTATCGTGCTGCTCGCGATCGCTCCTGTCGTTGCAACCGCCAATGTGTCACCATGGCTTGCAAGCATAGCTATTGTCACCGCCTGCATCGCCGTGTCCCTGGCGAGTTATAGTTTTATCGAAAGGCCGCTTTTGGCCATGTCGCGAATGAGCCTCTCCGCTTATCAGGTGAAGGCGTGAGTTGCGGCTACGCCGCAGCTCGGTCGGCCTGCCATTCGGGTGCGTTGCTCACTACGACCTACCGTCGCGTTCAAGCGACCACGGCCGCGGCAAGATCGTCTTCGAACTCCGTCACCTAGTGCTGTCGCGCACATCCTCGACTGCCCCAAAATGTGCAGCGGTTTTGGGACGACATGCATCCTGTCTTGCCTGAACGCACACGGGAACTGGCACAGAGGGATGACATAGCTCTTGCTGCTGTTAAAAATTTCCCATAAGGTATTTTTCATATCCGAAAGAAAATCCCATCGTTTCTTTCCCTTTATGAAAGCCTTGCCTTTTGCGTGAGCATCTCGATCAAACCGATCGACGGCTGGTAAAGCTGTTGTCGCAAGATGCCCAGCCCGGCATCAACCGGCTCGCCGAGACGATGGCGATCTCAGTGCCGACGGTGCGCTCAAGGTTGCGCAATCTGCTCGACCGCAACCTCTTGAAGATCGTCGGGCTGCTCAATCTGACCGAACGCCCCGAGCTGATCTCGGCCATTGTCGGCATCAACGCTCAGGGACGTGGCCGCGCCCGGGAACTGGCGCAGCGCATTGCCGAACTGCCTTTCGTCAACTCGGCCTCGGTGGTTACCGGGCGCTTCGACATCATCGTCGACGTGACCGTCGCCGGCGATGTCGCCGACCTCTACCGCATCACCAGCGAGCTGATTCCGGGCGCCGGCATTCCCGGGGAAGTCGTGCGCAGCGAAACCTTCGTCGTCATGGCTTCATGCAACAAATGGGTCAGCCTTCCCGAAGGCTGCTGGTCGGAAGAAACACCGTCACGCAAGGAGCCGGCATGAGAATAGCTGTTCTCGGCGGCCTCGGCCTGCAGG
The DNA here is from genome assembly GCF_040320205.1 of Mesorhizobium sp. M0761. NCBI lineage: Bacteria > Pseudomonadati > Pseudomonadota > Alphaproteobacteria > Hyphomicrobiales > Phyllobacteriaceae > Mesorhizobium > Mesorhizobium sp. M0761. The sequence goes on from NZ_JAMYPF010000007.1 coordinate 156,912, forward strand.
GACGGGCGGCCATCGCCGATCTCGTCGCCAGCGCCGGTGTCGAGGAAGTCGTCTGCGTCGATACGTCGGCTGACGGCCCTGCCCGGCTTGCCGGGCTGACCGACCTTTCCCGCGTGCGTTTCGTCATGCCCGAGGGCGCGATCGGTCCGGCGCTTGCCACCGTGCTGGCGGATGTCGACGCCGCCATCGATCTGTTGCCGCAGCCATTGATGCGCGAGGCGGTGCAGGCCGCGATCGCAACGCGCACGCCGCTGGTCACTACCAATTACGGCAAGGCGATTGCCGATCTGGCGCCGGAGGCTGAACAGGCCGGCGTTTCGATCATGACCGAATGTGGGCTCGATCCCGGCATCGACCTCGTGCTCTATGCGCGCGCCGCAAAGCAGTTCTCTACGATCTCCTCGATCGATTCCTATTGCGGCGGCATCCCCGAACCGAAGGCGATGGCGAAGCCGCTTTGCTACAAGGTAAGCTGGAATTTCGACATGGTTCTGGTCAGCCAGAACCGCGACAGCGTGATGATCGAGCATGGCAAGCGCGTCGAAGTGCCGGCCGGCCGACAGCACGACAATGCCTTCATCCACGAGATCGAGGTCGCGGGCCTCGGCCGGCTGGAAGCTTTCCCCAATGGCGACGCTCTGCACTATGTCGAGATGCTGGCAGCCGCCAAGGGATTGCAACGCTCGGGCCGCTATACGCTGCGCTGGCCGGGATGGTCGGCGTTCTGGGCGCCGCTGAAGGAACTCGGCTTCCTCTCCGAAGACAAGGTGCCCGGCACCGGCGCCAGCCCACGCGAATTTCTCGGCCGTCTGCTCGGCCCGCAACTGCAATATGGCGCCGACGAGAAGGACCTTTGCGTGATGCGCAATGTCTTTTCCGGTCTCGAAGGCGGCCGCGCCAAAACGGTGACGTCGGACCTGATCATCGAACGCGACCTGGCATCAGGCCTGTTCGGCATGAGCCTTGGCGTCGGCTATCCCGCCAGCATCGTGGCGCAGATGCTGGCGCGGCGCGAGATCGCCACACCAGGGCTTTTGAACCCGCTGCTGCATGTGCCGGACGGGCCGTTCTTCGACGAGCTGGCCAGGCGTGGCATCAAGGTTGCCGAGACGGTGGCCTGGGACTGAGGATTTTCGAACGGTGGCTGCCGCCGGCAAACGGTGCCGCCGCTCAAAAAACACCCAATAGGGTGGAATAACAAAGTGGAACAACAACGATAACAGGAGGAATGCCAAATGAAGATTGCCAAGCTTTTCATCGCCGGACTTGCGCTTGCGGGCCTGACCGCTGCTGCCAGTGCCGGAACGCTCGACGAGATCACCAAGCGCGGCGAACTGCGCGTCGCGGTACAGACGCAAGGACCTCCCTTCTCGCTGGTCGGCGCGGCCGGCGAGCGCACCGGCAGTTCGGTCGAACTCGCCGAACTGATGGCCAAGGAAATGGGCGTCAAGATCACCTTCCTCGACTATGATTGGGACGGGCTGATCCCGGCGCTGCTTTCGGGCAAGGCCGACCTGCTCGTCGCCGACATGACGCCGACGCTGGCGCGCGGCATGAAGGTCGCCTTCACCACACCTTACATGTATACGGGCAGCACCGTCTTCACCAAGGCCGACAGCAAGTTCAAGACAACCGAGGACTGCAAGGCCAAGGGCACCAAGATCGCCGTGCTGTTGGGCGCCACCGGCGAAAAGGAAGCCAAGAACGCCTTCCCGGATGCCGACATCAAGAGCTACAAGGGCGGCGGCCCGCTGCTGCTCGACGCAGTCAACAACGGCCAGGCCGATTGCGGCGTCAACGACGTCTCGGCGGTCAAGGGTCAGTCGACAGCCTATCCCGCCGGCACCTTCACCATCATGCCGGACCTGTTGTCGAAGGAGCCGCTTGCCTTCGCCACCCGCTACGACGAGCCGGACCTGTTGATCTGGATGAACCTGTTCCTCAACCAGGTCAGCATCGACGGCCGCCTGCAGAAGAACCTCGACTACTGGGTCAATTCCGACGCCTGGAAGAAGGATCACTAAGCAGAGGTAAGCAGGGAGTAGTGAGTAGGAAGTAGTGAATGGTGAATGGTGAATGGTGAATGGCCATTCCGGACGCTACTCACTACTCACTACTCACTACTCACTACTCACTACTGCCCATTCAGCATTCACCATTCACCGCCATGCTCGAAAATTTCAGCTTCCGCACCATCATCGAATATCTGCCTTTGTTCGGGCAGGGTCTGATCACGACCGTGTGGCTGTCGGCGCTGTCCTTTGCGGGCGCGCTGGCCGTCGGCATCGTGCTCGCCGCCATGAACCTGCAGCGCGGCCAGCTGTTTCGCGTGCTGGCCAAGGGCTATATCGATGCCGTGCGCGCCACGCCGTTGCTGGCGCAGCTCTACTTCCTCTATTTCGGCCTGCCGCGTCTCGGCTTCGTCCTGCCCGAGCTGGTCGTCGGCATCATCGCTCTGTCGCTGAACAGCGGCGCCTATGTCGCGGAAATCATCCGCGCCGGCATCCTGTCGATCCCGCGCGGCCAGGTCGAGGCCGGCGTCGCCTCGGGGATGACCTATGTCCAGCGCATGCGCCTGGTCATCCTGCCGCAAGCCTTCAAGGTGACGATCCCGCCGCTGCTCGGCCAGGCGATCGTGCTGGTCAAGGATTCCGCGCTTTTGTCGCTGATCTCGGTTTCCGAACTGACGCGCGCCGGCCAGTTGCTGGCGTCCGACCGCTTCATGCCGGCGGAAGGTTTCATCACCATCGCCGCCTTCTATCTGCTGCTCTATTACGGCCTCAAAGGACTGGCGGGGCTGTCCAGTCGCTGGCTCGGTCTGCAGCCGGCAAGGAGCAGCACATGATCTGGCAACAGCTGCAAAGCCTGGCCGGCAGCTACCCCCTCGCCTTGCGCGGCCTTGGCATGACCGTGATGCTGTCGGCGATCAGCCTGGTGCTGGGCACGCTGCTTGGCTTCGGCCTCGGCATATTGCGCACCGGCGGCAACCGGCTGATCTCGAGCGTGATCGGGGCCTGGGTCGACCTGATCCGCGGCACGCCGTTCCTGGTGCAGATCTTTCTGATCTTCTTCATCCTGCCGGAATTCGGCATCGAGCTCGATGCCTTCACCGCCGGCATCATCGCGCTCACCAACCTCGCCGCGTGCTTCATCTGCGAGATCGTCGCCGCCGGCATCCGCTCGGTGCCGACCGGCCAGGTTGAGGCAGCTCTGGCGTCCGGCCTGTCGCGCTGGCAACGCATGCGCCAGGTGGTGCTGCCGCAGGCGATGCGCATCGTGCTGCCGCCGCTGGTCGGGCAATATGTACTGTTGATCAAGGATTCTTCCGTCGTCTCGGCGATCGGGCTGACCGACCTCACCCGCGTCGGCTGGCTGGTGGTGCAGCGTGTGCCCAACGGCCTGCTGGTCTTCTTCCTGGTCGGCGTCGGCTATTTCGTCGTCTGCTATCCGCTGATCATGCTCGCCCGCCGGCTGGAGCGCCGCATGGGCGCAGCGCATGGCGAGGTGCAGCTGTGACATCGAACCCAAAGGGCTGACCGCCATGACCAATCCAAGCCCGACCAAGACAAACCTGACCAAAACGGGCATGATCGACTTTCGCGGCGTCAACAAATGGTTCGGCTCGCTCAATGTGCTGAAGGACATCACGCTCAGCGTCGAGCCGCGCGAAGTGGTCGTCGTCTGCGGCCCAAGTGGTTCGGGCAAGTCGACGCTGATCCGCTGCATCAACGGCCTGGAAGCGATCAAGGATGGCGACCTCGTCGTCGACGGCCAGCGCCTCGGCGACCCCGCCACCAACATGACGCAGCTGCGCACCGAGATCGGCTTCGTCTTCCAGTCGTTCAACCTCTACCCGCACAAGACGGCGCTGGAAAACGTCACGCTGGCGCCGATCCATGTGCGCAAGATCCCCCGCGCCGAGGCCGAGCAGGCCGGGCGCGACTTGCTGGCCAAGGTCGGCCTCGCCGACAAGGTCAACGCCTACCCGTCACAGCTGTCCGGCGGCCAGCAGCAGCGTGTGGCCATCGCGCGCTGCCTCGGCATGCGCCCCAAGATCATGCTGTTTGACGAACCGACCTCGGCGCTCGATCCCGAGATGATTTCCGAAGTGCTCGACGTCATGGTCGCGGTGGCCGAGGAAGGCATGACCATGATGGTGGTAACGCACGAAATGGGCTTTGCCCGCAAGGTGGCGCAGCGCGTGGTGTTCATGGACGCCGGCGCCATCGTCGAAAGCGGCACGCCGGAGGCGTTTTTCTCCGACCCGAAGACCGACCGCAGCCGGGCTTTTCTAAGCAAGATTCTAAGGCATTAGAGTTTAGCCAAAGCCGGTCGTCCGAAAGGCCGCGGGGCAGGAACTGTCGACGCATAGCGCCAAACAACGAGCCGCCGGTAGAGTGGATCGGCTACGTTTAGGTCTCCGGCTACGCCTCTGGGAACTTCCACGTGCCGTCCATAACCTCAGCGCGTGGTCGATAGAGCCGTACCATCCAGTTCCAGGCGGGCCACCATCGGCTGTACGGTCAAGCCACCGGCGCCGCGCCGCGCCGCTCGAGCGCGGTCCTGCGGATGATTTCCGCGATTTCCGGGCTACTGCTGCACAGCATCTGGAAATCCGCCGCGTGCAGCGACAGGAGTGAGACAGAAGTCGCGGCAGTGACGGTCGCCATACGCGGTTCGCCGCTGATCAGCGCCATCTCGCCGAAGAAGGCGCCAGGGCCAAGCTCCACCGGGTTGGGCGTCGCGACGCTGACGCGGCCCTCCACGACGAAGAACATCCGATCACCGGTCTCGCCACTGCGGCAGATCACGGCGCCCGCCGGCACCGTGCGAGGCCTTAACGCGCGCACGATCTCGACCAGCGTGGCCGGGCCAAGCTTCTGAAACAACGGAACGCCGGCAATCAATTGCCAATTGCGGACGAAATCCTCGCGACGGACTTCTTGATAAAAGCCGGAGGCAAGAATGCCGGCCCAGAGCCCGAAGATGCCGATGCCACACATCATGACAGCCCCGGCAAGGACGCGGCCGGCGAAGCTTTGCGGAATGTCGTCGCCATAGCCGGTAGTGGACAGCGTGACCACCGCCCACCACATTGTCTCGGGGATGCTGCCGAACTTTTCCGGTTGGACGTCGCGCTCGATGACATAGGCCGCGAGTGCGACACCGAACAGAACCAGGCCGAAGACCGTGGTGACGCCGACCAGGTTGCGCGCTTCGTTGGCCAGAACCCTGCCAAGCAGCGGGAAGAAGGTCGAGTCGCGCAGCGGCTTCAGCAGCCAGACAGCACAGTAGAGGCTCCGGTCGGGCGTGCCGTCGAGCAGAAATGCGGCGACTGGAACCAAAACCGCGAGCACATCGATCGCGATTGCCGGCGTCCTGTCCCTGAGGTCTCCCGCCCAGCGCTTGAGCAGGGTCTCGGCCATCTGCAGAAGATAGGCGGCCCAAATGACAGCGAGCACGGCAGCCAGAGCCAGTCTGCTTCGTCCGGACATGTTCGGCATCGTGAGCGCAGCCACCGCCAGAAGCCCAGGCGCAGCGAGCACCGCATTTAGCGGTGCGTAGATTCTCAGAAAAGGCAGTACCGACATTCTATCCCACCAGCGGCCACTGTGCTCCAGAATAGAGGCCTTCCGGGCAAGCGCAAAGGGTGCTTTGCGATCGCAAGATCAGGTCACGCCAATGGCTTTCGGGCGTCGCTATCGGCGCTCCACGGTCGCACCGCAGGCGACGGATCAGCTCGGGAGCCGCCACATTCGCACGCGACCCGCACCGCGCAATTCCGTTTCCTCGAGTGGGTCGCAAGCAAATTTCGGTCCAAGCAGTTGGCAAGTTGCATCGGAAATACGGATTTCATCGGGCTCCGCGGACGTTTGAATACGTGAGGCGAGATTAACGGTCTCACCCCACAGGTCATAGGCGAACCGCCTCTTGCCTATGACGCCGGCGACGATCGGTCCTGAGTGAATTCCAATTCTCAGCCTTATCGGTTCTCCTGCGAAGCGTTCCCGCTTGACCGCTTTGCGCAGCTCAATCGCATAGCGCGTGAGGGCCTTTGCATGATCGGATCGCGCCGTGGGCAGGCCGGCGACCACCATCACACAATCGCCAATTGTTTTGATTTTTTCGCAGCCGTATCGCTCAGAGAGCCGATCCGCCGCCTTGAAGAAGTAGTTTAAAATAGCGAGCGTCGTCACCGCTCCGACGCTGCGCGCTCGTTCCGTAAAACCGACGATGTCGGCAAAAAGCACACTCACCTCTGCGTGGTTGTCGGCAATTTTCTTTTGCGCTTTCAATCGCTCCGCGATCGAGGCCGGGAGAATGTTGAGGAGCAGGTTTTCGGCGCGCTGATATTCACGCGCCAATCCCTCCTGGCTCTTCCTCAACGCCTCGTTCGTCGATTGCAATTTTTCATTGAGTTGACGCTCCCTCTCTTGCAGGAGCGTCATTTCATAGGCCTTCTGTTGAAGCCGCTGCCTGTTGTCTCGTTCGGCAGTGGCGTCCAGAAAAAGCAGCCACACGAACGCATTGTCAGCAAAAAAATGGAGGTCGGCGACACGCCCGCCGGGCAGTTCAACCATGTCCATGCGAAACGGAAGCTCCGGGCAAGGCAGCAAACCTTCCATGAATTCAAGCTGCTCCGCAACAGGCTTGCCGATGCGAAGCGATGACAGCCCGTAATGTTCAACATTACCGCCCTTGGCAGCTATGCAAAGCTCAGCGTCGATTTTCAGATAAGCGACAGCGTGCCCGTCGAAGAAGAAATTGAAAAACCAATTTCTGACTTCTTTTGGCAATTCATGCATGGTCTATTTGGTGACCATCAAGGCAAGTTGACGAAAGGCGTCATCGACCTGCTCGCCCGAAAGCGCACTTGTTAGATAGATTTGCCATCCACGTTGCCTCAACTCGTTGATCTCACCATCCGATATCGCCCACCGATCGGCCAGATCGGACTTGTTGAACAGCAATACGAACGGCATGGCGCCGAATTCGGCCTCGACCCGTTCGCGCAGCGTGAGTGCCACGGCAAGAGTAGCAGCGCGGGTTCCATCGACGACTAGCACGAGCCCGGTTGCACCTCGAACATAGCTGACGCGGAATGAGCCGATATCGTCCTCGCCGGCCAAATCCCACAAAATCAGATCCACGGTTTTGTCCGGGAGCGCGACGCTTTTCTTGTCGATTTTCACTCCGACGGTGGTCAAGTAGGTTTCTGAGAAGATGCTCTGCACAAACCTGCGGACCAGACTCGTCTTTCCGACGGCGAAGCCGCCCAGCATGCAGATCTTTTTTTGCAACATGTTGGGCTCCGCTAGTCCAGGTTTACCGTAATCGAAACCCGGCGATTGGTGGAGCTACCGGTTAGACTGTTTTCAGGTACAGCCGGCTCAAAAGTGCCCGCGCCCCGAACCAGCAGCAGTTCGGGAGCAACGCCGCGCTTGTTGAGAAGCGCACGAACTGTCTCGGCGCGGGCGGCGCTGATCGACGCGTTGGCCGTCTCACGGCCCGTGGTGTCCGAATGCCCGGTCAACATGAACCGCGCCGTTACGCCGGAATTGCGGGCACTCTGGGCGAATTCCTTTATTTGATCCGCCAACCTGTCGAGAACCGGCGTCTGCTCGGGTCCCGGCACAACCTTGCCGGAAGAGAAGAAAATATCGGTCGTCTGGATCGCCTGCCTCAAATGATTAAGTTCTGCGAGGTTCAGCTCACGCAGCTGCGAGACATCCAGAACCACTCCGTCCGCCGAAAGTTGTTCAGCGGCGGCCCGCGCGCGGTTGATCCAGCCGGCAGGAGCCTCACCCGCGGCCACAATGCGACCCTGGATGATCGAGAGCTGAACGGTTTTCGGCGGGGACAGCGCCGCCGTCAGCCGCTTCACCACAAACTTCGGATCAAGGCTCTGATAGAATTGCCACTGTGCATGAACGCGAGCAGGATCAACGTCCGTTCCGGACAGCAGGGCTTGCGGGTCGGCGGCAAGCGGGTCTCTCAAGCCGGAAATATAGAAATGTCCGCCCCTCGCCGTTTGTTGGGCGACGATGATTCCCGGTTGGGCCTCAAGTCGCGACACATAATACTGCCAGTGCTCCGCCGCGCGTGCTTCGGGGCTCACGTCACGAACCTTGGAGATGTCGAATTCGGGTCCGCCTGCCGAAAGCTGCCGGGCCGCCGCGCGCGCGCGATCGATCCAGGTGTCGGGAGCCTCACCCTCGGCAACGATGCGATCATCGACGATCGAAAGTCGTACTGTTTCCGGCGGATACAGTGACGCCGTCAGCCGCTTCAGCACGAACTCCGGCTCAAGGCTCTGATAGAACTGCCACTGCGCATGAACCCGGGCGGGATCGACCTCTGTTCCCGACAACAGCGACTGCGGATCGGCGCCAAGCGGGTCTCGCAGGCCGGCAATATAGAATTGGCCGTCGCTTATCTTTTGGTCTGCAACGATGATGCCCGGCTGGGTCTCCAGTCGCGACACATAGGCGTGCCAGCGCTCCGCCTCGCGCACTTGGGGACTTACGTCACGAACCCCCGAGATATCGAAGACCGGCCCGCCTGCCGAAAGCTGCTGGGCCGCCGCGCGCGCCCGGCTGATCCAGGTGTCGGGAGCCTCACCCTCGGCGACGATGCGGCCATCGACAATCGAAAGTCGCACTGAATCCGGCGGAGCCAGCGACGCCGTCAGCCGCTTCAGCACGAACTCCGGCTCAAGGCTCTGATAAAATTGCCATTGCGAATGAACCCCGGCCGGATCGACTCCCGTGCCTGACAACAGCGACTGCGGGTCGACGGCAAGCGGGTCCCTCAGGCCGGCAATATAGAACTGGCCATCGCGTACCTGCTGTTCGGCAACGATGATGCCCGGCTGGGCCTCCACTCGCGACACGTAAGCCTGCCAGCGCGACACGTAAGCCTGCCAGCGCTGCGCTGATTGCCAGGAAAGAAAGTACCAACCGCCTGCCAGACTCAAAAGCAGCAGGGCAACGGCCGCCACCAGCCACGGAAATCCGTCGTTTGATTCCTCCTGCTTCAGCTCGACGCAGGTCTGCAACTGCGCCTCTACGCTGGCCAGCTGCGAACCGTCGCCGTCAAACTGCTCTAAGGCCTGTGAGCTTTCCTCATGGATGCGAAGCAACACATCGCGAACGATTTCATGCAATTCCTCCGGCGGATTTCCCCGGATCACCGAAACCAGGGTCGCAAACGGTCCAACTTCCGACCAGAGACGAAGCTCGCCGAAACGGATTGTGTCCAGGCCGCTCTGCTCTTTCTCGTTAAATGAGTCTTTTACAAAATCCTGAATCGCACTGAGCATCGAAGAAATGAGCTGAGGATCTTCGCTCGTTGCATTGTCGGCCGTTACATGCGCTATCAAAAGGCCGGAATTCCGATGAATGAGAAACGCATGTTCCACACGGTAGACAAGGGAATGCTTCAGAACAACTGCCGAGAAGCTTGCCCCTGTTCTCCAGGCTTCAAGTCTCCACTTGAGCCCGTGCCAGGTGAATATGTGCCTTAGAGTTTCATTCAGCGACTGAAAGGTCTGGTCGATCTTTTCGCCGATCGACTTGCGAATTGCCGGCAGAAACACCGGGTACAATATGTCCGTCAGCGTGCGCGGGCTCTTCTGGATCGACCGTTGCACAGCCCGTTCGACAGCTGGCGCAAGCGCCTCGCCGAGTTGCGCGTAAGGCGCTCGTCCGGCAGCACTGGGAAGAACGTCGCCCACGGCCGCCGCAAGCTGCTCGGGTTCGTCGAGCAGATGCGTGACGCGTGAAAGCTCGGAGATTTCGCGGCTGACCAGCAACTGCCGCAGCGTTTCCATGCGCGGATCGGCGGTTGGAACCGCCTCGAACTGCGCACGGTAGTCCGGATCAACGTTCCGGGCAATTTCGATCAAAAGACGAGCCAGAGCCTCGCGATCAATCTCTGTATCGTTCGAGGCTGTTCTTTGCGGAAGGTTGAATGGGTCGACGGTGGACGTCAAGGTCCCATCAACTCACTTTCCAGCTACGGTCCGAGTTGCTCTTGCTCCCGACGGGATCCTGATTGAGACACTTTGCAACCTCGACAAACAGGCCAGCCAAAAGATTTCGGTCGGTCTTGACGTTGCTGAGGTCGGCAAACATCTTCTCGATCAGCATCTGAACGCCTTCATTCTTCTGCTTGATTTCCTCACGCAGCAAATGATCGTTTCGATTTATCCGGTCCGAAACATCGCGCTCGAGCGCGCTTAACTGATCCGACAACGTGCGCACCTGCTTTTCAAGAGCCTGGTTTTGCTCGCGAAGATTCCGGTCGATCTCCTTGTCGGCATCGGCTCGTGAATCTTTTTCGCTCCGCAATTGCCCTGCAAGCGAATCGATCTGCTTCTTTGCATTCGACTCGTACATTTCGAGATTGCGCTTGGCCTCGGATTCAACATCCTTGAAGCGCTGCAACACCCGTTCTTCAAGCTTGGAAAAACGGCGGTCATAGTCCTGCATCTGGTTGCCGAACAGCAGGTCACGGATCTTGTCGACACCGACGGCGTCGCCGGCGGTTCCGTTTTCGCGGGCCTGAACTCCCATGAAGTTCAGCCCGTTTCCTTCTGTGTTACCTATCAGATTTACATCCGCCTTCTTTTCTGAAGAAGCGGAATTCGAAGATTCCTTAGCCATCCATATACCCCCATTGAACACATGCCGTCAGGTAAGCATGTCAGCAATCGGGCCGCAAGCCGGATTCGTCTTGACTTATGCCTATTCATGGGGCAGCCGAGCGCGGTGGCTAACGGCTCGGCAATGGCAATCAGGGGCGATGCCCTCTTAAAGGCGCGGAGCGTGCGGACGGTTCCGGGTATTCAAAAAGCGGCCTTCAGTCGAACGTCGCCAGCGGCTCGGCATTGATCTCGACCCACTCACAGCGACGGCTTTCGTGGTAAAAAGACTGGAAGGGCGGCGGGAACGACGGGTCGGCGAAGGCGCCGACGGGAATGGCGATCAAACCGGGCTGCGTGTCGATGCGATAGTGGACGGCGGCGCCGCACTCCGGACAGAAATTGTAGATGACGCGGCCGCCCTCGTCGCCGGCGCGCGTGAACTGCTTCGCCCGCCCCTCGATCGATACATCAGCTTGCGCAAACCGGACATTGTAGCTGAAGGCGCTGCCGGTGCGGCGCTTGCAGTCGAGGCAATGGCAGACCGAGATGCGCACCGGCTCGCCCGAACAGACGGCTGAAAGCTGGCCGCAGAGACATTGCGCGCGGCGCGTGACCATTGTTTCTTCCTCCTCTTCACATCACTGCGTATCGGCGCTGGCCCTCAGTTCCGTCCGCTTCTGTTCCGAAACCATGGCTAGATCCAGCACCTTCTGCAGTTCGGCGGCATGGTGGAATGAAGGCTCGGCCTGCACGCCGCTGCGAACCGCATCGACGAAGCGCTGGTAATTGGTCGGCACCGTGCCGGCGTCGAGCACCTGCCATTTGGCGTTCTCGATATCCTCGCCGACACACGCCTTCAGTTCCGAACCCTCGAGATTGTGCACGACTTCGATGCCGCCCTTGTCGCCATAGATGCGCAGGCGCAATTCGTTGATGTGGCCGGTCGCCCAGCGGCTGGCGTGAACGACGCCAAAGGCGCCGTTGGAGAAATCCAGCGTCATGGCGAAGCTGTCATTGGCGTCGAGGTCGTATTCGCCGATACGGTTGCCTGGCGCCTTGTCGAAGGTGCGCAGCCGGCAAAACACGTGGTCGACGTCGAGTGCGGCGCCATAGCTGGCGAAATCGAGGATGTGGATGCCGACATCGCCGAGCACGCCGTTGGAGCCGTGGTCGCGCGACAGCCGCCACAGCCATTTCGGGTCGGTGCGCCAGTCGCCCCAGAATTTCGAGACCAGCCAGCTCTGTAGATAGGAGGACTCGACGTGGCGGACGGTGCCGATCTCGCCGGCCAGCACCATCTGTCGCGCCTTCTGCAAGGCAGCGACATTGCGATAGGTGAGGTTGACCATGTTGACGATGCCGGCGGCCTCAGCCGCTTTGGCCATCTCGCTTGCCTTGCCGAAGTCTTCGGCCAGCGGCTTTTCGCACAGTACCGGCTTGCCGGCCGCGATCAGCGCCATGGTGGTCGGGTGGTGAATGCGGTCGGGCGTGACGTTGGCGACCGCATCGAACTCGCCCCACGCCAGCGCGTCTTCCAGCGATGTGAATCGCTTCGGTATCTTGAACCCGTCGGCAAATTCGCCAACGCGCTTTTCATCGACGTCGACAGCACCGACGATCTCGACGCGGTCGATACCGCCGAAGCGGCGGGCATGCTCCTGCGCCATCCAGCCGGTACCCAGTATCAAAAGCCGCATTCTCTGCACTCCGAGCGAATTGGTTCGATTCAATCATATGGCGCAGATACGGTCTAGGAAACCCATGCGGAAAACCGCTACGCCTTTTTTCCTGGATTTTGCTTTAGCGGAAGCCGGCCTCGCCCGAAGCGTGCAGCTTGCCGCCGCGCTCGACGATCGGCTCCAGCGCCTTCTCGACCGGCACGTTCGGCGCCTCGAGGATCGCCGACTTGGTGCCCTGCGGATTGTGCGCCCACTTCACCGCATTGCGCAGCACCTTGTGCACATTGGCGTCGTGATAGGTCGGATAGGTCTCGTGGCCCGGGCGGAAGTAGAAGACATTGCCGGCGCCGCGGCGATAGGTCAGCCCAGAACGGAACACCTCGCCGCCCTGGAACCAGGAGATGAAGACGGTCTCCAGCGGTTCGGGCACGGCGAACTGCTCGCCATACATTTCTTCATTCTCGAGCTCGAAATATTCGCCGACGCCCTCGGCGATCGGATGGCTGGGACTGGTCACCCAAAGCCGCTCGCGCTCGCCCGCCTCGCGCCATTTCAGCGTGCAGGGCGTGCCCATCAGCCGCTTGAAGATTTTCGAGAAATGGCCGGAATGGAGAACGATCAGCCCCATCCCCTCCCAAACGCGGCGGGCGACGCGCTCGACGATCTCGTCGGCCACCGCGCCATGATCCTTGTGGCCCCACCAGACCAGCACGTCGGTCTCGGCCAGACGGTCGGCCGGCAGGCCGTGCTCCGGCTGCTCGAGCGTGGCGGTCGAGGCGGAGATCGCCTTGTCGGCATTCAGCGCCTTGGCGATGGTCGTGTGCATGCCCTCGGGATAGAGGGCTGCGACCACCTCATTGGTCCGCTCATGGATGTTCTCGCCCCAAACGACAGCGCGTATTGTCATGATGTCCTCGTGGTGAAGCCGACCCGCAGCGGTCACTCATAGTCTGCCTGGGGGTCAAAAGGGAATAGGCAGTGGGGAATAGGCTATAGGGGCAGAAAAACAAGGAACAGGCGATGGACGCTCCTGGGCCCTACTGCCTACTGCCTACTGCCTACTGCCTACTGCCTACTGCCTTACGCTCCCCGGCCTTCCTGAGCGACCCGCGTCAGCGGCTTGGTCAGGCGCGGCACGACGACGAGGCGCTTGATCTTGCCCTTCTTGTAGGCGGCAAGGAAGCGGGCATAGTCCTTGAAGACGACGCAGCCATTGGACTCCGCACGGCCTCCGCGCAGCATGTAGGTGTGGGCGAGCAGGCCGTCGCGGCCGTATTTGTTGCCGCCGCTGACGGGAGTGAGACGGAGCGCCTCGACGCCATGGAAGCGGGATTCGCGCAGTCGCAGATCATAGGTGTTGGGCGGCGTCGGGCCGACATTCTTCTTGTGCACGAAGCGCGGCTGGTCGACCATCGAACCCAGCCCCGAATGGGCCTCCAGCCGCGAGCCGTCCGGCATATAGACGGTCTTGGCCGAGATATCGTAGACGGCGACGCCGCCGCCCATTCCGGGCGTGGCGAACAGATCCTTGAAGGCGCGACCGACGCCGCCCGCCGGGGCGTCCGGCTTGGCATAGGCCAGCATCTCGCCGGCCTGTGTCTTCGACCGTTTGCCAGGCTTGATCCGGCTTGACTGGATGCTCTGGCTGTCTGGCACGCCAGGCAGTGCGGCGACCTCCGAAGTACTGCGTGGCGAGCGCGGCGACGAATTTCCCGACGACTGGGGTGCGGGGCTCTCGGCCGTCCTGTCGGTCTGTGGCTTGGCTGCCCTGGGTTTGCTGGCTTGCCGAGCCTCGGCAGGCTGAGCGGTTTCGGCGCGTGGACGCCAACCCGGCAACGCAATGTTGTCGGGCAGATCGTCCTGCGGCGGCAGCGAGGCGACCTGAACCTCGGCCTGCCCAGGATCTTGCGCACCGGCGATTGCTGCAACGGCGGGCGGCGGCGCCAGCATGTCAGCGTCTTCCGGCAAGCTGTTGGCCAGCGCCAGCGCCAGGCGCGACGAGCGTTCGATCTCAGCCACTTCCGGCCCAAAGCGTTCCGAAGCGGGGCCATGCTGATCGGGCAGCCGGACTTCGGCGAAACGGGCAGCGACCGGAAGGCTGGCAAGCATGAACGGCGCATTCGAGGCCTTGGCGAAGGCGGCAGCCAGCTTTTGCGGCGACAGCTCTGCCTTGGCCACCACGCCGTCGAAGCGCATGCCGCGCGAAGTGGCGAGAGCGACGCTGGTGTTTGGCGCAATGTTTGAGGCGACACTGCTCGGGGCCACAGCGTGCGTGGCCGGCTTCAGCCGCGCCATCTTGCCGTCATGCGCGAAGTTCGCGGCGGCATGCGCGCAGCCGGCGTCGCATTGGCTGAGCAGCGAGGCCTGTGATTTTTGCGCCGAAAGCCGCGGCGCCCACGAATTGGCGAGGCTGCGGCGCGAATCGGCAAGTGCTGCGTTCGGCAGAAGCAGACTGTGCGGAAGGCTGTTGGAGGCTGCGGTGAGCGAGGTACCGAGCGAATAGAGGCCGGCCATGGTTGCCACCGACCATAGCGCCAAGGCCGCGCCGACAACCGGCACCACCACCCAGCGCTGGCCGGATCTCTTCGAAGTCAAACCCCGTTCAGGAGTGTCGCCTCGGTCTTTCAAACGCAAAAACGCCATACAACCACTCTCAATCGGCATGCAGGCTTGCGACCCTCGCATCCGTGACATCCACAGTTCGCTGGTGCCCCCTGCACCTTTCGCGTCTGTTGCCGATTGAATCAAAAGATGGACAAAGTTGGTTAACCAATCCCTCCATCAGCCACCGATTATGCGGCGCCTGATACGAAAAAAAGAGCACTCCATGGTCTGCGCCACGGTAGAATGCTCTCCCTCACCCCCGCCTTGCTGCCCGTTTTTGCGATCCAAGTCAAGGAAACGCTGCGTCAGCTTGCTGCAAGCCTGTGCTGATTGCCCGCTGATCGGGCTTCTCAATCAGTTGACCTTCCGGTGGCTGGAAGGTCTATCCGCTCAGAGACGGAGACTTCCGGCGACGGAAATTTACCGATGAGAACCGGCATCACGACCGAAGAATCCGACTGCAGGTCGAACCCCTGCTGCGGCTGGCTGATCACAGATGGATGGGGCAAGGACATGGCGCCGTGAGATGGACTGTGAAAGCGGCGCTGCTGTGGCTGGTCTGTGCCCTTACGATGGCCGCCTCCGTCGGCGGCGGACCGATGGTCGCGGCCCGCCAGGCGTCGATGAAGGAGATGGCGGCGGCTGCGAAAACCATTGCCGGCATGTTCGACCGCAGGCAACCCTATGACGCCGCAGCCTTCAAGGCGGCAGCGGACACGCTGCGCGCTCGCACCGGCCCTGCCCTGATTGCCGAATTTCCGAGCGGCTCGCTTGGACCGCCGTCGCAGGCCAGGCTGGAGATCGATCAGTCACGGGCGGAATTCGAGGCGCTGGCAAATCATATCGGGGCGCTGGCGCGCGCGCTGGCCGCCAAGGCCCAAAGCGCGCCGGCCGTCATCACTGATGACATGCGCATGGGCACCGGCCCGGCAATGGGCGGCGGCAGCCTGCTCGGCAAGCGGCCGAGCACCGTGGAAGTCGATCCTACCAAAGTGCCGGCGGAGCATCTCCTGCACCTGATCCTGCAGGATTGCTCGAGCTGTCATTCGAAGTTCCGGCGGAAGCTGCAGTGAAATAGACTTACCCGCCGGAGCGATACCCTTTGCTGGCCTGCGCCCCAGCCGCTTGCATACAAGTAAATTCGTTCGTGCTAATATATCGAAGTCATGCATATCCATGCATGACGAGCATCGGGAGGATGCAATGAAAACCATGAATCGCAGGTCTGCAATTGCCCTCGGTCTGACGACCGCCGCGGTAGCGCCTTTGTTCACCTTGGCGGCATCGGCAAAAATCAAGAAATACGGCCCGAAAGAGGGCAAGGAGATTGCGCCCGGTGTCAGGGTGGTGGAGGTCGGCACCGGCAATGCAGACATTCCCGCCTACAAGAGCATCGCAATTATCGACGTTGTGTTTCAGCCCGGAGCACATGCTCCTCAAACCGTGATGGACAACGACATGGTGTGCACCATTACCTCAGGTGCATTCACGATCAAGAAAGCGGACAAGGAATTCAAGCTCAAGACGGGTGATATGTACACCTGCTCCAAGGGCAAGACCGATGAAGCGACGAATACAAGCAAGGAGGTCGGCGTGCATCGCATCGCCGTATTGATACCCGCATAGCAGATGGAATTCCGGCCGGACCACGCCGTCGCGAGTCCGGCCGGCCAGACGAGGCGATCTCGTTCCGTCGTCAGCGCGGCCATCTCACGCCAGCCACTCCCTGATCGCCGGGCGGGCGGGAACGGCGCGCATGTGGTCTTCGCGCTATGGCTTTGTTTGGGCATGATCTTTTGGGGAAGCTGGCTTGGTTTCAAAATCAACGGCTAGGTCGAATGGCTGATCAATCAGCGCATCCACGTGGCCAATACGGAGATCGAAACCGCACGAGTTTTGCCGGCCACCAGGCGGTGTTCGAGGCGATCGAGCGCCGCGACCCGGAAGCGGCCGGCCAAGCGATGCGGGCGCATCTGGAAAACGCCCGGAGCAAGTTCAATTCAGGTTCGGGCAGATTCGACTAGCCGGCAGACGCGGCAGCGCTCTGGCGCAAAGCAAAAAGCCCGCCGTTCAAAGCCGGCGGGCTCCCTTCAATCATACAGCGCGATCCGGTCGCCGATAACCAGGACGACCGAATTTCGGCCTTCAGCGGCTGGTTGCGCTCAGGGGGCGGGCTTCGACGGGTTTGAAGCGACCAGCGATCCGAGTTTGCCGGCTTTGGCCAGACTCGGCTTTTCGTAAGTTTTCTTCACAGAATCCCTCCTCTAATGGCATCAATTTCCTCTGCCAGGCCTGTTTTGTCAAATCTGGCAGCAGTCCGTCACAGGTCCCGGCGGCAATTCGTGCCGTTACGCCGGCTCGCGCTTGAGCGCCTGCGCCATGCAGTGAATGCCGCCGCCGGTCTTGGAAATCTCGCTCATGTCGACGGCAGCAACCTCGAAGCCGCGTGCCTTGAGCTGGCCGATCAGCGACTGGCTCGACGTCGGCGCGATGACCCTGTCCTTGCCCAGCGACATGAAGTTGCAGCCGAGCGCCATCGTGTCCTGGAAGGGCACGTCGATGATCTCGTGGCCCTTGCCCTTCAGCCAGTCGACGATGCCGGGCTCGGTGCAGGCGAGGCACACCGCGGTGAGCTTCTCGGCGATCGGCACCACCATCAGGTCGATATGGACGTAATATTCGTCGATGAAGGCGAGGCGCGTTTCCCAGCCTTCCTTTTCGAACCAGTCCTGCACCTGGCGGGCGCCCTCTTCCTGAGTGCGGGCGCCGCCGCAGCCGATCAGCACCACGCCCTCCTCGATGACGTTGAAGTCGCCGCCTTCGAAGGTACCAGCCGTGACCATGTCGTAGATGGGGATGCCGAGCTTTTCATAGGTGCGGATGGCGGCATAGTTCTCGCCGCGCCGCCACCAATTGGCCATGGCGGTGATGAAGGCGCCGTAGGGCGTCATGACGCTGGAGTCTCTGGAATAGACCTGCATCGGCAGTTCCGGCGTCGGCTCGTGCCAG
The DNA here is from genome assembly GCF_040320205.1 of Mesorhizobium sp. M0761. Classification (NCBI taxonomy): domain Bacteria; kingdom Pseudomonadati; phylum Pseudomonadota; class Alphaproteobacteria; order Hyphomicrobiales; family Phyllobacteriaceae; genus Mesorhizobium; species Mesorhizobium sp. M0761. Next base: position 174,852 of record NZ_JAMYPF010000007.1, read on the forward strand.
TGGATGTTGACGCCGAAATGCTCATAGGCGGCGACGAGGTCCTTGTGCTGCGCCTGGGCGATCTGAACGTTGCAGGGCGCTTCGCGCAAATGCTTGCGCGACAGCGAGCTGGTCGAGAGGTGGCGCAGGAAGTTTGGCGAGCCGAGCAACACGTCTGTCAGCACGTCGGTCTCGTTGGCAAAGCCCCATGATGTCAGCGGCTTGGTGCCGCCGGCGGGATTGCGGCGCTGCAGCGAGAACGGTTCGGCGACGATGCGATCATGGACGGTCATAAGGTTCTCCTCGATTTGACTATGCAGCTTGATTGGATTGGCTGCTCGGAATCCACCAATCGCGTCCGCGCGCGGTGGTGACATATTCCGGCCAGCGGAAATTGATCGGCGGGTCATAGTCGCAAAGCGGCGCGATCCAGTTGGAGCCACCAATGCCGCCGCCGGTGCGGGTGACGAATTCGTCCATGGCCGCATCGCGCGCGGACTTGTCCTCGAGCAGGCGGAGGGCTGCAAGCGCAACCGTCTTGGCGGCGCAAATGACCATCGGGTCGATGGTGGCCGAGATACCGCCCAGCGCGTTCATCGCCCAGGATGGATAGGCATGGCCATTCGCCGAGCGCAGCGCCGGGCGGGCGACATAGAAGCGTGCGGTCGGCGTGTGCCACGACATGTCGGTGTAGTCGTCGGAGGTCGAGTTGATCTGCGACGGAGGCAAATCGCGGCGCAGGATTGCCTCGGCCTCTTGCGGCGCAACCAGCCGCTCCATCTCGTCGATGAAAGGGTTGTCGGTCGCGGTGCCGCCGGCATTGACCTGGACCTCGCGACCGATCGCTTTCGCCGCCTCGTCCCAGCTCGGAGCGCCAACGGTGGACAGCGCCTCACAGGCAATCCCCGCCATGGCGTGATTGGCGAGGCCCGGCCTCGACTTCGACACCCAATGGCGCTCATAGCGACAACCGCTGATCGCCGCGGCCGCGGCCGCATTACGGTCGAGCACCGCGGTGACCTGCTCTGCCATGGCAATGGTCGGCACGCGGATCATGTACTGGATCTCGGCCAGCCCCGCCGGCAGATTGTCGGCGGTCGCCTGCCCGGCGGTGAGGATCGCCTCGCTGATCGACCAGCCGCCCTGGTGGGGCAGCATGGAATCGCGCAGCGCCTTGGAGGTCATGTACATCGCCATCAGCGCGTCATTGGCACCGGGCGCCCGCACCGCCGAATGCGCCTGCGGGATCGGCGCGCCATCGCTTGCGCGAACCCAGTTTTCGGGTTCGTCGCAGACAAAACGGTAGATCATCGCGTAGGCCGCGCCGCAATGCGTGTCCCAGCGCGCCGTGTTGCAGAGCGGCAGCATATAGAAGGGGTGGAAGGAGATCATGCCGGCAAGGCCGTCATAGTAGCCCTTGGCCGCATGGATCGGCTTCGAGCCCCTGACCTTCTCGGCCGGCTCGCCGGTGAAGCGCAACGTCCCCTCGATGCCGTGGCGTTGCATTGCCGCCTTGGTGGCGAGAAGTCCGCCGAGGCCGGCAATGCCAAGCCCGGAATGCGGATCGGTGTGGCCGCCGGCCTCGCTGCCGAGGCCCGGCCGCGATCGCTTCACCGTTGCCGCGTCCTGGCAGTTGCCGGGCACGGCGTCGTATTCGCCGTACATGCCGATGGTCGGCCCCGGGCCGTTCGTCCAGTGGGCGCAAAAGGCGGTCGGCATGCCGGCCGACCCTTCCTCGACCGAAAAGCCCTCATGCTTCAGCCGCGCGACATACCAGGCCGCCGACTGGTATTCGCGCCAGGCTGTTTCGCCGAAATCGAAAATGGTGCGCGTCCACGCCGACAGCGACGGCTGGATGCCATCGAGACAGGCAAGCGCGGTGGCTTGCGCCGAGGTCGTCACCGGTTTCTCCATGCGGCCCAAGAAAGCAGTGAAGCGGCATTGCAAAAAGTGATATGTTTTTCCGGTTCATGCAAATTCGGTTCACCTGAGGCCTCTTGCGAATACCTTCCACACAGGCGCTGCGCGCCCTCGACAGTTTTGCCCGTCACGGCAGCGTCTGGCGCGCCGCCGACGAACTGCACCTCACCCGCAGCGCCGTCAGCCATCAGTTGCGGCTGCTCGAACGCGACCTCGGCTTCGACCTGCTGGAGCGCATCGGCAAGGGCGTGGCGCTGACACCGCGCGGCCAGCGCTATGCCGCCGATGTGAGAAAGGCGCTGACGGTGCTCGGCGATGCGGTGACGCGCCAGGCCGGCACGGGCGTCGGCGGTTCGTTCGCCGTTTCCTGCACGCCGGGCTTCGCCTCTCTGTTCCTGTGCACGCACATCGGCGAGTTCCGGCAGATGTATCCAGACGTGGCGCTGTCGATCCTGACGCCGCGGCGGCTGGACGATGTCAGCAATCCGGACGCCGATGCCTTCATTGCCTTCGGCGTCGGCAACTGGCCGAACCGCTCGGTGGAGTTGCTGTGCGAAATCTCGTTCACGCCACTTTGCAGCCCGACACTGCTCAACAAGGTCGGCGGCTTTTCAAAACCGGCCGACGTGCTGCGCGCCAATCTCCTGCATCTCGGCGACACCGAGGACTGGGCGCGCTGGCTGGCGCTGTCCAAGGTGGAAAACCCCGACACCGAAAGCGGTATCTTCTTCTCGGACATGAACCTCGTCTTCTCCGCGGCGATCGCCGGACAAGGCATCGCAATGGGCGACGAACTGACCAGCCGCCGCGCGCTCAGCGAAGGCCGTCTGGTGCGCCCCTTCGACATCGCGATCCCCTCGCCGCGCTCGTATTTCCTGGTGTCGGAACATGCCAAGGCCAGCCACCCGGTGCTGGAAGCATTCAATGGCTGGTTGAGGTCGAAGCTGTCGGAGAACCGGATCAGCCCGTACTAGCCTCCCATCCGTGAATCAAATTTGCCGATCAGGCGAAAACTATTCGGTTGCGGTGAGCCGGCGCACTGCCCTACGCTCAAGCCACGATCAAGGAAGAGGCAGGATGCAGCAACCCGGCCGGGCCGCAGAGATCAAGGCAATCGGGATCGGCAAGAGCTTCGGCTCGTTCCGGGCGCTGGACGACCTGACGCTCAATATCGGCCGCGGCGAGTTTTTGACGCTGCTCGGCCCCTCCGGCTCGGGCAAGACCACCTTTCTGATGATCCTGGCAGGCTTCGTGCAACCGACCGCCGGCAAGCTTTTCAGCGACGGTTTCGACATCACCGATCGGCCGGCAGAGCAGCGCGCCGCCGGCATGGTGTTCCAGGGTTATGCGCTGTTTCCGCATATGTCGGTCGAGGCCAACATCGCCTTCCCGCTCAAGGTACGCAAGAAATCGGCTTCCGAGATCAAGCGCCGCGTTGCCGAGATGATCGAGCGCGTCGGCCTCAAGGGCCATGAGACGAAACTGCCGGCGCAGCTTTCCGGCGGCCAGCAGCAGCGCGTGGCGTTGGCCCGCGCTTTGGTGTTCGAACCCGGCGTGCTGCTCCTCGACGAGCCGTTCTCGGCGCTCGACAAGAGCCTGCGCGGCCAGATGCAGGCCGAGATGAAGCGGCTGCATCAGGAGACCGGCACCACCTTCGTCTTCGTCACCCACGACCAGAGCGAGGCGCTGGCGCTGTCGTCGCGCGTCGCCATCTTCAACCACGGAAAATTGCTGCAGGTCGGAGCGCCGGACGAGGTCTACGACCGGCCGGACAACCGCTTCGTCGCCGAGTTCCTTGGCGAGATCAACATGCTGCCGTTGAAGGGGGTCAAGCCCGCCGACAATGGCTCGACGGGCCTCTGCGAGGACCGCGCGGTCAACATGCTCTGCAAGGCCGAGAAAGTCCGTGGCGATGCGATCCTGGCGATCCGGCCCGAGCATATGTCGATCGCGCGCGAAGCCGCCGCCGGCGAGAATGGCATCGCCGCCACCGCCATCGGCTCGACCTATCTGGGTGCGGCGACCAAACTCGATCTGACGACGCGCCAGGGCGCCAAGGTGACCGTCTCGGTGCCGAACGAGGTCGCCGCGGCTGCACTCAGCAAAGGCAATTCCGTCTGGCTGACCTGGCCGGCGGAAAAGGGTTTCCTCCTTCCGGACGGAGGATGACGACGAGAACGGCGAAGTCTTCCAGCAAAGAATCTGGAGCGCGCCATAACCACCGGAACCAACAACGAAAAAGGGGAACTAAAATGACAGACCAAAGCAAAAAACAAGCCATGGACGGGCTATCCGCCCGGGCTGTGCGCGGCGAGATTTCGCGCCGGCAATTCACCCAGCTTGCAGCCTTCGTGCTGGCCGGCACGCCGATGCTGCTGCGCTCGACCGGCGCCTTTGCACAAGCCAAGGAACTGGTGCTGGTCAACTGGGGTGGCGATGCCCTCACCGCTTATGACGCCGCCTATGGCCAGGCCTTCACCAAGGACACCGGCATCGCCGTCAAAATGGACGGTTCAGGCCCGACCGAAGGCGCGATTGCCGCACAGTTCAAGAGCGGCGCGCCGACCTGGGACCTTGTGGACGTCGACCCGTTCTCGGCCATCACGCTCGGCGCGCAGGGTGCGCTCGAGCCGATCGACTACGCCGTCGTCGACAAGAAGAAGATGCGCGAGGGGTTCGGCTGGGAATACGCGGCGTCGACCTATTTCTTCTCCTATGTCATCGCCTATGACTCGGAGAAATACGGCAAGGACGCGCCGACCGGCATGGCCGACTTCTTCGACGTGAAGAAGTTTCCGGGCAAGCGCTCGCTCTACAAATGGGGCGTGTCGAGTTGGGAAGCCGCACTTCTCGCAGACGGCATCGCGCCGACCTCGCTCTACCCGCTCGACCTGAAGCGCGCGCATGACAAGATCGCCGCCTTCAAGGAAAACGTCGTGGCTTACTGGGGCGGCGGCGCCGAGAGCCAGAGCGTGCTGCTCAACGGCGAAGCCTCGATGGCGATCGTGTGGTCGACCCGCGCCTCGCTGATCGAGCAGGACTCGGGCGGCAAGATCAAGTTCATCTGGGATCAGGGCCTGATTTCGCCCGGCGCGCTGGCCGTGCTCAAGGGCAACCCCGGCGGCAAGGACGCAGCGATGAAGTTCATCGCCAGCGCCCAGGATCCGGAGAAGCAACTGGTGATGTTCGACAAGCTTGGTCAAGGTCCGGCCAATCCGGCCGCCGACGCGCTGATCCCCGCCGACAAGAAGCGCATCAACCCGGTCGATCCCGAAAACATGAAGAAGCAGATCGCGCTCGACATGGATTGGTACGCCAAGAATTACGGGGCAGCACTCGACGAATACACCAAGATCATCTCGGCCTGACCAGGCGGGGCACGAGCTTCGATGAGAGGCACCCTCTCCGACAGGATGGGCGCGGCGGTGCTGATGGCGCCGCTGCTCCTGTTCCTTGTGCTGGCCTACGCCTGGCCGTTCCTCGGCGTCGTCAAGTGGAGCGTCACCTTGCCGACACCGGGGCTCGGCCAGTATGGCGCGCTCGCCACCGATGCCCTGGTGCAGTCTGTGTTCATCCGCACGCTGCGCATCGCGCTGATCGTCACCGTGGTTTCCGTGGCGGCGGCATACGCCATCACCATGGTGTGGGTGCGCGGCAGCCCGGCACAGCGCATAATCGCTGAATTCTGCATTCTCGTCCCCTTCTGGATCTCGGTGCTTACCCGCGCCTTCGGCTGGGTGGCGCTTTTGTCCAACCGCGGCCTGATCAACACCTGGCTGCAATCGATCGGCTTCATCTCCGAGCCGCTGGCGCTGGTGCGCAACGAGTTCGGCGTCATCGTCGGCATGACGCATTTCCTCATTCCCTTCGCGGTGTTCCCGCTGGCCTCCGCCATGCGCAGCCTCGACGAGCGCGTGCTGCTCGCGGCGCGCGGGCTCGGCTCCAGCCGTATGCGCACCTTCTGGACCGTGTTCGTGCCGATGACGCGCTCCGGCATCATCGGTTCGGCGATGATCGCGTTCGTCTTCTCGCTCGGCTTCTTCGTCACGCCGGCGATCCTCGGCGGCGGCCGCAGCGTGATGATCGCCGAGCTGATCTACCTCAGGATATTCCAAAGCCCCGACTGGGGACTGGGTGCGGCGATCAGCGTCGTGCTGGTGCTGTTCGTCGGCGCGCTCATGGCGCTGCTGTTCCGCTATGTCAGACCGAAGCAGCTGATCTGATGCCGACCTATCGCCCCGGTCCCGTCTCGCTGATCCTCGCCGTGCTGGTGGCGCTGTTCCTGCTGCTGCCGCTGCTGGCGGTCATCCCGGTGTCGCTGACGCCAAGCCGCATGCTGGCTATGCCGACGGGCGAACTGTCGCTGCGCCACTACCGCGCGCTGATCGAGGATCCGCGCTGGCTCGACGCCATCCTGCTGTCGGTCCGCATCGGCATCGTCAGCAGCGTCATCTCGACCGTGCTGGCGCTGTGCTTCAGCCTTGGCGTCTGGATGTTCCAGCCGCGCTTCACGGCCACCCTTGTCGGCTTCGTGCTGTTGCCGATGGTGGTGCCGCCGGTGGTCTCGGCGATCACGCTCTACTTCCTGCTGACGTCGATCTCGGGCATGAGCTCGTTCTTCGGCTACGACACCTGGCTCGGCGTCGCCATGGCGCATTCGGTGATGACGGTGCCTTTCGCCACGGTGCTGATCCTGGTCTCGCTCAGCCAGCTCGACCGCCGCATCGACCTTGCCGCGCGCGGCCTTGGCGCCGGCGTGTGGGAACGCGCCACGCGCATCATCATGCCCAACATCAAGTTCGGCATCGTCACCGCCGCGCTGCTGTCCTTCGTGCTGTCCTGGGAAGAGATCGGCGTCACCCTGTTCATCACCTCGGTCAACGCCATCACGCTGCCGCGGCTGATGTGGATGGGCCTGCGCGACAACATCGACCCGGCGATCGCCGCGCTCTCGGTGATCCTGATCATCATCACTGTGCTGGTGCTGGCGGTGAGGACTGTGGTGGTGAAGATGCGCGGCGGGCACTGAGCCAAGGTGGCCAACAACAATCGGCGATAGCCAAGCCGCTGTGTGAAGGGCGTTACGGACGGTGAGCGCCGGGTACATTACGCGGCGTCATGGGAAACCTGCCGCTGGTGACATTTGCCTTCGTGTCGGTGCTCGGAATGGCGGTTCCGGGACCGGACGTCGTGCTCGCCATCACCAACGGCTCCCGCTACGGTTTTCGACGCGCGTTTCTCGGCATGGCCGGCGTCGTACTGTCTGATTTCGTTCTTATCAGCATCGTCGCGCTGGGCTTCGGCGCTCTTCTGCTGGCTTCGGAATTCTATCTCTCGGCTCTCAGGATGTTCGGCGCGGGCTATCTGCTTTTCGTCGCCATCGGTACCCTGCGCGCCGCATCCCGACCTTCGTTCAACCCTAACCTTCCCGAAACACGCCATTCAGCCAAGGCACTCATTGGGCGCTGCTTCCTGGTGGCGGTCACAAATCCGGCGGCCTGGCTGCTTTTCCCCGCGATCCTGCCGCATTTTGTCCGCGTGGATGAGCCGATCGCGATCCAGTATGGCATCCTGGCCATTATCGCCGCGCTTGCCGATGTGTTTGTGCTGACGTTTTACGCAGCCCTTGGCGCGCGGGCTGCAAGGCTTCTGGCTGGGCCAAACGCCGTGTGGATCGACCGGTTTTACGGTATCGCCCTGCTTGGTCTTTCGAGCACTTTGATCCTGCAATCCCTCGGCCATCTGAGATAGTCGACACAGGAACACACAGGCCCGGATTTTAGCAATCGGTCCGCAGTCAGCTTGCGAAGAATCTCGACAGCCTTGCAGCCGTGTCTTCGGGTGCTCTTCCGGGAAGAAATGCCCACCCTTGACCGAGCCGCCTCCGACGTTATCAGCCCATTGCCGCCAGATCGCCAACGGGCCGCCCTCCTCCGCATACCAGTTCTCCAACCCGCCCTCGCCGCTCCAGAGCGCAAGCAGCGGGCATCTGATGCGACAGCCATTAGCCTGGTCCTGCGCGTCGTGCTCGCGGTCGATGCCTGCGGCGGCGCGATATTCCTCGCAGATGGCGTGGGCATGGGCGGGATCACGCAGCGCCTCGATATAGGCGGCCCTGACCTCAGCGGGAAAAGCATCTGGAGCCGAGCCCCAGCCGGCGATCGCATTGTCGACAACTGCGTCGGGTGCTGCGGACAACAGGCGCTCAGGCAGCGGTTCCGGCTGGGCGAGCAGGCTCCACGGCCAGAAGGCCAGCGCCAACCTGGCATCGGCCCGATCCCAGGCGGAGGTCGTGGGGACGATGTCGAGAACGGCGACTTTCGACACGGTTTCGGGATGGTCGAGCGCCAGCCGGTAGGCGACGCGACCGCCACGGTCGTGGCCGGCAACCATGAAACGGTCGAAACCGAGAACGTCCATAACCTGCACCATGTCGCGCGCCATCGCTCGTTTGGAATAGGCGGCATGATTGGCTCCGGAAGCCGGACAGGCGCTTTGTCCGTAGCCTCTCAGATCGGCGGCAACCACGCTGAAGTGCGGCGCCAATGCCACGGCGATGTCCCGCCACATAACATGCGTTTCGGGAAAGCCATGCAGGAGCAGCAGCGGCGGCCCTGAGCCACCGGCCCTGACGAAGATCGATGTCTCCTCCATTTGAACGGTCCTGGCGTCAAAGCCCGCAAACATCAGCTGCCGCCAACCATTCCGTGGCTGGAACGGATTCGCAGCACCTGGACACCCTTCGGCAATTCGATCAGGAACTCCTTGTCGCGGTCGAGATGGTGGATGCTTTGCGGATCGCCGCCGGTAAAGGCGGCCATCGCCTCGACGCTCTCCCAATAGGAGATGGTGATGAATTCCGAATGCGTCGGCGTGTCCTCGCGAAAAGTCTGCACGCCCAGCGCTTTCTCGATCAGCGGCTTGATACCAGCCTCGTAATTGTAGCGCTCATAGGCGTCGGCCTTGTCGGGCAAGGTCCTGCCGCGCCAGATGCGCGCAATGGTCGGGGTTGTCGGTGCCATCAGCAACAAACGCCTGAACGCGAGCCGCGTTCCGAACATCTCGACTGGTGGCAGCCGGATCGCGGTCCGAACCTGCGAGCAGAGGCCGGCCAAGTTGACTAGCTGTCGCGGTCAATGCACAAGGAGCCATGGTCTGAGGGCGGGACGGTGACGCATCGGTCTGCAAAACCGACGTAGTGGGTTCAATTCCCACTCAGGCCTCCACACTATCTCTTTGAAGTTGTTGGCGATCCCGACAGGATTCGAACCTGTGACCATCGGCTTAGAAGGCCGGTGCTCTATCCAGCTGAGCTACGGGACCGCTGGCCGGCATTTGATATCTTGGCCGGCTGGTGTCTATGTGCCAGGCGCTGACCGCCGGTCAATGCGTCCAGGGTATCCTGCGGTCATAGCGGAAATTTTCCGCATAGGAAATCTGCCGGCGCTTGGTCTCTTTCGGCTCCTCGACACGGAAGGCCAGCCCCTGCTTTTCGGCATAGGCCACCGCTTCTTCCCTGGTGTCGAAGGTCAGCCTGATCTGGCTCAGCATGTCGCCCGATGTGGTGTAGCCCATCAGCGGGTCGATCTTCTTGCGTTGGGCGGGATCGAATTCCAGCACCCAATGGCCGGTCTTGGCCTTGCCGGACTGCATCGCGGTTTTGGCTGGGCTGAAAATTCGCGCGGACATGGGCACCTCGTAGCTGCGTTGGCGGTAGCGCCGCCTTATTTCAGTCAATACTGTGCAACACTGCCGACGGCAAGGCCGAAGCGGCCTGCAACCAGGCCGCTTCGGCAGCGGCATCGGCCCGATACACTGGCGTAGCATCAAAAGTCATGGTCATGATGGCGACACAAAGAGGCATGGACGCAGGGATTTTGCACGCCGAGGCCGACAGCCAAGCGATTTTCGACGGCGCGATCGTGATCGGCGCCGGGGCAGCCGGCTTGACCGCAGCCCATGCGCTGCTCAAGACCGGCGTGCCTGTGATGGTGTTGGAAAAGGAAGCCCGGCTGGCCGAGCCATGGCACGGGCGGCACGAGCGACTGCATCTCAACACGCATCGCGACCTTTCGGCGCTGCCGGGCGTTTCCTTTCCTGCCGGCACCCCTGCCTTTCCGCACCGAAACACCATCATCGGCCATTTGAACGAATTCCACGCCATGCACCGGCTGCCGGTCGAGTTCGGCATCGCGGTCGAGGAGATTGGCTTCGAGGGCGACCACTGGCTTGTGCGGACCAGTGCCGGGCCGCGGCTGGCGCGCCATGTCGTCATCGCCACCGGGCGCGACCGGCAGCCCTTCATCCCGGCCTGGAAAGGCATGAAGGCCTTTGCCGGACGCATCATCCATTCGGCCGCATTCGGTAACGCCAAGGCCTATGCGGGCAAGAAAGTGCTGGTCGTCGGCGCCGGCAATTCCGGCTTCGACGTGCTCAATCACCTGGTGGCAGCCGACGCGGGACAGATCTGGCTGTCGGCGCGCAACGGTCCGGCACTGCTGCCCAAGCGCCTCGGCCAGATCGCCGTCCACCGGTTTTCGCCGATCCTGGCGCGGCTGCCGTTCAAGCTCGCCGATGCGGTGATGGCGGCGACGCAGCGATGGGCCTTCGGCGACCTCACGGCCTACGGCCTGCCGCCGACGCCTTCGGGCGGCGCAAGCCGGCTGGCGTCGGATTATACCGCCATCGCGACCGATGACGGCGCCGTCGATGCCATCAAGGACCGCAGGATCATCGTGCTGCCAACCGTGCGGGAATTTACCGGCGACACGGTCGTTTTCGACGATGGCGCGACGATCCAGCCCGATATCGTCATCGCCGCGACCGGCTACCGCACCGGGCTCGAGGCCATGCTGGGCAGGCTCGGCGTGCTCGACCAAAAGGGCGTGCCGCTGTTCAACGGCGCCGACAGCGACCCGAAACTGCCGGGCCTGTGGTTCACCGGCATGCGGCCAAGCATCCGCGGCTGCTTCGCCAATGCTCGCATCCAGGCCAAGGCGATCGCAGCCAGGATTGCGCGGGAGCGCAGACCGCCAAGCCCCGTTTGATGTTTTAGGGGTTGCGCGACAGGGTCCGGAACCGTATACGCCGCAGGGCCTCGGAGTGTAGCGCAGCCTGGTAGCGCATCTGGTTTGGGACCAGAGGGTCGGGAGTTCGAATCTCTCCACTCCGACCATTTTTTCCCACAAAGCCAGTCCTTGCCCAAGGTCACTCCCAAGGTCGCCAATGGCTGCCTCGCCGGTAGCGCATGGCGGCACGCATTGCCCAAGCAGCAGCCGCTCGCCGATCGGACCCTACATTGGAACACCAGTTCGCTCCGAGAGTTGTGTATGTTCAACCCAAGGAGCAAACAATGAAAACCCTTCTCATCGCCTCGATGATCGCGTTCGCCGGAACGGCGGCTTTGATCGCACCGGCGCAAGCCGCCAGTCTGACTATCCAGTCCGATGACGACGATCAATATTCGTCCGACGATGGCGATATACAGATTCTTCGCCATCACCAGCGCCACAAAGACTATAGCGACGACTATGGCGACGACTACAGCGACAACCAGGATGGCCAATGGCGGCGCCACCATCGCCATCACCGCTGCCATATCGAACTGGTCAGGCACTGGCGCCATCACCACAGGGTCGTCGAAGAGGTCAGGGTCTGCGGCTGATCCGATCGCTTTAGACCTGCTACGGCCGAGTTTGGCGACCGGAGCACCAATCTGACCTAAAGCGCGTCTCATTTGAACGGACTCACGCGACGCGCTTGAGGTCTTGTTTGATGCATGTTTGATGCATGCGGTTCTCTCAAAACCGGGGCCACTTGAGCGACATGCATCAGGCGCCCGTGTCATCGAACAGCATCCCTTCGGCGGGTTTGGCTAAAAATCGACGCAGGGATAATCCCCTCGCTTCCACTTCTATCGCCGGTCTAAAAGCGCGTCGCGCTGAAACGTATCCAGGCGACGCGCTTTGATTTTTGTTTTGATGCATGTCGTTCTCTCAAAACCGGGACCACTTTTGAGCGACATGCATTAGACTCCGGGCAAGGGGAGATTCTGGATGCTTGGTCTCGAGGCATGGCTTTCGCTGATTGGCCCTGCCTACTTCGCTTACATCGGCATCACGGTTCCGTTCGTCGTCGTCTGGGCCATTATCTGTGCGGCCCTGTGGATCTGGAACAACCGGCCGAGCAAGAGGCAAGGCCCTCCCCGCTCGTGGCCCGCCAGCGTGCTGTTCTTTGTCGTCGTTGCCGCGTGCTACGTGGCAGCGCATACGGTGGTCTATCTGCTGGTCCGGTATCTGGCGGCGTTGTGGGCATAAACGTAGCTCTATAGAGCGCTCTCGATATCGGTCTTCGAAAAATCGTCGCCAACATAGAGTAAGCGGCAGGCTCGATCCTTTGCCACTTCATAGGCAAAGCAATCGCCGAAATTGAGCCCGGCCGGATGAATACCCTTGCCCCATCGCCCATACGCCTCGGCTATGCGTCGGCCAGAGGCTGGTGTCACCGCCGTGACCTCGAAGCCGAGCCCGTCGATCAGGCCGGCCATTTCCTCACCGACATTGCGCCTATCCGCCACGATCAGCGCCTCGGCCACTGTGCCAGCCGAGATCAAAATATCGTCTTCGGCTTCCAGCGCCGCAATGCAGGCACTGGATTGAGGTTCGGCAAGAACGATCGCCATCAGGGCCGAGGTATCGACCACGATCATTCGGGCAGGCCATCAGCGCCATAGAGGAAATCCTGGCTCCGCGCGGCATCCGACCCGGCCTTTGCCTTGGCAGCGCCGGATGCTCGCATTGCCTCCAGCAATGCCCGGCGGCCTTTCCTGTCAGGGGCAGCCTTCACGGGAACAAGGCGCACGGCTGCATGACCATGGCGGGTCAGGATAATTTCATCCCCAGCCTCGGCACGACGCACCAGTTCGGTGAGCTGCCCCTTGGCGTCTGTAACGGATACCTGCATTGACCGCTCCTTTATGGACCATGCTCTGGTCCATATCCAAAAAGTAGACCATCTAATGGTCCATTTCAATGCAGGACGATGAGATCTTGCGGCTTGGTGAAGTCTGAATGACAGCTGGCGCGCAATCGTAGGCCTTGCGGCGATTCTATCTGAAGGTAAGCTCGCCGGGCGAGAACCCCAATCATCACTCCCGGCGAGCCTACAACCCGATCAGGAACGCGATCAGGACCGGGGTCAGCCGGCAAACGCAGTGTTGCAAGATGGATGCCAGAGGTTTCTTCTCGAAATGGGACAGGAGCGGAGTCTTCTCCTTCCACTGCCTAAACCTCGAACTCGCCCTGCCCTTCATCCATGGCGCTGACGATCTCGGCGGCGAGCGCCCTGGTGATCGGCGTCTTGCGCTCGAGCGCGGTGCGGTCGAGGCGCTCGACCACGCGCATGGCGGTGGCCAGCGAGCGCTCGATGCGGCGCACCAGATATTGCACGACGTGCGGCTCGACCTCGACTTGGCGGTCGGCGAAGAGTTTGGTGATGACGCCGGCCAGAAGCAAATCGTCCGGTTCGTGGATCTCGACTGTTGCCGCCGCCTTCAGCCGCGAGGCGAGATCGGGCAACGTCACCCTCCAGGCGGCGGGGAAGCGCCGCGCAGTCAACAGCAAGGTGGCCCCGGCGCCGCGCACTTCATTGATGAGATGGAACAGGCCCGCCTCGTCGATGGCTGTCTTGTCGACATCGTCGATCAGCGCGGGCCTGCCGCCAAGCCCGGTGATGGCATTGCCGATGCGCTGGGCATCGACCGCCACAGCGTTGGCCCGCGCCTGCCAGATCGAACCCAGATGTGTCTTGCCGGAGCCAGCCGGGCCAGCGAGCACGATCACCGGCGATGGCCAGTCCGGCCAGCGGTCGACAAGGGCTGCCGCCTCACGGTTGGTGGCCGACACCACCAGTTCGTCGCGCGAATAGCCGGTGCCATGCCCAAGGTCTAGCGGCAGCTGGCGCGGCGGTTCGGTCTTTTGATCCGCCACGTTCAGCCGCGCGGCGAGCGGTGGCCGCCGCCGCGATCGGCAGGCAGCGGCGGGACGGGCTCGGTGGAGTGTCCCTTGTAGAGCGGCGATTCGAGATAGCGGGCAATGGCAAAGCGCACCAGCACGGCAACCGCCGCCGAAGCAGGAACGGCGATCAAAAGGCCGACGAAGCCGAACAGGGCGCCGAAAGCGAACAGCGCAAACATCAGCCAGACCGGGTGCAGGCCGACGCTTTTTCCGACCAATCTGGGCTGCAGGATGTTGCCTTCGATGAACTGGCCGATGAAGAACACGACGGCGACAGCAACGATCATGGTCCAGTCCGGCCAGAACTGGACGAAGGCGACGCCGACGGCCAGGACCAGTCCGGTCAGCGAGCCGACATAAGGGATGAACGAGATCAGCCCGGCGAAGAGGCCGATGAGGATGGCGAAATTCAGCCCGGTCAGCGTCAGGCCGGTGGCATACATGCCGCCGAGCACCAGGCACAGCGTGCCCTGGCCGCGCACGAAGCCGGCGGTCGCGGTGTTGATGTCCCTGGAGATCGCCCTGACCGTCCCGACATAATCGCGCGGCACCCAGCTGTCGACGACCGCCACCATGCGATCCCAGTCGAGCAGCATGTAGAAAGCGACAACCGGAGTGACCACGAACAGGCTGACCACCGACACCAGAGCAACGCCGGAACTCCAGATCGAGGTGAAGACGGTGCTCAGCAGGCCGAAACCGGACGTGAGCAGCGAATTCAGCCCGTCGCGCAGGCCATTGGCATTGACGCCGAATTTCTGCTCCAGCCATTTCGGATCGAAGCTGGTGATCAGCGACTGCAGCCGGGTCAGATATTCCGGCAGCTTGCTGGCGAAATCGGCCATCTGCGTGGCCAGTACCGGAACCAGGATGACGAAGGCCAGCACCAAAAGGACGATGAAGGCAATCAGGATGACCACCGTCGCCATCAGCCGGGAGAGGCCGAGGCGTTGCAGCCGGTCGGCGACCGGGTCGAGAAAATAGGCCAGCACCATGCCGGCAACGAACGGCAACAGGATGCTGGAAAAAATGTAGAGGAACAGCGCCAGGAAGATTGCCGTGCCCAGCCAGAAGAAAATCTGGCGGCGAAACGCCAGGGACGCAGCCGCGTCTGCTAACGCGGCAGTCGCGGCATTCTTGTCAACTACCCGGGGTGGAGCCTTCGCCATAGCCGCTCATATGCCTCAGCCAAGCCACGAGATAGGCCGCGGCCGAAGCCATGGTCAAGACCCCGGACAGCAATATGAGCGCAGGCCTGAGCGGGTCGAGGTGGAGGCCAAGGGCAAGTTCGCCCAGCACCACGGCGCCAGCACGATCTGGGCGGCGGTGTTGGCCTTCGACACATAGAGCGGCTTCATCTCGACCGGATGCGCCATGACCGTGGACAAAAGCACGGCGCAGATGATCAGCGCATCGCGTGACACCATGGTCACCACCAGCCACAGCGGCAATTGCCCGATGAAGCCCATGACCACGAACACCGAGACCAGAAGCACCTTGTCGGCCATCGGATCGAGATAGGCGCCGAGTTTCGAATGCTGGTTGAAGCGGCGGGCGATGAAGCCGTCGACGCCATCGGAAATTCCGGCAACGAGAAATCCGGCAAAGGCCCAGTCCCAGCGCATGTTCAGCATCGCCAGCACCAGCACGAAGCGCAGGATGGTGATGAGGTTGGGAATGGTCAAAGGCATGTCCCGCCATGCTTGTTCTGCAGATAGATGATGGAGATGGATTGTGGCTGCAAGGACCAGCGGTGAAGGGGCGACTGTCCACGTATTTATCCTGGGCAAAAGCCCGGTATCCTGTCGTCATCCTTGCCCCCCGAAACCATTCATGCGAAGAGCCGCCGAGGGAAACAGGGATGCGCCGACGATGAGCAAGGGCGACCGGGCCAAGCGCAAGAACGGGCTCACCTATGCCGAGGCGGGCGTCGACATCGATGCCGGCAACCTCATGGTCGAGAAGATCAAGCCGCTGGTGCGCGCGACGCGCCGGCCGGGCGCCGATGGCGAGATCGGCGGTTTTGGCGGCCTGTTCGACCTCAAGGCGGCGGGTTTCACGGATCCGGTGCTGGTCGCCGCCAATGACGGCGTCGGCACCAAGCTGAAGATCGCCATCGATGCCGGCAAGCACGACACGATCGGCATCGACCTCGTCGCCATGTGCGTCAACGACATCGTCGTGCAGGGCGCCGAGCCACTGTTCTTCCTCGACTATTTCGCCACCGGCAAGCTCGACCCCGACCAGGGGGCGGCAATCGTCGGCGGCATAGCAATCGGCTGCCGACAGGCCGGCTGCGCGCTGATCGGCGGCGAGACCGCTGAAATGCCCGGCATGTATAACGACAAGGATTACGACCTTGCCGGCTTCGCCGTCGGTGCGGCCGAACGCGGCCAGTTGCTGCCGACCGACGATATTGTCGAAGGCGACGTGCTGCTTGGGCTGGCTTCCTCGGGCCTGCATTCGAATGGCTTTTCGCTGGTGCGCCGTATCGTTGCCGTCAGCGGGCTTGCCTGGAGCGATCCGGCGCCGTTCAACGACGAAGCGACGCTGGCCGAGGCGCTGCTCGAGCCGACCCGCATCTATGTGAAGTCGGTCCTCAAGGCCATCCGCAACACGCATGGCATCAAGGCACTGGCCCATATCACCGGCGGCGGCTTTCCCGAAAACATTCCGCGCGTCCTGCCCAAGGACTTTTCCGCAGAGCTCGATCTCAATGCCATCGATGTGCCGGCGGTGTTTTCCTGGCTGGCGAAGACTGGCGGCGTGGCGCCGGAGGAGATGATGCGCACCTTCAACTGCGGTATCGGCATGATCCTCGTCGTCGCCTCCGGCCAGGCCGCACAGGTCGCAGCCGTGCTGCAGGAGGCCGGCGAGACGGTGACGCCGATCGGCCGCATCGTGCCGCGCCGCGACGCCGGCGTCATTTATCGGGGCTCGATCGGCCTATGAGCAGGAAACGCACGGTTGTTTTGATCTCGGGACGCGGCTCCAACATGACGGCGCTGATCGCGGCGGCCAGCGACCCGGCCTATCCGGCCGAGATCGTTGGCGTCATTTCCGACCGGGCCAACGCCGCCGGCCTCGGCATCGCGGCCGCGCGCGGTATCCCGACCAAGGTCATCGTGCGCGCCGACCATGCCAGCAAGGAAGCCCATGATGCGGCGATCGACGCCGCGCTGATTGCATTCAACGCCGAGATCGTGGCGCTGGCCGGCTATCTGCGCATCCTGTCCCGCGGCCTGGTCGAGAAGTGGCAGGGGCGCATGATCAACATCCACCCTGCCCTGCTGCCGGCCTTCAAAGGCCTGGACACGCATGCGCGCGCCCTGCGCGCCGGCATTCGCATTCATGGCTGCACGGTGCATTTCGTCACATCAGAGATGGATGACGGCCCGATCATCGCGCAGGCAGCGGTGCCGGTGATGGTCGGCGACAACGAAGACACGCTGGCCGCCAGAGTGCTGAAGGCCGAGCACCGGCTTTATGCGCTGGCGCTCGGGCTGCTCGCCGACGGCAAGGCGCACATGGAAGGCGGTCGCACCGTGCTGGCACATTTCGCCGACGATGCCGAAAACGGAACTTCCGTGGTGATGGCGCCCGACCCGCTGCGCGAAGAACGCGATCTCGAACATCTGGCGCGGATCACGCCGTAGGCCGACATTGGCGACACCGAGACAATTGCTCCTGCTGCGCCACGCCAAGTCGAGCTGGGACGACCCGGCGCTTGCTGATTTGGACCGGCCGCTCGGGCCGCGCGGGCTGAAGACGGCGCCGCTGATGGGGCGCGAACTGGCGCGGCGCAGTTGGCCGCCTGACCTGGCGCTGGTGTCGCCGGCGCTGCGTACGCGCGAGACATGGCGGCTGGTCTCGGCGGAACTGTCGGCGAGCGTAACGGTGGAGTTCGCCGAGGCGCTTTTCGAAGCCACGGCTGGCGACATTCTGGCCGAGCTGCAGCAGGCAGTCGCATCGGCTAGCTGTCTCCTGGTGCTCGGCCATAATCCCGGCCTGGAGGACTTTGCCCGCCGGCTCGCCGGTCCGCGATCGGGTGTGGCTGCTCTCAGGAAACTTGAAGAGAAATTCCCGACCGGCGCCCTTGCCCGCTTTGTCATCGACGGCGACTGGGCGGATCTCGGCTTCGGCGCGGCCCGGTTGACGCATTGCATCCAGCCGAAGGATCTAAGCTAGACCAAGCTGCCTAACGGGCTAGCCGCAGGTGACAGCCGCAAACCGTGTTTTGAAAAGACCACGGTCAAACAAGGAGATAGGACCAATTGCTGGCGGATTGATTCAAGATCTTTGCGGCCCGAGTCGATTGCATAAAAACAAGAGCGGTGGGCCGGGCCCACCGCTCTTTGTGGTCGTAGATTTCTCAGAAAATCAACGACCCCAGATGCCCTGGCCGGATTGCGGCTGGTTCGAGTCGCCCTTGATCGTGAAATCGCCGAGGCTGGCCGGCTTGCGGATCGAGGCGGTATAATTGTGATCGATGTTGCCGGCGGGCGCTGTCACAGCAGGCTGGTTGACGCCGTCGGAGCCGTAGTGGTCGCTGCCTGCGAAAGCGGTGCCGGTGGCAAGGAGGATGGCAGCAGCGGTAAGTGCGATCTTGGTCATTTCAGGTAATCCAGATTTTTCAGTTCTGTCCGTCAAGTGGCGTGCCTTGGGAGGAATTCGCGTCGCTCGGACCACCCCGAAATGGGTGTGCGTTGCTGCCATTGCCAATCACAAAAATGTGCGAACCGAACCGTTCGGTTCGGTGTGGGAAGGCGCGAAATGGCGTAGTTGTTGCTATATTCTATTCTCTAGGCGGCTCCGACCTCGCAACGCCCCTCGTTGCGTTACCCTTGCATCTCAAAAGGTCGTGAAGCCCAGTACGTCGCGCATGTCGTATTCGCGGGGCGGCCGGACGGCGACCCAGCGTGCTGCCGCAATGGCGCCGCGCGCGAACATCGAGCGGTGGCCCGCCGAATGGGAAAGCGTGAGCGTCTCGCCCTCGGCCAGCAAGCTCACGCTGTGCTCGCCGACGATGCTGCCGCCGCGCAGCACGGCAAAGCCGATCTCGCCGGCAGGGCGTGGACCTGTAAGGCCGTCGCGGATGCGTTTCGCCACATCGTCCAGCCTGACGCCATGTCCGCGAGCGGCCGCCTCGCCCAGCATCAGCGCCGTGCCCGACGGTGCGTCGACCTTCATGCGGTGATGCGCTTCCAGGATTTCGATGTCGGCGGCGGGACCAAGTGCTCGCGCCGCCTGCTCGACCAGCCCGGTCAGCATGCTGAGCCCGAGCGAGTAGCTGCCGGAGCGAACGATGGCGACGGACTTCGAAGCAGCAGCGATGGCGGCGAGATCGGCCGGCTCGAAGCCGGTCGAGCCGATGACCAGCGCCGGGCCGCCGCGGGCCGCGCAAGCTTGTGCAAGATCGACGGAGGCCGCAGGCGTGGTGAAATCGATGACGACATCCGCAAGCGCCAGTGCTTCGTCGCGCTCGACCAGCCCCTCACCGATGCTGCCCGGCCTGTGAAAGCGGGCGACGAGCGTCAGCCTGGGATCGGCCTCGACGGCCAGCGCCATCTGGCTGCCCATGCGCCCGTTCGCGCCGGCTATGGCTATTTTCAAAGGATGCGGCATGGCGGCTTTCACTGGAAATGCGAGTCGCAACAATGATCTACCATGCCGCCCTGCCAGATTGATTCAGCCGGCGCCATGCGTCTTGAGCATCATGCCGGCGATGTCCTTGACCAGCTTGGCGGCAACCAGCGCGGTGAGATTGGAGACGTCCTGGCTTGCATTGTATTCGACGACATCGGCGCCGACGATGGGCTGGTCGATCCGCTGGATCAGGTTGATCACTTGCCGGGTTGTAAGACCACCGGGTTCGCGGTGCGACACGCCGGGCGCACAAGCCGGGTCGAGGCCGTCGAGATCGACCGAGAGATAGACCGGCGTCTTGAGATCGAGCTGCAGATCCTCGCTGAAATGCCGCGCCTCGATCATTTCGACGCCGAAGCGCTTGAGCTGGTCACGAAGCTCATCATTGAGGGTGCGCAGGCCGATCTGGATCAGCCGGTCAGCCAGCCCCTCCTCCAGGATGCGCGCGAAGGACGAGGTGTGGGACCGCCTGTTGCCCTGATAGGCATCGTAGATGTCGGGATGGGCGTCGATCTGGACGATCGTTAGCCTGGCATGGCGGCGGCGCACGGCACGCAGCACCGGCCAGGCGATGGCATGATCGCCGCCGAGGCTGATCAACGGGTGGCCGGCATCCAGCGCGCGGCCGACCTCGGCCTCGATTCGCTCCCACGGATCGCCGGCGCCTGAAAAGTCGATGTCGCCGTGGTCGACGAAACTGTCCGCCACATCGAAGCCGGTTTCGCTCCACGAGCTGTGCGCGTCGCTTTTGAGTTCCCGCCGGATCAGGGCCGGCGCTGCGGCCGCGCCCTTGAGATAGGACGAGTTCTCGTCATGCGGTATTCCCAGAAGCGAAACCCTGGTCATCGGCGTGCGATCTCCGGCAACAGGCAATCTCCCTAAACCCGGCAGCTGGCTTGGCGATAGCAGTGCCGCTTGGGCCAGTTGCGAAGGCGATCAGGCGTCATTTCCCGATCGCGCCGCCCAGTCTTTGCCTGACGATCGCGATATGGAAATCCGTGCCGTGCAACAGCCCGTCATCGTTGAAGTCGTAGCTGGAATTGTGCAGCGGCGGCGAGGTCTCGCCATTGCCGAGGAAGACGAAGCAGCCCGGTACGTGATCGAGGAAGCGGGCGAAATCCTCCGAGGCGGTCATCGGCTCCGCCGCGATGCCGGCGGCGCCATCGGCCAGCACGCGCCTTGCGGCGACAAAGGCCGCGTCCACCAGGTCGGCATCGTTCTGCAGCGGCACGAATTCCCTGCTATAGGTCACGTTGGCGGCGACATTGTAGGCGGCGGCGGTACCCGCTGTGATGACCCGCATCTGGCGCTCGATCTCGGCGCTGACCTCGGGACGAAAACTGCGGGCGTCACCGAGGATGCGGGCGAGGCCGGGCAATGCGTTGCGGGTGCCGTCGGTGATCAGTTCGGTCACCGAAACCACCGAAATGTCGGCCGGGCTCAGCCGGCGCGAGACGATGGTCTGCAGATTGGTGACCAGCGCGCAGGCGGCGACCAGCGTCTCGTTCCCGGAATGTGGCCGCGCCGCATGGCCGCCGATCCCCTTGAGCACGATCTCGAAATTGTCCTCCGCCGACATGAACGGGCCGGCGCGGGTCTCGAAATGTCCAATGGGCAGGCCCGGCATGTTGTGCAGGCCAAAGATCTCGTCGAAGGGGAAGCGCTGCAGCAGCCCGTCATCGAGCATTGCCAGCGCGCCCTTGCCCCACTCCTCGGCCGGCTGGAAAACGAAACGCACGGTGCCGTCGAAACCACCCTCGGCGGCCAGCAGCTTTGCCGCGCCGAGCAGCATGGTGGTGTGGCCGTCATGGCCGCAGGCATGCATGATGCCTGGGTTCTGCGAGCGATGGGCGGTCGCGGACTGCTCGGTGATGCGCAGCGCATCCATGTCGGCCCTGAGCGCAATCGCCCGGTTGCCGCTGCCGCGCTTCAATGTGCCAACGACGCCGGTGCCGCCGACCCCCTCTGCAACATCGTCCAGCCCGAATTCGCGCAGCTTCGCGGCGACAAAGGCAGCGGTGCGCTTTTCCTCAAAGCCGAACTCGGGGTGCGCGTGCAAATCGCGCCGCCAGCCGGTCATTTCCTGCTTCAGCACATCACGATCGAGCTCAGCCATTTTCTCCCCGACCTATTTTGCAAGCTCACTGGCGACATCAAGCAGGATGTTGGCGCCGGCGACAAGCTCGGCATCTTCAGTGTGTTCGCGCGGATTGTGGCTGATGCCACCGGCGCTCGGCACGAAGATCATTGCCGCCGGCGCGAGGCGGGCCATCATCTGCGCGTCATGGCCGGCGCCCGATGTCATGCGCCTGACGCCGAGACCGCGGTTCTTCGCGGCCGCCTCGATCAGTTCGACGATGCCGATGTCGAATAGCACCGGTTCGAAGCGGGCGAGCCGCTCGACCGAGATCGATACGTTCTCCAAAACCTCAAGCTCCTCGAGATAGGCAGCAAGGGCCGCCTCATGCGCCTGCAAGCGCTGTTCGTCGGGATCGCGCAGGTCGATGGTGAAGACGGCGCGCGCGGGAATGACGTTGATGGCGTTGGGTTCGAAGCGCATCGTGCCGACCGTGGCCACGGTTGGCCCATTTGAAGCCCTGGCCCGATCGTGCAGGAAGGTGATGATGCGGGCGGCGGCGTGGCCGGCGTCGCTGCGCATCGACATCGGCGTGGTGCCGGCATGGTTGGCGGCGCCGTCGATGGTGATGCGCTGCCAGGAAATGCCTTGCAAATTCTCGACCGCGCCGATCGGCACGCCTTCACGCTCCAGCACCGGCCCCTGCTCGATATGAAGTTCGAGATAGGCATGCGGCTTGAGGAAGCCGGGTTCGCGGTCGCCGGCATAGCCGATGCGGGCGAGCTCCTGGCCGAGCACGCTGCCATCCGTGCCGATGGCGGCCAGCACGGCCTCGGCGCTGACGCCACCGGCATGGCATAGCGAGCCCATCATGTCAGGCGTGTAGCGCACGCCTTCCTCATTGGTGAAAGCGGCGACCGCGACCGGGCGCGACGGCGAAAAGCCCGAAGCCTGCAGCGTCTCGATCACCTCCAGCCCGGCCAGCACGCCGTAGCAGCCATCATAGATGCCGGCATCAATAACGGTGTCGATATGCGAACCGATGAGCAGCGGCGCCTGCCCGGCATTGTCGGGGCTTTGCCAGATGCCGAAGATATTACCGACCCGGTCGATGGCGACTTCCAGCCTGGCCTGCCTGAGCCAGCCGACAAAGAGGTCACGGCCCTGTTTGTCTGTGTCGGAGGCGGCGAGCCGGATCAGCCTATCCTCACTGTCGCGGCCAACGGCGCCGAGTTCCCGGATGCGGCCAAGCAGACGCTGTGCATCGATCCCGATCATGGCTATGCCTCGGCCTTCAGCTTGACGGCCAGCACATCGGCGGGGCTCTGCCCGACCAGCTCGGTATAGCGATGCGGGTCTGTGGCGCCTTCGGTGTTGATTACAAGCACGCGGGATTTGTCGTCGAGCCCGAGCGCGGCCTTGTGGTCGGCCACCGCCCGGATCAGCCCGGCCAGACCGACGCCGCCGCTTTCGCCGGCGACGATCACTGGATCATTGCCAGCCGGCCGTGCCAGCCGCCGCATCACCGCGACCGCCTCCTCCTCATCCACCGTCATGAAGGCATCGGCAACCCGCGCCAGAACGCGCCAGGCAACTTGCGAGGCCTCGTAGCATTCGAGCATCGCCATCACCGTCGGCTGGTCGTGTGCGACCTTGACCACGTGGCCCGCCCGGGCGGCTGCGACAACGCAGGCGGCGCGGGCCGGCTCGACGACGATGAAGGTCGGCCTGGCGTCACCGAGCACGATGGAGAGATGGCCGGCCAGGGCGGCGGCAATGCCGCCGACACCGGCCTGCACGAAGACATGGGTCGGCGGCTGCGGCAACTGGCCCAACGCTTCGCGCACGATCGCCGTATAGCCCTGCATGACCAGACCGGGGATGCGCTCGTAGCCCGGCCAGGAGGTGTCGGACACCACGGTCCAGCCTTGCTCCGCTGAAACCTCGGCGGCCTGCCTGACCGAGTCGTCATAATTGCCGTCGACGCGGATCATCTCGGCGTCATAGCGGGCTATTGCTGCAATGCGCGCCTCGCTGACGCCGGCGTGAACGAAGATTGCCGCTTTCGCGCCAACCAACTGTGCACCTTGCGCGACCGAGCGGCCATGATTGCCGTCGGTGGCGCAGGCAACCGTCATGCCGGCAGCGACCGCCCGGACGTCGAACCGGTTGAGATCGGCCACGTCAACGGGCCGATGAAGCGATCGGCTCGCCTCCTCCAGCACCAGTCGAAAAACGGCATAGGCGCCGCCGAGCGCCTTGAAACTGCCGAGACCGAGGCGAAAGCCTTCATCCTTGATGTGGACGGCGCCGAGGCCGAGTTCCCCGGCCAGCGTCGGCAATGCATGCAACGGAGTTGCCAGGTGATTGTCGCGATGGGCCAGAAAGCGCTCGACCGTATCGGCGCCGGCATTCCCCAGCGTTTCGGCATCGACCGGATCGAGCGGCCGACGGTGCAAGGCATTGCTGTTGAGCAGGAACACGGGCGGCCTCCTTTGGGTGTGACGAAATCATATTGCAGCCGAGGCGCAAATAGCGCTGTTATTGGCGCTTCGAAATGCAAGTTTGTTTCCCCGGGATAGCGCTTTGCCTCGATCGCCTTCGCTCGACAGTTTCGACCTCGCCATCCTTGCCATCCTGCAGCGGGACAACACGACGCCGCAGCGGCTGATCGGCGAAGCCGTCAACCTGTCGGCGCCGGCGGTGCAGCGGCGCATCAAGCGCATGGAACAGTCCGGCGTCATTGCGGGCAATGTCGCCGTGGTCGACCCGGCGGCGGTCGGCCATCCCATCACCATCTTCGTCGAAGTGGAACTGGAGAGCGAACGCTCGGACCTGATCGACGCGGCCAAGCGGCAATTCTCGGCAGAGCCCGAAGTGCAGCAATGCTACTACGTCACCGGCGAGGCCGACTTCATCCTAGTCATCACCGCGGCCGACATGGGGGCCTATGAGGCCCTGACGCGCAGACTGTTCTTCGACAGCAAGAATGTCCGAAAATTCCGCACCTTCGTTGCCATGGACCGTGTCAAGGTGGGGCTGACGGTGCCTCTGCCGGGATAGCCAGTCACTTTTACGCAATTCCGGACGGAAAACCGCTCACACTTTTCCTGGAATTGCTTCAGCCAGCCGGCCGCAGCCAGACCTTGTTGTCGTGGAAGGCCGCACCGCCATAGGGCGCTGGTGCGTCGGCGCCGGTGAGCACATTGATGCCTTCGCCACGCTCATGGGCGCTGTTTGGCCAGATGCCCTCGGCGATCACCACGCCGCGCTTGAGGCCTTCGAACAGCTTTGCGTGCAGCACCACCTCGCCGCGCCGGTTGCCGACCTCGATACGGTCGCCGTCGCCCAAGCCAAGCGCGGCAGCGTCGTCCGGATGCAACAACAATTCCGGCCGGCCTTCCTTGGCCTTCGACACCGGCGTTTCCGAGAAGGTCGAATTGAGGAAGTTGCGCGCCGGCGATGTGGCGAGCCGGAACGGATGCTCGGCGTCCGCCACCTCGATCAGGTCGACATGGTCAGGGAATTCCGGGAGTTCCGCCACCGGCCCGAACAGGCCCATGCTTTTCGGCGGCCGGTTGGGCGCCGCCTGCCCGCTCCAATTGGCGCGGAAGTGAAATTTCTTGTCGGCATGGCCGAAGCCAGCGATGAAATGCGCGGCCTCGAAATCCGGCTGCAGGTCGACCCATTTGTCTTCCTTCAGGCTGGCGAAGCTGCCCAGCCCGCGCTTGCCCAGGATGATGTCGATATGCTGCTGCTCGGTCAGGCCAAAGCCCGGCCGGTCGGAGACGCCGAGACGCTGCGCCAATTGCTCGATGACGAAGTGGTTGGTGCGCGGCCCTTCCGGCGGGTCGATCAGCTTGGGACCAAGCGTGATGTGCTGGTTGCCACCGCCCTTGTAGACGTCGTCATGCTCGAGAAACATCGTTGCCGGCAAAACGACATCAGCGAGCTTTGCCGTGTCGGTCATGAACTGCTCGTGCACGCAGGTGAACAGGTCGTCACGCAGGAAACCCTGCTTCACCAGCCGCTGCTCGGGCGCGACATTCACCGGGTTGGTGTTCTGGATCAGCATCGCCGTCACCGGCGGGCCGCCATAGAGCGCGTCCGCTGCACCGGTCAGCACCGGGCCGATGCGCGACTGGTCGAGATGGCGAATATTGGGATCGCGCATCGCGGGGCCTTCCAGCACATCCTGGTTGAGCTTGAAGATGCCGGAATTGGAATGGAAGGCACCGCCACCCTCATATTGCCAGGCGCCCGTGACGGCGGCGATGCAGGATGCCGCGTGCATGTTGACCGCGCCGTTGCGCTGGCGGGCAAAGCCATAGCCGAGGCGGAAATAGGTTTTCCTCGTCGTGCCGACGAGGCGTGCGAAAGCCTCGATCTCGGTGACGGCAAGACCGGTGATGGCGGAAGCCCATTCCGGCGTGCGCGTCTCCAGATGCGCTTCCAGCCCCTTCGGATCGTCGGTGTATCTTTCGAGATAGGCGCGGTCGGCCATGCCTTCCCTGAACAGCACATGCATGACCGCGCAGGCCAGCGCGCCATCGGTGCCGGGCTTCAGCACAAGGCCTATATCGGCCTGCTTCATCGTCGCGTTCTCGTAGACATCGATGACGACGATCCTGGCGCCACGCTCCTTCCGCGCCTTGATGGCGTGGGTCATGACATTGACCTGCGTGACCACGGCATTGGTGCCCCAGATCACCACGCAGTCGGACTTCGCCATCTCGCGCGGATCGGGACCGCGCAAGGCGCCCGCTCCCATCATCCAGCCGGTCCAGGCCAGATTGGTGCAGATCGAGCCGAAGAAGCCGGAGTATTTTTTCGCATGGCGCAGCCGGTCGATGCCGTCGCGCTGCACCAGCCCCATCGTGCCGGCATAGAAATAAGGCCAGACGGTCTCGGAGCCGTATTTTTCCTCGGCCGCGATGAAGTTCTCGGCGACGACGTCGAGTGCCGCTTCCCAGCTGGATTCCTTCCAGACGCCGTCGCCCTTGGCGCCGGCGCGCATCAGCGGCTTCAGCAGTCGGTCCGGATGATGGACACGATCGGCATAGCGCGCGACCTTGGCGCAGACCACACCAGCCGTATACGTATTGGACTTGGCGCCATGGACACGGCCGATGCGGTTGCCATCGAGCAGTTCGACCTCGAGCGCGCAGGTCGAAGGGCAATCATGCGGACAGGCGGAGTGGCCGATTCTGAGCTTGGCGTGCTGGTTCATGCGGCGTTTTTAGCGGGTTTCGCGGGCGGCGTGTAGGGCCAGATCTTACCCTCCCCTTGATGGGGAGGGTCGGCGCGCAGCGACGGGGTGGGGTGCGGCGCGGACCCCCACCCCGCTCCGCTTCGCGGATCGACCCTCCCCACAACGGGGGAGGGTAATCACTCCACCGTGCCTTCCTCATACTCGGCCGACATGGTTAGCCATTTCTCCTCGTGACCGGCAAGCTGCTGTGCCAGCTGCGAGCGCTCCTTGGCGAGCCGGGTCGCGGTCGACGGATCCTTTTCGTACACCGCCGGATTGGCGAGTTCGTCCTCGATCAGGTCGATGCGCTTGCGGATGCGGTCCATCAGCGCTTCGGTGGCGCGTATTTCCTTGGCCAGCGGCTCAAAGGCGGCGCGGCGCGCGGCTGCATCGCGGCGGCGATCGGCCTTTGATGCCTTCTCGGCCTCGCGCTTGCCGCGTCGGTCGCCGGACACGCCGGTGACCAGCGTCTTGTAGTCCTCAAGGTCGCCGTCATACGGGTTGACCGCCCCGTCCTTGACCAGCCACAGCCGGTCGGCGGTCGCTTCCAGCAGATGGCGGTCATGCGAGATCAGGATGACGGCGCCGGGAAACTCGTTCAATGCACGGATCAGCGATTCGCGACTGTCGATGTCGAGATGGTTGGTCGGCTCGTCGAGGATGAACAGGTTCGGGCCTTCGAAGGCCGACAGGCCCATCAGCAGGCGCGCCTTCTCGCCGCCGGACAGGTCCTTGGCGGCGGTGTTCATCTTCTCGGTGGTGAGACCGAACTGGGCGACGCGGCCACGTACCTTGGATTCCGGCGCCTCCGGCATCAGCCGGCGGACATGCTCATAGGCGTTTTCATCAGGCCTGAGATCGTCGAGCTGATGCTGCGCGAAGATAGCCACTTTCAGGCCCGGCGCCACCGTCATGGTGCCGCTCTCCTGCTTCAACCGGCCCGACAGAAGCTTGGCGAAGGTCGACTTGCCGTTGCCGTTGGCGCCGAGCAGCGCGATGCGGTCGTCGGCATCGATGCGCAGCGTCATCTTCTTCAGGATCGGCTGGCCCTCGGTGTAGCCGACATTGACGTTGTTCAAGGCAATGATCGGCGACGCCACCGTTTTCACCGGCTCCGGGAAAGAGAACGGCCTCACCGTGTCGTTCACGATCGCCGCGATCGGCTTCATCTTCTCCAGCGCCTTGATGCGCGACTGCGCCTGTCTCGCCTTCGAAGCCTTGGCGCGGAAGCGTTCGACGAAGGACTCCATGTGTTTGCGCGCGGCTTCCTGCTTGACACGGCCCTTCTCCTGCAACTCCTTCTGCTCGGTGTACTGGCGCTCGAACTGGTCGTAGCCGCCGCGCCAGAAGGTCAGCTTCTTCTGGTCGAGATGAACGATGGAATTGACGGCGCGGTTGAGCAGGTCGCGATCGTGCGAAATCAGAAGCACCGTGTGCGGGTATTTCGAAACATAGTTTTCCAGCCACAGCGTGCCTTCGAGATCGAGATAGTTGGTCGGCTCGTCAAGCAGCAGAAGGTCGGGCTCGGCAAACAGCACGGCGGCAAGCGCGACGCGCATGCGCCAGCCGCCGGAGAAGGACGAGGCCGGGCGGCGCTGCGCGGCGTCGTCGAAGCCAAGGCCGGCGAGGATGGTGGCCGCGCGGGATTCCGCCGAATGCGCATCGATATCCGCCAGCCGCATATGGATGTCGGCAATGCGGTGCGCGTCGGTGGCGGTCTTTTCCTCCTCGAGCAATGCGGTGCGCTCGAGGTCGGCCTTGAGCACGATTTCGATCAGCGGCTCCTCGGTGCCGGGCGCTTCCTGCGCCACCTGGCCGATGCGGGTGTTCTTGGGCAGGCTTATCGAGCCGGTCTCGGAGGGAAAGTCGCCGGTGATGGCCTTGAACAGCGTCGTCTTGCCGGTGCCGTTGCGGCCGACGAGGCCGGCCTTGGTGCCGGCCGGCAAGGTCAGCGAGGCATGATCGAGAAGCAAGCGTCCGGCCATGCGGAGCGAAAGATCGTTGATGATAAGCATGCCGGGGCTTTTGCACGGGAGGGCGGCGCTTCGCAAGGGCCTGGGCGCTGGCGGGGGCATAAGGCATGAAGACGGCGCGCCTTAAGCGCGCCGTCCATTGCAAACAGCAGACTGACTTTTCAGAGGCTGCCTGGTTCAGGCTTTGGGTTTGCGCTTCGTCACCTTGGCCGCGGCGGCCGGAACGGCCGGCTTGCGGCCGAGGCCCGAGGACTTGGCCAGTGCCGAACGGGTCGCGGAGTAGTTCGGCGCCACCATCGGATAGTCCGACGGCAAGCCCCATTTGCCACGATATTCCTCCGGGCTGAGACCATGGTCGGTCATCAGGTGGCGTTTCAGCGACTTGAATTTCTTGCCATCTTCCAGACAGACGATGTGGTCGGGAAACACCGACCGCTTCGGATTGACAGCGGGGTTCAGCGCGGGGCTTTCCACGGCGGCAATGCTGCCCAGCTTGCGCACCGATGCGCTGACGCTGGCGATCAGATCCGGCAGGCCGGACGCAGGGAGAGGATTGTTGCCGACATAGGCCGAGACGATGTCAGCAGTCAGTTCAATAGCGGTCTTGCTGTCGATGGTGTGCAATTCTGTTTCTCCCGCCGGTCATGAAGTTGCCGGCTTTTTTTAAGACTTCTCTTGATGTATCGACCTAGCTGCACCCCCCAACGGGTCGCTAAGTCTCAATAAACGATCAAGAATCGGAACAGGAGGATGTTTCCACAACAGGTTGCAACGTTGCAAATTAGAAAATCTAATACTTGGAAACGGCCGACTTCGCGCCAGCAGATTTCAACTGCACGGACCCGGCAGGTTTGGAGTCGGCCAGTATCTCCAGAATGCGCTTCCAGCGGGCGCACCGGCCGAAATCTTTTTGCTCTATCGCCTTTTCGGCCTTCATGGCGGCGTAGAGCGGCGCCTCGGCGCCGAACTCCTTGAGCAGCCAGAATGCTTCCTGTCTGGCGAGGCGTTCATCGTCGTCAAGCATGTTCAGCCTCCGAGCGTTCTATGCCCACCGCAATACAGCTGCCGATGACGAGGACCGCACCGGCTATCGCGGTCAGCGTCAGCCTTTCGCCCGACAGCGTCAGCAGCAGCGTCGATGCGATCGGCGTCAGATAGGCGATGACCGCAACCTTGCCGCCGCCTTCAAGCTTCAAGGCGCGCGACCAGAAATAATATCCCAGCCCCATCGGGCCGGCGCCGAGATAGAGGCCAAGCAGGAGGTGCTCGCTGGATGGCCAGGCTGCGCCGTCGTGAATACACCATAGCAAGGTCAGGCCGACGCCGACCAATGCCGAAGGCAAAAGCAAACGCTCCGACGGTGTGGCCAGGCGGGCGACCGCAATCGAATAGAAGGCCATGCACAGCGCCGAGCCGAAGGCAGCGAGATAGCCGACGATGCTGCCCTGGAGAAAAGGCTGGCCGCGACCACCCGAGATCACCAGCGCCACGCCGACAAAGCCGAACACGGCAGTCAAACCCAGCAGCACGGGGCGTTGCCGCTTGCCCAGCACGATGACCGCCGCCGCGACCATCAGCGGCCAGGTGTAGGCGACGAGATTGGCCTCGATCACCGGCATGGAGGCAAAGGCGATGTATTGCAGCACCATGGTGCCGACCAGGCCAATAAAGCCGACCGCGACCGGCGCCAGGGTGCCGTCAGCACCCTTGGCAAAGGCTGCGTCTTGCGTGTCCCCCTTCCGGCTCGCCAGATGGATGACGGCGAACACCAGAGCCGCTCCACAAAACTGCAGCAACTGCACGAGCGACACCGGATGGCTGGCCAGCAGGGATTTGCCGACCAGCGCGTTGGTCGACCACAGGGCGACCGCGCCGGCGGCGAAGACCAGGGCCGACGGCGAGCCCGATCCACCCCGGAATCGCCGAGACGGTGCCTTGTCCTTATCGCCGACCATGATGTTACCGACGGCCAAACAGGCGTCCACTTCTATGCTCTGGCTACCATGATTCCCTTGATCCGCCCGGGACCGGCGCATCGGTCGCCGCCGCAACCGGACGCTCTTCCTCGAAGCGGCGATAGGCCGGCAGCTGGTTCGTCCAGACGTCTTCGGCCAGTTCGTTGACCCATTCGCGATCGTGATCATTGTCGGCTGCGAGATAGAACATGCGATTGTCGTCGACGTAGGGCTTGGCCACAGAGCGCTGGTTGAGGACCAGCGTGACGCGTGAGCCGAGCTGGATCGGCGCGGTGCGGTGCAGCACACCGAGAAACTGACCGAGTGTGGCGTAGTTCATCTTGTGGTCGATGCGCATGACCTGGTTGCGCGGAATCTCGCGGCCGGATTCAAGGATGGCGCGGCCGGTCTCGGAATCGTCGCAGTAGATTTCGAGATGGCCGCCGACCAGCGGATTGCTGATCGACAGCGGAATGAGTTCGGTGACCGGGACACCGTCGCAATGCCAATCGACGGCGCCGTCCTTGGGATTCATGAAAGTGACGGTCGAGCCGACGATCGACAGCGGATAGGGCTCGAGCTTGGTGCCCATCATGTCGGACAGACGTTCCAGGCGCAGCTTGTCATGCAGCAGTTCCTTGATCTCCGGGATGAAACGGTCGGCGCCGGTGATGAAGGTCAGATCGAGGTGCTTGTGCACGGCGTGGCTGGCCTTGAGCTTCAACGCCGCCTCTTCGATCGCCGCCAGCAGCGCCGGGTCGTAGCCATGCAGATACTGCGCAACGCCGAAACCCGACACTTTCCAGGCCGTCTCATGACCGATAATGGCTTCTCGGCTCATCGCGTAGCGCAGTTCAGGTATGGTATGGGCGTTCATTCTACTTCTCCAGGATGGGGGCATCACTTGGTAAACTGTCGATTAATTTCCCCACCCCTGTAAAATTAGGAATGCTGGTGCTAGTGTAAGCCCAGCTTAAGGTCGAAACGCGTGCGTCTGCTCAGTCAGGTCAACCTCAATTCGCTGAAGATTGTCGAAAGTGCCGCCCGGCACCGTAACTTCACGCGCGCCGGCGAAGAGCAGTTTATTACTGCTTCCGCCGTCAGCCAGCGCGTCAAAAGCCTCGAGGAACAGCTGCGCTTCAAGATCTTCCAGCGCGGCGGCAATGCGGTGTCGCTGACGCCCGAGGGCGAGACCTATGTGTCGCGCGTTCGCGAGGCGCTGGAGCGCATCGTGGCGGCCAGCATGGAGGCGACCGGACAGTCGCAGGCACATGTGCTGAAGATTTCGGTGCTGCCGACGTTCGCGGCGCGCTGGCTGTTTGCCCGCCTGCCGCTGTTCCAGCGGCAATATCCCGAAATCGAAATGCGGGTTTCGACCTCCTACGCCGCCAATGAGTTCGCCACCTCCGAGTTCGACCTCGAGATCCGCTATGGCGACGGCAGCTTTCCCGACCTCAAAGCGGACCTGCTGTTCAAGGAGGATTTGACGCCGGTGTGCAGCAGGAAGCTGTTCCACGAAGTTCTCGGCGACAGGCCGCCGTCAAAGGTGACGCCGGACGACCTCAGGCATTTCACGCTGCTGCATTCCGACACCTGCACGCAGAACTGGCAGTCGTGGCTGGGTTTTGCCGGCGCGAGTTCCGTGCTCGGCGAGACCAAGAGCATCTATTTCGATTCCTGCATGATGTCCTATGAGGCGGCCAATGCCGGCATGGGCTTTGCAGTCGCCAACCGCGCCTATATGGCGAGCGAGATCCGCGCAGAGAGACTGGTGGCGCCGTTTGCCGTGCATCACCCCAACACCGCCGGCTGGTATTTCGTCTGCCCGGTCACCGCGCCCTACACGCGCAAGGTGGAACTGTTCAAGCAGTGGATAATGGCCGAGGCGGCGCTGACGCAGTGCCAGCTGGACGCCGGGATTGCCGGCGGCCCGGTG
Source organism: Mesorhizobium sp. M0761 (assembly GCF_040320205.1). Lineage (NCBI taxonomy): Bacteria > Pseudomonadati > Pseudomonadota > Alphaproteobacteria > Hyphomicrobiales > Phyllobacteriaceae > Mesorhizobium > Mesorhizobium sp. M0761. Next base: position 207,603 of record NZ_JAMYPF010000007.1, read on the forward strand.
CTGCGCAAGGCCATTGCCTGAGGTCGGATTCTTTCCGCGGCCTTGCGGGATTTGCGGCCGTTTCTGCTGGTTTTGCGCAGACGGCACGAGCAGAACCGGCACGAAAACTGCCACCTCATGACGCAGGCGAGAGACTCAGCTATCTTCGGTTGTTGCGGCGGACCTGATATCCGCCTGGCCGGCGCTATCAGCTCACCTCCCAAGCGGCGCCGGCCTTCTTCTCCCGAAGGCTACGTTCAGCCTTGTCGTCCCGCTAAAACGATCATTGCGCCGGCTGATCGCCGCTGGCCGCCGGCTTTGGCGCCGAATCCGTCTGCGGGGTTTGATCGAGCACCGGGGCTTTGGTTGGCTGGATGTCGCCGTCGCAGGCGGCGAGCGCCAAGCTGGCGGCCAACAGAATCAGAAGCCTCTTCATGGCGACCTCCTAGGTCTGCCCTCTCCTTCGTAAGGCAACGAGGTGGTTCTTCGTAAGGCAACGAGGTGGTTCGGCTTTGGTTGCACGCTCGCAAACGACGCCGCGTCGGCTGGAACCAAACGGCGGCTCTGAGGTTGGTTGCCCAAAGGAGATCGCGCCATGATCCGTCTGCTCATTACCGGCCTTTTCGCTTACGCGACCTATCGCATCGCCAAGGAGATCATCAAGGACGTGCCTGACAATTTCGATCCGTTGCCGGTGCCTGGCGACGAACGCGCCGCCTTGCGGCGCCAGTCGGCGGCAACGGGTGTCGCGCCACGGCGGTAAGGGCGACTTCCGCCCGTTGCGAACAAAGCGGAAACGATGCTTGATAGGCGATGACCATCGCCATCAATGATTCGTCCTTGCGGCCCGCCTATCTGGCGAAGCTCAACGCCGAGCAGCGGCTCGCTGTCGAACATGGCGACGGCCAGATCGCCGGGCCGCTGCTGGTGATCGCCGGCGCCGGCTCCGGCAAGACCAACACGCTCGCCCACCGGGTTGCGCATCTGATCGTCAGGGGCGCTGATCCCAGACGCATTCTGCTTATGACATTCTCGCGCCGCGCCGCCACCGAAATGGCCAGGCGGGTCGAACGCATCGCCGGCGAGGTGCTGGGCCGAGACGCGTCCGTCATCGCCGACGCGCTGAGCTGGGCCGGTACGTTTCACGGCATCGGCGCCAGGCTATTGCGCGACTATGCGCTGACGATCGGCCTCGACCCGGCCTTTACCATTCACGACCGCGAGGATTCCGCCGACCTGATGAATCTTGCCCGGCATGAACTTGGATTCTCGAAGACCGAAAGCCGTTTTCCGACCAAGGGCACCTGCCTGGCGATCTATTCGCGCGCTGTCAACGCGCAGGCGCCGCTTGGCGAGGTGCTGGGTTCGGCCTTTCCGTGGTGTGCCGGCTGGGCCGAACAACTGAAGGCTCTGTTCGCCCGATATGTCGAGGCCAAGCAGGCGCAGAACGTGCTCGATTACGACGACCTCCTGCTCTACTGGGCGCAAATGGCCGCCGAGCCGGAGATCGCGGCGCATCTGGGCTCGCGTTTCGACCATGTGCTGGTCGACGAATACCAGGACACCAACCGGCTGCAGGCCTCGATCCTTTCGGCGCTGAAGCCGGATGGCGCCGGACTGACAGTGGTGGGCGACGACGCGCAGTCGATCTATTCGTTTCGCGCCGCGGAAGTGCGCAACATCCTCGATTTCCCGCAACAATTCGCGCGAGCCGCCGATGTCATCATGCTGGAGCGCAACTACCGCTCGACCGTGACTATTTTGGCGGCAGCCAATGCGGTCATCTCGGAGGCGTCGGAGCGCTTCACCAAGAACCTCTGGTCGGAGCGCAAATCCTCGCAAAGGCCGAAACTGGTCAGCGTGCGCGACGAGGCCGAGCAGGCGAACTATGTCTGCCAGGCCATCCTGGCCGAGCGCGAGGCCGGCACGGTGCTGAAATCGCAGGCGGTGCTGTTTCGCGCCTCGCACCACAGCGGCCCGCTGGAGATCGAACTGACGCGCCGCAACATCCCCTTCGTCAAGTTCGGCGGGCTCAAATTCCTCGACGCCGCCCACGTCAAGGACGTGCTTTCGGTGCTGCGTTTTGCCGAGAACCCGCGCGACCGCGTCGCCGGCTTCCGCGTGCTGCAGCTCCTGCCCGGCATCGGCCCTTCGGCGGCGAGCACCATCGTCGAGACCATGGCGACATCGCTCGACGAGGAAATGGGGCTGGCCCGCTACCGGCCGCCGCAACGCGCGGCTGAGGACTGGCCAGCCTTCGTTGCGCTTTATTCCGGCCTGCGCGCCCGGTCGGGGAAATGGCCGGCCGATCTCGAACAGGTCAGGCTGTGGTACGAGCCGCATCTTGAGCGCATCCACGAGGATGCGACGACGCGGCGGGCCGACCTCATGCAGCTCGAGCAGATCGGTTCCGGCTATGCTTCGCGCGAGCGCTTCCTGACCGAGCTGACGCTGGATCCACCGGATGCCACCAGCGACCAGGCCGGGCCGCCGCACCGCGACGAGGACTATCTGATCCTGTCGACCATTCATTCGGCCAAGGGCCAGGAATGGAAGAACGTCTTCGTGCTCAACACCGTCGATGGCTGCATCCCGGCCGATCTCGGCGTCGGCACCAAGGAAGACATCGAGGAGGAGCGCCGGCTGCTTTACGTCGCGATGACGCGGGCCAAGGACGGCCTGCATCTGGTGACGCCGCAGCGCTTCTTCACCCACGGCCAGGCAGCGCGCGGCGACCGCCACGTCTACGCCTCGCGAACCCGTTTCATCCCGGCCTCGATCCTCGGCGCTTTCGAGCAGACCTCGTGGGCGAGCGTCCACGCCAAGGACGATCCGCGCCACAGACCTGAAGTCCGCGTCGACCTCGGCGCCCGCATGCGCGGCATGTGGAAATAGCCGCAACCGTGAATGCCGGCAGCGACCTCAAGAGCAAATCGTCCTGTCATGGCATCTCTCAGGGAACCTCGGGCCGCCGGCCGCGTTTTCTGGCGTCCAACCCGCGATCGGAGGGCGGCGGCCGCCGCCCTTCCGCCCATCCAGAGAGGCCAGAATGCACGACGCGATGTTCTTCACCCCGGTTGCCGTCAGCGTTGGCGCCGGCCACAAACGCATGCTCGCCTCGCTGTTCGACATGCATGATTTCCTGACCGAATTTCCGCCGTCACGCCGGCGCCTGAGCTATGGCGCGGCCGTGAGGGCTTGCGAGGCGGCGCGCGCCGGAGAAATCTCGACCGAGGCCGCACGCGATGCCCTGATCACCTTTGCGGTCACGGCAGGCATCCTCTGGCCCGCGGTCCAGCCGGCCGTCTCGGTCAAGCCGGTCGCACACGGTTATGGCGGCTACGCCGTCTGAGACGGCCGGGACCAGGCCTGCCCAGCAAAAAAGATCACTCGGACTTGCCGGCAGACGTCGAACGACAACACGTCTTGGTGATCCCACCAAGCGTCCACTTCATCTTGGAGTAACTCGGCATTGGAAGCGTCTTGAGATGTTTGATCACGAACCCAAGTTCCATGGCCATCATGCCGTATTCCTCAACCGCGATATCGGCCTGTTCACTGTTCAATGCAAACCGAAAGCCAAATTCACTCGGTACGTCTCCATTTGAAGAAAAGGCAGGGATCGCGAGCCGTGAGTTGTGAAAACCAGAATGCCACCAGGCCGCACAAAGCTGAACAGACGAACCGCCATCGCGCCCAGTTGTTATCGGCATGTGGGAAAAGAATGAAAGCGCAAGGACTGCATCATAGAGCCTGCCAAAACCCTCCTCCGGTATCGATCGCGACTGAATGGCTTTAATCTTGAATTCGTTAGCCAGGAAAGAAATCGCTTGTGGATAATCGGAACTGACGAGATCGATGTCTTCATCCTTTACAAGGTGCCGCGTCACGCATCCATACCTTGAGGCGAACTCGAGGAGTGAAAAGGCCCCCGGCCTAGATGCCGTGTTAAAATTCCTTTGAGTTTTTGCAGATGCTTGCCCATCTCTGAGATATTAACTGGCCTTTGAGACGTCAGACACAAATCCATTATGGCTGATCAGGAAGTTGAATATATCATGATCTTGATGAAAGGATGGAACAACGGAAACTCTACGGATTATTTGTTCTCTAAGTAATTGTCGTTCCAACAGTTTAGGCCGACTTCTGGATCACTGGCTCATCCGATCTATGAGCAGTGGATAACGGTACAAGCCGCCGAGGCGGGTACCACGCGCGATAGCGAGCGACGCTGCAGCCACCGTTTCGCCATCGGGTTGATCCACACCTCGAAGCAGAAATGGACGGCCAACCCGCAAGCAGCGGCGGACGCAGCAAGCGAGGACTATTTTAGGTACATCTGAAGGCATCATATCGATGCGGCAGGCCAACGGATCGCAGCGCCACCATTAGACCGAAACACTTGCGTTAAGGAACGAGGCCTGCTGCAGTCGACACCATGGAAGCTGACGGCGCCGCTGCGTGTTCCAGGTCGCATTGCCGCGATCCGTTTGAAAAGCGCCTGCGCCCGACCGGAGCCTCGCCTGGCGCCCGCATTTCAATGCAACGTCGGATCACCGGCCAGCAGGGCGCGCGGCCCGGTCGTTTCGAAACTGACCTGGTCGCGGCCGTTGGACTTGGCCTTGTAGAGGTGCCGGTCGGCCGTCAGGAACATGTCGGCATAGGTGGTGGGTCCGCTGAAGGCGACGCCACCGATGCTCACCGAGAGCGGACAGGGCCGTCCATCCGGGGCAAACTCGACCTCGCGGATGCGCCGCCGGATCCCCTCGGCAACCAGCCAGGACTGCGACGGGTCGGCGCCAGGCAGGAAGATGGCGAACTCCTCGCCGCCGATGCGACCGACGATGTCGGCGCCGCGCAGCTGGGCCTTGATCGTCTGCGCAATCAGCTTGAGCGCCTGATCGCCGCAATCGTGGCCCAATCGATCGTTGATGGTCTTGAAATGATCGGCGTCGACGATCAGCAGGGCGCCGGCATCGACGACGGCCTGGCTGCGCGCCTGTTCGAGATAGGCCTCAACCAGCATCGAAAACGCGCCGCGGTTGAACACCGCGGTCAGGCTGTCGGTCGCCGCGACGATGCTCAGATTCTTCTGGGCGATCGCCAGCTGGCGCATCTTGTACATCAGGAAAGAGAAGAACGATCCACCCAGCACGAGCGGCAGCAACAGGTCGGTGAGCTGCGCCCAGCGCAACGCTTCGGGCGACAGCGACGGAAAATTGTAGGAATCGACAAGGAAGGCCGCCGCGATACAGATCGCCGTGCCGACAACCGTGACTGCTATGACCCTGCCCAAGCTCGTGGGCGAAAGATCGACCCGCATGCCATTTCTCCCACTGTGTTCGCCATTTTGCAGCGGGAACACAAATGAAACCCTAAAATCTTACCTGCAATTCGAATGTGGTTAACCAGAACAATTCCAGGAAAGTGTGAGCAGCTTTCCCGGGAGAAGCGCGTGGGCGCTTTCCCTGAGAATTACCAAGACAAAGGGATAGCGCGTTTCATCGTTTCCGTTAAACGATAAAACGCTCCGGCAATCGAAAGGCGCGATCGGTTGCCTTGTGAGTGGCGACAAAAAGCCCGCCACTTGCGCGGCGGGCTTTCCGACTGGCCGGAGGCTTCTCGTCAGCGCATGTCCCTCGGGAAGTCTGGGCCATGCGGTAGGAGAGTGCCGTAAAGCCTCACGGCTGGCTCGACACTCCCGGCGAAACCTGTCTCAGCGACGCGAGATCATAAGGCATAGCTGCCGCAGATCGCTGTCGTAGGTGCCCTCGCTGGCGAGCACATCGACGCAGCGCTTCTTCATACGTGTCAGCTGGCTGTTCGACATGCTGGCGACGACACCGGGTGTCCCAGGGGTGCCTGGTGTTCCAGGAGTTCCTGGAGTGCCGGGGGTACCGGGCGTACCGGGCGTGCCCGGCGTTCCGCCAATGCCGACGCCGACACCGACGTTGATGCCGCTGCCGACGTTGACGCCGACACCGGCCTTGATACCTCCGCTGCCGCCGACCGTGGCCCCAACACCGGCCTTGATGCCACCGGCTCCGCCGACCGTCGCGCCAGCGCCGGCCTTGCTGCCGCTGCTACCGCCGACTGAGGCGCCGAGGCCCGCAGTAACGCCGCTATTGCCGCCGACCGTTGCGCCAGCACCCGCCTTGATACCGCCGCTGCCGCCAACCGAGGCGCCGGCACCGGCCTTGACCCCGCCGCTGCCGCCGATCGAAGCGCCAACACCGGCATTGATGCCGCCAGCACCGCCGATAGATGCGCCGACACCGACGCCAATTCCGCCGCCTGCATTCGCGGGAGCGGCAAAAATGACGATAATTGCACCCGCCGCCAGTGTTCTAGCGATTTTTTGAGTGATATTAACCATGACACTCTCCTTGTTGCCGTTCTGCTTTGTGCATTGCAACATGCCAGCAAACCAAAGCAGACATATGCTTATGCACTCACAGCTACGCACGAGTCTTCCTTATAGTTTCTTTATTTTTTCCAAGAATAAGGATTGTAGTTCTCAAGGCGTGCACTGGTCTGCTAAAAAAAAATATGTTTTTGCTTCAACATTTAAACTTTGTTTAATTCTCTAAACAGAAATTCCACCGGAGTTGGAGCGGGTTGTGGCTGCGGCGGCCTGGAGCCGAAGGCCCACAAAAGGCGGGCCACTGACAGCCCAGCCATCTGGCCCAGTCACCGGGCAGCGTTGTGCCGACAGGGTCCTCAAACCCGGCTTGGATCCAGAGCTGGTGCCGGGCATCGACGGCCGCGCAAATGCACCGGTTAACGCTCCCGTGCGTTTAAACGGGAAGCGCGGTCAGGAGATCAGGCGTAGGCGCGGCCTTCGTCGGTGCGTTGGAAAAACGCCAGGTCGAGCTGCACCGAAGGCCGGCCGAGAATGGTCAGGATGGTATGCGCCTGGCCGCGGTGATGGGTCTGGTGGTTGAAGACGTGTCCCAGCGCCGGCGCCAGCCGCTGCGAGACGGTGCGCATGTCGGAAACGGTCATGTAGGAGAAGCGGCCGGACAAAGCCTTTTCGGTCAAACCGCCGACCCAGTCGACGATCCGCCTGTCCTCGGCCTCACGCGCCAGCTTTAGACCAGGCAATGCGCGGTGCAGGATGGCGTCGAGCTTTGCCGGCGCGTCGCCCTCGCCGGTGAAGCGTTTCATCCAGATGCGGTCGGTGGCCAGCAGATGGTTGAGCGTGCCCATCATCGAGCCGAAAAATGCGCCGACATCGCGATTGAACTCTTCTTCGTCAAGTGCGGCGACGGCATCGTAGATGCGGCCATTGGCCCATTGATTGTAGGCCGCGAACATCATGAAATGCTGTTTCATCTTTTTCCCGCCGACGAGTTCCGCTTCAGCCGCAGGCGCCTAATTAGACCGCGAGGACGCAGCCGCCAATGACCATTCTGTTCTATGAACTCGCCGGACACGACGCGACCCGTCCGTTCAGCCCGCCTTGCTGGAAGGAGGCGGCGGCCGCAGCTTAGGGAATAGGCAGTAGGCAATAGGGTCTGAGGGCTGTACTGCCTACTGCCTACTGCCTACTGCCTACTGCCTACTGCCTACTGCCTACTGCCTACTGCCTCTTCCCCACACAAGTCTCCTGATCGCCATGCCACCACCCCCCGATTTCACCGATGATTTTCGCGCCGGGCTGGTCACGTTGCTGCGCTGGCGCCGGGATGTGCGGCGCTTCGAGCGGACGGCTTTGCCCGAGGGTACGCTGGAGCGGCTGCTGGAGCTTGCCAGCATCGCGCCGTCCGTCGGTCTCAGCCAGCCGTGGCGCTTCGTGGTGGTCGAGAGCGCCGAGCGGCGGGGCGCGGTGAGAGACTGTTTCGAGCGGTGCAATGCCGAAGCTCTTGAATGCTTTTCAGGCGAGCGCGCCGCTCTCTATGCCCGGCTGAAGCTCGCCGGTCTCAATGAAGCGCCCTGCCAGTTCGCGGTTTTCGCCGACCGCACGACGCAACAGGGCCATGGGCTCGGCCGCATGACGATGCCGGCAACCATCGACTATTCGGCCGTCATGGCGGTGCACACGCTGTGGCTGGCGGCGCGGGCGGAAGGCATCGGCATGGGCTGGGTGTCGATCCTCGACGCCGCCGAGATGGCCGCAATCCTGGACACCCCGCCTGAGTGGACGCTGATCGGCTATTTCTGCCTCGGCTATGCCAGCGAGGAGCATGATCTGCCGACACTGGAACGCGAAGGCTGGGAGCGGCGGCGGCAGCCGGTGGTGATCAGGCGGTAAAGCTGCCCATCACTTCGTCTCTTCCTTGGCGATGAGCTTGACGCAGATCGGGTCGCCCTTCGGCATCGGAGTGCACTGCCATCCAGGCCCGAAACCGAAATTCGTATCTGTGCGGCGACCCGAAAAGAGCAGCAGAACAAGGCCCACGGCAGCCAAGATGCCGATAATCCAAAGGCTCCCTTTTATGTCGCCCGGTCTGAGGTGGAGGTGGGGCCAGCGCGTCCCGTCAAACATGGTCCGATGTCTTTCCGTTCCGCTGATTTCCGTTCGAAACCGTGCGTGCCTGCGCAATCACCATTTTCCCGCAAGCCTTGCCTTTGACCAGAGCGTTGCGAACAGCCATGCTGGCGGTCGCGGCCGAATAACGCTGCCGGGGCGCGTCCCCTTGGCAATGGGCCGGGCGGCTTGTATAGAGCCCGCCACTCCACATTCCGATCTCAGACTTTCCATCTCAAGACAAGGACGACCCCATGGCGCTCGAACGCACCTTTTCCATGATCAAGCCGGACGCGACCCGGCGCAATCTTACCGGCGCCATCACCAGGATGCTGGAAGAGGCCGGCCTGCGCGTCGTCGCCTCACGTCGCGTGTGGATGAGCCGCCGCGAGGCCGAAGGCTTTTACGCCGTCCACAAGGATCGTCCGTTCTTCGGCGAACTGGTGGAATTCATGTCGTCGGCGCCGACCATCGTGCAAGTTCTGGAAGGCGAAAACGCCATTGCCAGGAACCGCGAAGTTATGGGCGCGACCAACCCCGCCAACGCCGCCGAAGGCACCATCCGCAAGGTGCACGCGCTGTCGATCGGCGAGAATTCCGTGCACGGCTCCGACGCGCCGGAAACCGCCGCGCAGGAGATCAAGTACTGGTTCTCCGACACCGAGATCGTCGGCTGAGCCGACGCGAACCAATGTATGCAAGAGGCCGGCACTTCGCCGGCCTTTTTCTTTGGTCAGGTCCCGGCTTCGGCTTCATGCCGCTTTCAACGGATGAGCGGCGTGTCCCAGAGGTCGCCGAGCAGCGTTTTCAGCTCCGTGAAACGCTTCTCGCCCAGTTCCTCGGCCCATTCCCGTTCGACGTCGAGCAGGATGTCGGCCATCTTCTGGTATGCGGCGCGCCCGCGGTCGGTGAAGTGGACGACGGTCCCGCCGCTCTCATCGGGTGCCGCCGAGCGAGTAATATAACCCATCGCTTCCAGCGTCTTCAGCAGTTGATTCATGGCCTGCTTGCTCATCCCGGCGCGCTCGGCGAGCGCGCTCGGCCGAAGGCCATCCGGGCCGGGATATTGGATCACCGCCATATGCGGCGGGCTGAGGTCCTCGAAACCCGACGCCCTGAGATCCCTGATCAGCTTGCGGTGAATGGCCATGGCCGGAACGCGCAGCAGTGCACCGATCAGCGGTGGCTTCTTTGGCGGTGCTTCCGCGGATAATGGCATTGACACTCTGGTAAATTGAGTTTACTCATTTCGGTAAATTCAATTTACCACGTGGGAGGATGAAATGCTAGACAGAGCTAGCCAGATCAGCGTCAATCCGGCCGACGAGACAATCAGCCATGGCGGCCTTGCCGTGCGCTTCCTGCTTACCGGCGACCAGTCGAACGGCAGCATCGCCGCCTTCGAACTGACGGTCGCCGGCTCGCAGCGCCTGCCCGCCCCGGCGCACAGCCACGATCACTATGAAGAGACGATGTACGGGATCGAAGGCGTGCTGATGCTGACCGTCGACGGACACCGGCACGATATCGGGCCGGGCCAGGCGCTGTGCATTCCGCGCGGCGCGGTCCATCGCTTCGACAACGACATTGCCGCGACCGCCAAGGTGCTGTGCGTGGTGACACCGGCGGCGATCGGCCCGGAATATTTTCGCGAGGCCTTCGCCATCTTCAGCACTGGCGGCCCGCCAGACCGCACCAGGCTGATGGACCTGATGCGCCGGTTCGGCCTGACGCCGGCGCCGCCGCCGCCGCAGTCTTGATTCTTAGCTCGCTGCGTTGAAGCGCAAGATATCGTGGCCGTCCTTGTCGGCGATGATCAGCTTGCCGCCATCGACACGGTATGACGCCGCCTTGGCGAGCGCCTCGAACAGCGCCTTTTCCTCGGCCATGATCTCCGGCGCGCAGGCCTTGTAGGTCGAGCCGATGTCGCTGATGACGATGGTCTCGCCATCGACCTTGGCGGTGGCGAAATAGGCGTTGCACGGGCCGCTGCCGCCCGCCTTGCCGGCTTCGCTGACCCGGAACGTCGCCTGCGGCTCCGAAATCACGCCGATACCGTCGATATATTCGACTAGCCAGCTCTGGCCGAACAGCGAGGCCGAGGTCGGCTTGTCGCTCGGCGCCACCATTTTCAGCACAATGGCCTGCGGCGCCTCGCTGAGCGGATCGACCTGATAGCGCGAGTCCGTGACGAACAGCAGCTTGTCGTCGGCGGTGATGCGCGCCTGCAGCGCATAGGTCATGTTGGGCCGGATCACCGTTGGATCGAAGCTGATCTCGAACTTGATCGGCACCTGGCCGGCCGGCGCTACCTTGCGCTCGCCGACAATGGCGGCCGGCGCATCGGCCAGCGATACATCGGCAAGTTGAACCGACAGCACGGCGTTGGGCGGCAGCGCGATGCGCTCGCGATACATCACCTCGCCCTTCAGGGTTTTCTCGGCGGCGACGGAAGGCTCGGGAACGGCCAGAACGCCGATAACCAGCGGCACAAAACCGAAGACGAAGAATTCGGCGATCCTGTCCAGCATGCCCTTGCTCCCTTTTTGCCGATGCGATTTGGCCAAGGGAATGCGGTCAATACATGGCTGCGCCGAGATTTATTCGGGCCGCGCCTTCCAGCGCGCCACAGCCTGGTCGTCGGCGTCCTTGGCCTCGACCCAGCCGCCATCGGTGCCGTCCACGCGGTGCTCCTTCTTCCAGAAGGGTGCACGCGATTTCAGGAAATCCATCAGGAAATTGGCCGCCTCGAACGCCGCCTGCCGGTGCGAGGACGCCGCCACCACCAGCACGATGTTTTCGCCCGGTGCGATCTTGCCGTGGCGATGGATGACGGTCAGCCCTTGCAGCGGCCAGCGCTGAAGTGCCTCGCGGGCGATGCGGGTGATTTCGGCCTCGGCCATGCCTGGATAGTGCTCGAGTTCCAGGGCCGACAGCTGGCCCTGCTCGTCGCGGCAAAGTCCTGAGAAGGACACCACGGCGCCGATGTCGGCGCGACCCCCGGTCAGTTTCGCGGTCTCGGCGGCAACGTCGAAATCGTCGCGCTGGATGCGCACCGTCGGCGCGCCGGACATGGTGTCAGCCCCCGGTCATCGGCGGAAACAGCGCGATCTCGCGCGCGCCGGCTATCTTTTCGCGATGCTCGACATGTTCCTGATTGATGGCGACGCGGATTACATCAGGATATTGCAGCGCGTGCCCATATTCCTCGCCGCGCGATTTCAGCCAGCGCAGGAGGTCGGCCACCGTCTCGATACCGGCGGGCAGTTCGACATCCTCTTCCGGCTTGCCGATCCGTTCGCGCACCCAGGCGAAATAAATGAGCCTGGTCGACATCTCACTCGTCCATGATGTGCTTGAGGCCGGCGCGGAAATAGTCGTAGCCGGTGTAGAGCGTGACGAGGGCTGCGATCCACAGCAGCACCAGTCCGGTCTGCGTGGTCAGCGGCAAGATCTTGTCGCCGGCAGGCCCGGCCAGCAGGAAGGCGATGGCGACCATCTGGATGGCGGTCTTCCATTTGGCCAACTGCGTCACCGGCACCGAGACTTTCAATGCCGCCAGATATTCGCGCAGGCCCGAGACCAGGATTTCGCGGCACAGGATGATGATTGCCGCCCACAGCGACCAGCCTGCGATGCCGGCATGGCGGTCGGTATCGGCGGCGAGCAGCAGCAGGCAGGTGGCGACCAGCAGTTTATCGGCGATCGGGTCCAGCATCTTGCCGATGTTGGACGTCTGCTGCCAGGCGCGCGCCAGATAGCCGTCGAGATAGTCGGTGATCGAAGCCAGCAGGAAGATGATCAACGCCGACCAGCGGGCGAAGTCGCTCGATTTCAGATGCCCCTCGAGAAAAAAGCACAGCACCACCAGCGGCACCGCGACGATGCGGGCATAGGTAAGCATGTTAGGCAGGTTGAACGCGCGCTTGGCCATATCTCAGGGACTCTTTCTGCCTGCGTACTCAAATCAGAACCGGATGTAGGGGGTCAACAGGCGAGATTCGATTGGCCAGACGAAAATAGCGCGCGATTGCCGGGATTCGAGTGGCCTGCGAGAAAAGAACGGCTGCTGCCATTTGATCGGGACAGCGGCGTCACCGGCGCTCAGCTCTCATGGAAATGATTGTAGACGAGCTTGGCGACCTGCTCTGAAATACCGTCGACCTTGACCAGATCCTCGACTGCCGCGCGGCTGACCGCCTTGGCAGTGCCGAAGGCCAGCAGCAGCGCGCGCTTGCGGCCGGGACCGATGCCGGCGATCTCGTCGAGCGGGCTCTTGACCAATTCCTTCTTCCGCCGCGCGCGGTGCGAACCGATGGCGAAGCGATGCACCTCGTCGCGCAGCCGCTGGACGAAATAGAGCACGGGATCCCTCACGGGGAGCGAAAACGAGTCCCTGCCTCTGACGAAAAAACGCTCGCGGCCGGCATCGCGGTCCTGGCCCTTGGCGATGCCGATGGCCGCCACGCGATCCTCGATGCCGAGGTCGGCGAGGATCTTGCGCACCGCGCTCATCTGGCCCTGGCCGCCATCGATCAGGATGACGTCCGGCCAGGCCGGGAAGCTGCCGGAGATGTCTTCCTCGATGTCGTCGCCTGCTCCACCGGCTGCCGCGTCGTCGGGAACGACATCGCCATGTTCCTTCAGCAGCCGCGAAAAGCGCCGTTCCATCACCTCGCGCATCATGCCGAAATCGTCACCGGGCGTGATCTCGGTCGAGCGGATGTTGAATTTGCGGTACTGGTTCTTCACAAACCCTTCCGGCCCCGCAACGACCATGGCGCCAACGGCGTTGGTGCCCATAATGTGCGAATTGTCGTAGACCTCGATGCGCACCGGCGGCTTCGGCAGGCCGAAGGTCTCGGCAAAGCCGGCGAGCAGCCGGCCTTGCGTGGAGGTTTCGGCCAGGCGGCGGCCGAGCGCCTCGCGGGCATTCTGCAGCGCGTTGTCGGTCAAATCCTTCTTCTCGCCGCGCTGCGGCACCGAGATCGACACTTTACGGCCGGCGCGGGTGGACAGCGCTTCGGCCAACAGTTCCTGATCCTGGACGCCTCGCGACAGAAGGATGTTCCGTGGCGTCGGCTTGTCGTCATAGAACTGCGCCAGGAACGAGCCCAGCACTTCCGCCCCCTCCAGTGCCGGATCGGCCTTGGGGAAATAGGCGCGGTTGCCCCAGTTCTGGCCGGTGCGGAAGAAAAACACCTGGATACAGACCTGGCCGCCCTCCTGATGGATGGCAAAGACATCGGCCTCGTCGACCGTGGCCGGGTTGATGCCCTGATGGCTCTGCACATGGGACAGTGCAGCCAACCGGTCGCGATAAATGGCGGCGCGTTCGAAATCGAGCTCCTGCGAGGCCTGCTGCATGGCGGCAGAGATTTCGGTCTTCACCTTCTGGCTGCGGCCCGACAGAAAATCCTTCGCCTCGCTGACCAGCTCGGCATAGTCGCTATGCGAGATCTCCCCGGTACATGGACCGGCACAGCGCTTGATCTGGTAGAGCAGGCACGGCCGGGTGCGGTTTTCGTAAAAGGAGTTGGTGCAGCTCCTGAGCAGGAAGGCGCGCTGCAGCGAATTGATGGTGCGCCCGACCGCGCCGGCCGACGCAAAAGGTCCGAAATAGTCGCCCTTGCGCGAGCGCGCACCGCGATGCTTGTAGATGCCGGGCGAGACGTGATCGCCGGTCAACAGGATGTAAGGGAACGACTTGTCGTCCCGCATCAGCACATTGAAACGCGGCCGCAAACGCTTGATGAGATTGGCCTCGAGCAGCAGCGCTTCGATTTCGGTGCGGGTGACGACGAACTCCATCGTCGATGTCTCGCGCACCATGCGGCCGATGCGGGCGGTGTGGAACCGGCCTTGCGCGTAGTTGGTCACCCGCTTCTTCAGGCTGCGCGCCTTGCCGACATAAAGCACGTCGCCGGCAGCGTTCATCATGCGGTAGACGCCGGGCGCATTGGGCAGCCGCTTGACCAGTGTCTGGATGACCTCCGCGCCGACCATGCCGTCGGCGTCGCTGGCATGCGGCTGCCAGTCTATCGCTGTGAAGGCGACATCGGGCCCGGTGGCCTCGGGCTCGACGATCTCCTCGACCGCTTCATCCTCAAGCTCGATGTCGGGCGGCATATCGTCGGCGGCGCCGGCGCGCGTCTTGTGTTTCTGGTCTGCGGGACTCATTCCACCATGCCTGTCACATCCGGCGTCTGCCATGCAAGATGCTGGCCGCCGTCGAGCGCGATCATCTGGCCGGTCACCGAGCGCGCCTCCCAGAGATAGCGGATGGTGGCGCCGAATTCGGCCAATTGCGGGCCGCGCTTCAGAATCAGGCCATCGACCTGCTTCTGGAAATCATCATCGTCCTGGCGGGCATTCTTCAGCGCCGGACCGGGACCGATGGCGTTGACGCGGATGCGCGGACCGAGCGCCTGTGCCAGCATTTCGGTCTGCGTCCACAAGGCCGACTTCGACAGCGCATAGGAGAAATAGCGCGGCGTCGGCCGCCAGACGCGCTGGTCGATGATGTTGACGATCAGCCCCTCCTGCCCTTGCGGCAAGGCGCGGGCGAAGTTTTGCGCCAACAGCGCCGGCGTCTTCACATGGATGGCGAAGTGAAGGTCCCATGCCGCCCAGTCGAAGTCCTCGACGCTATCGTCGACGAACAGCGACGCATTGTTGACAAGAAGCGTGACCGGGCCGAGCGCTGCCGCGGCGCGGCCGACGAGATCGCCAACCGCATCCATGTCGGTCAGATCGGCGGCTACCACGCCGGCGCGGCCGCCTCCGTCCCTGATGCTCGCAGCCAGCGCGTCGGCCTCGGCGGTCGAGCGGTTGGCGTGGATGGCGACGGCAAAACCGTGCGCGGCCAGATCCTCGACGATCGCCTTGCCGATCCGCTTCGCCCCGCCCGTCACCAGCGCCGTTCCGGCGGCTTCGATCATCTGTCAATCCTCAATCTGCGCCTCAATTCGGCTAGCGGCACATTGTGACGCGTCCAGGGGTTAAATGCCGTTTCCACCTGGGGCAGGAATGTGGCGAAACGGCTTTTTCGCCGCCGGCACCGCCCCGGATTCGGGTCGGCAGGACCGCAATATAGGACGCTGAACCCGTTGCACCAAGCCGAGTGCAGTGCAGCATCGCCTGCGTACTGACATTTCGCTGTTGCGAAGATGCAACGTCAAGCTTCGGCCTCATTCGTGCCGGGGAATGACCCATTTTCAGGTTCGCTGCCGCCGCATTTTGACACGACATTCGGAACCGTTGAGTGCCAGATCCGTTTCACCCCCCGGACGGGTTGATGGCGCTCAGGACAAACAAGCCTACGTGTCTTGTGGCTTAAGGAGTAAACAACAATGCAAACCAATCTCAAATTCGCGCCGCTCGCGGTTGCGCTCGGGCTCTTCGCCCTCAGCGGTACCGCTTTTGCTGCCGATGTCGTCTCGGAAGAGCCCCCGGCGCCAGCCCCGATCGCCGAGCTCCCCGTCGCTTCCTGGGCCGGCCCGTATGCCGGTCTCAGCGCCGGCTACGGCTTCAGCGGTCATGCCAAAGTCCACGACGGCGGCCCCGACATCAAGACCAAGGGCTTTGTCGGCGGCGTTTTCGGCGGCTACCAGTGGCAGCAGGAAAACTTCGTGTACGGTGCTGAAGCCGATCTCGGCTACAATGGCGTCAAGGGTGACAGCGGCGGCGTCAATTCCAAGGGCGGCTTCGAAGGCTCGCTGCGCGCCCGTCTGGGTTACGCCGTGACCCCGGAAATCCTGCTCTACGGCACCGGCGGCGGCGCCCTGAAGAACCAGAAGGTCTCGGTCCCCGGCGACAGCGACAGCAACACCATGCTCGGCTGGACGGCCGGCGTCGGCACCGACATCAAGATCACCGACAATGTGTTCGGCCGTGTCGAGTACCGCTACACCGACTTCGGTTCCAAGAGCTTCGACAGTGTCGGCACCAAGGTCAAAGAGAGCGACAACCGCGTCACCTTCGGCGTCGGTATGAAGTTCTAACTGTCGTTCAAGCCACGACACAAGAAAGCCGGGCCTCGCGCCCGGCTTTTTTTGTTTCGCCCGTCAGGCCGGCACAGCCACCTTCAGCCCCGGAAACTTCTCATCGAAACGCGCTGCCCAGCGGGTCAGGCGGCCGCGGCCCTTTTCCCATTTGCCGGCGAAGCGCAGAGAGAGGTAGCCGAGGCAGGCACGCAACGCCAGCTGGCCAAGCGTGATCTTCTTCGGCAGCTTCGGCGGATTGGCGTTGAGGAAATCGAGTGCGGCGGTGATCTTGGTCCACTGGCGATCGAGCCAGGGTTGATAGACCATCTCCTCCGGACGCGTGCGCCGCTCATAGACCATCGACAGCGCGCAGTCGCATATGCCGTCGGCCAGCGCCTCCAGCACTTCGGCCTTGAGGCGCTTGTCGGCATTGCGCGGCAACAACAGGCTCTTGGAAGCGCGGTTGAGATGCTGAGTGATCGCGCGGCTGTCGTGGATCGAGCGGCCGTCGTCGAGCACCAGCACCGGAATCTTGCCGAGGGGATTGGCTGACATCAGTTCAGCAGGCTTGTCCTCGGTCTTGACCGGCACCAGCTCGACGGCAATGCCGGCATGGAGTGCTGCCATGCGCACCTTGGAACTGTAGGGGGATGAGGACGCGTAGAGCAGCTTCGGCATGATCGGTTCCCTGTTTTCGGACGGCCAGTGCATGTCGCTCAACAATGCGGCTCCGGTCTTGAGAACGACGCGCGTAAAACAAAGGTCTAGAGCGCGTCGCCTGAACCCCATCGGATGCGACCGCCTTAGTGTTGGCCGATCTTCCCTGAGGGAGCAACTGCCAGAAGGGCAAAACCAGGCGGCCAATCCGCCGACAATGAAATCGCCAATGCATGTCTCACAGAAGTGGCGTCAATTTCGAGAGAACGACATGCATCAAAACAAGACCTAAATCACAACAAAAAAGCTCCCGGGAATCTGCCAGTCGGCAAAGTTCCCGGGAGCTTTGAGATGGTCCGCTGTTACTTCTTCTTGGCGGCTGGCTTTTTGGCCGGTGCAGCCTTCTTCACAGCTGCCGTCGACTTGGCGGCGGCGGCCTTCATCGGAGCCTTGGCGGCGGGTTTTGCCGCTGCCTTGGCTGCCGGCTTCTTGGCGGCGGGCTTGGCTGCTGCCTTCGCAGCAGGCTTCGCCACAGCCTTGGCGGCCGGCTTCTTGGCGGCGGGTTTCGCTGCTGCCTTGGCGGCGGGTTTTGCTACTGCCTTAGCTGCCGGCTTTGCCGCTGCCTTGGCGGCCGGCTTTGCCGCTGCCTTCGGTGCTGCCTTCTTTACTGCTGCAGGTTTCGCGGCAGCTTTCGGTGCCGCTTTCTTTGCCGGCGCTTTCGCCGCCGGCGCCTTCGTCGTGGTCTTTGCCATGCGATGCCCCTTGCGTTTGTGCCGATGGCCGTGAGTGACCCGGCGAGCTAATGCATATCTGACTCGTGCGTATCTAGCCAGCGAAGCATTACATAGAATTTCGCAGATTAAGTTTCGGTTACGCTGAGAGCATTATCGGAATGATCGGCACAGAAATCGGCAAGAAATCTTCCCGCTTCGCAGCGAACTGTTGCGAGAGAAATCTCTGATATCGCGACTCACACGTTCTTCTCGTCAAGCTCACATTCTCTTGCAACGCCGTCGATCTCACGCGGTCATCGGCGACCTATCGGATGGCAACCATCATCGCACCGCAGAGGCTGATCTTGCTTCATCCCAGCGGTCGCGGGAACAGCACTAAATTACACGCGAGCTTTTTACTCGTATATTGCGAGTGGGTGGACGGAAGCCAGGAAAGACAGCACTTGAAGGGACAGCCTGTTGTGTCGGACGTCTCCCCGACGAGAAGGGAGATCGCCAGCTTCGGCGCAAGAGATGCCAAACGGAAATGGGAAACGAAAGATCGGGGAATCCTCCTCCCGGGAAGCCGCGATCCCTTGGAAGCCAAGGGGTGCAGGCCCCTAAGCGCCAACCCGCTCGCGCACCTGCAGCCAGCGCAAGGCTCGGCGTGGTGGAGGTGGACGGCAAACGCATCCCACGGCGGCGCAATGCCGATCTGCATCAGGATCCGCCCGATCTCGCCGCGGTGATAGCCGCCATGCGTGACGACATGGGTCAGCATTTCCTTGCGTGACATCATCGCCCTGTCGCCGTCGGTGAAGGTGAAAGGCACAGGCTCTGACATGAGCTTTGGCGAGACGGCTTCGATATAGTCGAGATACCAACGATCCATCGCAGCGACATCAGCGCTCAATTCATCGAGTGCCGGTGTGTCCTCGGTGTTGTCGGACGCATAGCCATGACGCGTGCCGGAAAGATGCGCGGCGAATATCTTCGATACGACAAGGTTGTGGTTGATGAGACGGTTCGCCGTGTGGCGCTGATCGACATGCTCCTGCTGGTCGAGGCCCGCAAGCTTCTGCAGCAATTCACCATTCGCCCAGGCTTGATAAACGAAGAGGCTG
Source organism: Mesorhizobium sp. M0761 (assembly GCF_040320205.1). Classification (NCBI taxonomy): domain Bacteria; kingdom Pseudomonadati; phylum Pseudomonadota; class Alphaproteobacteria; order Hyphomicrobiales; family Phyllobacteriaceae; genus Mesorhizobium; species Mesorhizobium sp. M0761. Next base: position 226,531 of record NZ_JAMYPF010000007.1, read on the forward strand.
CGGAGCAAATCCAGCGCGTCCATGGTCTGTATCCTTTCCAAAAAATGTGAGTATGTTATCTATATTCTTGGCTGCTGGAGCAGACATGTCTACTCGCATTGCAAAGCCGCGCTCACGCATGCGCAAGCAGCCGCGCCAGGCGCGTTCGAGAGCGACGGTCGAGGCGCTCATCGAAGCCGGTGCTCATGTTCTGAGCGCGCTCGGCTGGGCCGGCTTCACCACCAACAAGGTGGCCGATGCGGCCGGCGTCAGCATCGGCTCGCTCTATCAATATTTTCCCGACAAGCTGTCGCTGGTCGAAGCAATTCGCCGGCGACATTTCGATCAGGTGCTGTCGGTGATCGCCGAATCAGCAGAAGGCGACAAGCCGCTCAAGCGATTCGCGCAGGAGCTGGTGCGCGGCATGATCGATGCGCACAGCATCCATCCGACGCTGCATCAGGTGCTGCTCGACGAGGCGCCGGGCGATCGCGGCTCACGCGCCGCCCATGCCTCGTTCCAGTCGCGCTATCTTGATCACTACACGGCGGCGGTGGCGCAATATCGCAGGCGCAGAAAGGACAATGAGACCGTGGCCCGGGTGCTGTCCTCAGCGGTCGAGGGCGTCATCCACAATGCCGCGCGGCGAGACATGCTCGACTTGCCGGAGCTGCAGAAGCAGTTGGTCGAGCTGATCTGCGCTTACGTGTCTGGTGGGAAGGCGGTGTGAGGCAGCGGCAGCAGTTCGGAGATTGGCGAAACCGGTGCGACATCAGATCTCCCCCTTGCGGGGAGATAGCAGGTTCAACGGCGGTTCTTATCCGACCTTAGCGCAGGACGCGGCAGCGGCCGTTGTAGACCATCCAGCGGTCGAAGCCCGAGACGCAGAATTCGACATTGTCGCCGATCGAGGCAAAACCCTGGCCTTCCTCGATCAAGTACCAGATGGTGCGGGCGCGGCCATCGGAAAGGCTGACGGTGGCGCCGCAATAGCGGCGGCCGATCGGCCATTCTTCGCTGGCCGGGAGATAGCGATGCTGGTGGATGCGTTGGAAATCGGTGATCGAAACATCCGGCAGATGCGGCACGTGATGCACCTGGTAGGAGAAGCGGCTGGAGATCTTGCTTAGCACCCAGGCCTCGCCGCAAACGCCGCTGTCCTCGTCGGAATAGACGGAAAGATCGGCGGCCTGCGCTGGCTGGCCGAGGGGTGCGGCCAGCGGCGTGCAAAGCGAAATCAGGGCAGCAAGAGCGGATTTGGCAAAGCGAGTCATGGCAGCCTCTCAAAGGTCGACTGCGCCCACTTTGCGGATTCGGCGGCGCGCGGTCAAGCGGTCGCGCTGCCGATGGTTTCCCGCTCCGCAACCGGTTTTTCCGGTGCGAAGCTGCGAAACCACGTCCTGACGTTTGAAAAAGCTCGCCTTGCCCATTAGGAAAAGCGGCCTGCCCATGGCCGGCGGGCCGCCGAAACCCGGTTCAGCCTTGCTTGGCGTCGCCCTGCGGTATGGCGGCCGGGTCCATCCACATCGCTTCCCAGACGTGGCCGTCAGGATCGGCCAGGCTGCGATTGTACATGAAGCCATAATCCTGCTGGGCGTTGATGTCGGCGGCGCCGCCATTTTTAGCCGCCGCCTCATTCATCGCATCGACCGCCGCGCGGCTGTCGCAGGACACGGCAAGCATGACCTCGCTCGAGGTGGCCGGTGGGATGGGGCGATCGGTGAACTGACGCCATTTGGCATGGGTGAGCAGCATGACGTTGATCGTTTCGCTCAGCACCATGCAGGCTGCGGTGTCGTCGGTGAAGTGCGGGTTGTTGTCGAAACCGAGAGCTTTGTAGAAGGCCATCGACGCAGCGAGGTCGGCGACGGGCAGGTTGACGAAGATCATACGGGGCATAGGGTCTCCTTGACAGTACACAGTTGAAACCGGACCGGCGTTGCGCCGGACCATCCTTCGATGCCTTCTCTCAAGGCACCGGTTTTGCTTTGCCGCGCAGCCTCTCGGTCTACACCTTCTGCATCGCTTCGACCTCTTCGATGAAGCCGAGCAAAACTGCATCTCGGCCACCGTGTATTTCTCCAGCAATGCGGCACCTGCCTCGAAGATCGGATGGTAGCAGCGCCGGACGAGTTCCTCGGTCTTCTTGCCCGCCGCGACCATGACCTTGCGCCTGTCACCGGGATCCGGCTGGCGGCTGACGAAGCCGCGCTTTTCCAGCCGGTCAATCAACGTCGTAGCCGCCGCCGGCGTGAGATTTGTCTCCCTCGCTACGACGTTTGCCGGCCGCGGGCCGTGACTGATCGCGCCGAGACAGCGGCGCTCGGCAGCGCTCAGCACATAGATTTCGGCAACGGTCCCATCGAACGTTTCAATGGCATCCTGCCAGCGCGACATCGCGAAGCCTATCGCGTTGACCAGTTCCTTTTTTGTCGATCTTGGCTTCGATTCGAAATCTAATAATTAGATATCTATCTATCTGATTCTGGGATTAGCGTCAACGCCAAGCCGATTAGATGTGCATCTCCATGGTTTCGGTTCGTTCAACACAACTGAGCATTCGCGGATGGCGCCACCGTCAAAACTTCTAGCGACTTTGTGTCTTTGCCGCGGGCGTCGCCCGCTGCGAAGCGTCGCTACTCCCCGGCCAGCCATTCCAGCGACCAGTGCGCCGGCTTTTCGACCGCCAGCAATCTGTGCAGGACCGGCAGCACGATGCGCAGTTCGCGCTCCAGCGTGAAGGGCGGGTTGACCACCACCATGCCGCTGCCGTCGAGGCTTGGTTCACGCGATGCCGGCCGGATCTCGAACTCGATGTCGAGCAGTTTTGGAACGCCGGATTGCTTGAGCGCCTTGCGGAAGGCGATGATCGCTTTGCGGTCCTTGATCGGATACCACAGCGCGTAGATGCCACCCGGCCAGCGCCTGTGCGCTTTCTGCATGCCATCGACCAGGCGGTCGAATTCGCCGGCTTCTTCGAACGGCGGATCGATCAGCACCAGGCCGCGCTTTTCCTTTGGCGGCAGATGCGCGCCAAGCGCCAGCCAGCCGTCGAGTTCGATCACCCTTGTCTGGAAATCGCCGGCAAACAGCGTCTTCAGCCTGGCAGCATCTGCCTCGTGCAGTTCGATCGCCGACAACCGGTCCTGCTTTCGCATGAGGTGCCTGGCGATCAATGGCGAGCCCGGATATTTCTTCACCCCGCCATCGGGATTGAGCGAACGCACCGCTTCAAGATAGGGGGCAAGCAGCGCAGCCGCCGATTTTTCGATCGGGGCGTGGATGAGGTGGCCGATGCCGCCTTGCCATTCGCCGGTCTTTTGCGCTTCCGCCGACGAAAGATCGTAGCGGCCAATGCCGGCATGAGTGTCGACGACACGGAACGCCTTGTCCTTTTGCTTCAGATAGTCGAGCAGAAGGCTGAGCACGACATGCTTGACGACGTCGGCGAAATTGCCGGCGTGATAGGCGTGACGGTAGTTCATGCTGCGCTCATGTCGAGGAGCCTCTGCCCCAACGCGGCGGTGGCGGCTTCGAGTTCGGGTTCTCCGGCCGGCGACCGCCGAAAGCCAGAGTAAGCAGGAAGCCGATCAGGCCGACGGCCATCAGCCCATAGCCAACCGGCCGTGCGCGTTGATCGATCTCACCGGCGCCGGAGCGCAGTATCAGATCCACTGCGCGTATCGGGATATCGTCGGCGTCGCCCGGGCCGGCGGTGAAGAGATAGGCGCCGGGACTGACGGTTTCGATCACGCCGGCCTCGTCGCGAAAGATCTTGTCGGGCAGTTGCGGGCTGACCTGGCGCGGATTGTCGGCGTGGTTGAATTGCAGCGTCGAGGCAAGCACCGTGCGGCCGGCTGTGGCGGCAGTCAGCGTCAGCACAGTGCGCTGCTGCGAGACAATGCGCTCGGCCCTCGCCGTCAGGTCGACCAGCACTCTGACCGGCGCGTCGCCAGCTTTCAGCGTCACCGTCACAGGCCTAAACCGTCCCTGGTCGTAGACGCGCCAGGCGCCGATCTCGTGGCCGGAGAAATTGCTCATGGCCCAGGGATACACGAAGCCAATGGCGGCGCCGGCAAGCAGTATCAGGACAAACAGAAAGCGCATTGAGGAGATCCGGGTGTTCAACAGATTGCCAATAACGCCCCGAAGGCCAAAAAGCGATGGCTGACGCAGCGGAGCCACCTTTGTGGAGTCCGTTGGCGGCACGCAAGCCATGTGGCACTTATGGCGAATGAAGCCTTCCGCAGAAGCATCGACTCGTCTTTTCCAACCGATGCCGGTGGCTCATGCCCAATAGCACCGTGCTGATCACCGGTGCCCGCGCGCCGGTGGCGCTGCACCTGGCGCGGCTGCTGCATGGCGCCGGTCGCCGGGTGATCCTGGCCGACAGCCCGGCCCGGCCGATCGCCGCAGCGAGCACGGCCTGCGCCGCCTACCATCGCCTGCTGCCGCCGCGCTTTGCCGCCGACGCCTATGCCAAGGCGGTCGAAGCGCTTGTCCGCGCGGAAGGCATCGAACTCGTTATCCCGACCTGCGAGGAAGTCTTTTATCTCGGTCGTCTCTGGCAGCACCGCGCCATGCCGGCCCGCCTCTTCGCACCCGAGATGGCGATGCTCGCCAGCGTTCACGACAAGCATGCCTTCATCCGGCTGGCGCAGAGCCTTGGGCTCGACGTGCCGGAAACGATACTGCTGCAAAGCGAGGCCGATCTCGACGGCGTTCGTGGCCAATCGCGCGAATTGGTGTTCAAACCTGTGTGGTCACGTTTTGCCCGTGACGTACTGCTGCGGCCATCGCCGGACGAACTCGACGCCGTCCGCCCCTCGCCCGCCGCTCCTTGGGTGGCGCAGCGCTACATCGCCGGTGAAGAGATCAGCGCCTATGCGGTGGCGGTCGAGGGTGAACTCAAAGCGCTGGCGCTCTACCGTTCGCTCTATCGCGCCGGCAAGGGCGCCGGCATCTGTTTCGAGCCGGTCGAGGATATCGCGGCGCGGCGCTTCGTCGAAACCTTCGTCGCCGGCGCCGGCTGGACCGGCCAGATATCCTTCGACCTGATGCGCGAGAACAACGGCAGGGTGCTGCCACTGGAGTGCAATCCGCGCGCCGTGAGCGGCCTGCACTTCTTTCGCGATCCGCGGCGCTTCGCCGACGCGGTGCTGGAGGATGGCGCCGAGGTGAAGCCCGACGTGACGGCGCCGCAGACGGTGAGGCTGGCGATGTGGATCTACGGGATGCCGGCGGCACTGCGCTCCGGTGGTCTCGGCAGCTTTCGCCAGGCGATGCACGATGCCGATGAGCTGCTCGACTGGCCGGGCGACCCCGCGCCGAAGCGGGCGCAGTGGCGCACGCTGGCCGAGATCGCCGGCACAGCACTGCGCCAGCGCATCAGCCTTCAGGCTGCGTCGACGCGCGATATCGAGTGGAATGGGCCGGAGCAGGACTAGTCGAGTTGAAGCGGAACTTCCCGTTTTCAGCTGAGTGCGTAAGTCCTGCTAAGGTTGCCTAAACGGGATAACTGGCTTTGCGGACAATTGCAGGCCAAGCGCCTTGGTTACGCCCAGCAATGTACTGAGGCGCGGATCGCCCTTTTCGCTCAGCGCCTTGTAGAGTGCCTCTCGGGTCACGCCGGCGTCCTTCGCTATGCTTGTCATGCCGCGGGCGCGCGCGACAATGCCGAGGGCGTGCGCAATATAAGTCGCGTCCCCGGTCTCGAACGCATCAGCGAGCAGTTCGGCTTGAGACTCAGCGTCATCAAGATATTCGGCGGCGTCGAATGGTGTGGTTCTGAGGGTCATATCAAACTTCCTTTGCCATTTTCCTGGCTTTTCCGATGTCCCTGTCCTGCGAGCCTTTGTCACCGCCGCAGAGCAGGATAATGACCGTGTTGCCGCGCCGGACGAAGTACACGCGGTATCCCGGACCGTAATCTACGCGCAATTCTCCTATGCCATCGAAGAACTTGGCGTCTCCCAACAGCCCAGCCTGAACGCGGACAATCCGTTGGGTGATCTTCTTTACGGCGCGAATGTCCGTGAGCCCTCTGAGCCATTTTCGGAATTCGTCAGTGGATCGAACTTCGATCATCCGTGAACTATAATTTACAGCAGAACTGGAATCAAGTGCCGTGAACTTTAGATTACAACTCGATTTGGTGCACCCGCGGCTCTGCCGCCGCCGGTGGCATCTTGCCGTCGATGATCGCCGCTATGTCGCGGCGCAGGAAATCCAGCGGGCCGATCGCCGGCTGAACCTGCGGCGATATACGGGCGTTGTCGCTGGCCGATTTCAGCACACGGCGATCCTGCTGCAGGGCAAAGGCAAAGAGCGGCCGGAAAGCAAGCGCCTTGAGTTCGCCGAACAGGCCCTGTCGCGGGCCGATCAGCCAGCCGACGCCTTCGACGGTCCGTTCGTCCGCCTGACGCAAATGGAAAGTGGTCGCCAGCGCCAAGCCGCCCTTGCCCCAATATTCGAGTTCGACGATGCCGGGATGGCGGTAGCGGCCGATGGTCTTGGCGCGCTTGCCTTCCAGCAGCCGGCTGACCAGCCCCTGTTGGCGGTCCTCGCCGGTGTAGCAGCTTTCGACCCAGCCCTTGCCGCCGGTCACCTCGACGCGCACGAGATGGCGCTTTGCGGTCAGGCCGCGCAGCACACCCTTGTGGGTGAAGTGGGTGTGAGTGGCGTCGAGAATGTTCTCGGCGGCGTCGAGCACCGTCGATCGCGCCGAGCTTCGCACCCGCTTCACGACGACATCCTTGCCTTGCATGCAATGGAGATAGGGCTCGCCCTCAGGCGTGCCTGCCGAGACGAAGACGACGCCGTCGCGCTCGATCGCGCTGTAGCGGCGGATACGGTAATGCGGGACGTCGCCGACATGGCCGGGAATGGCGGTGCAGCGCCCTTCCCCATTGTAGCGCCAGCCATGATAGGGACATTCGATCTCGCCACCGACGACCTTGCCGGTCGAGAGTTCGACCAGGCGGTGAGCGCAGCGGTCGAAGAGGGCGGCAATGCCTTTCGCCGAGCGGAACAGCACCAGTGGCGCGCCGTCGAACAGGATGCGCTTCGGCTTGGCTTTGATGTCGGCAGACCGCATCACCGCCTGCCAATAGTCTTTGTCTTTCTGCTGCCGGGTGTCGCTCAAAGTTCAAATCTCCTGAGCAGGGGAATGCCGATCTTCGCGAGCACAAATTCCATGATCCGCACCGCCATGCGTTGGCGGCGCGGCAGATGGGCAGCATAGACGGCGTTGTATTCCACCGTCGCCACGGCGCCGCGCAAGCGTTTGAAGGCGGCGGCACCGGCGCTCATGTTGAAGAACAGGCTGTGCGCCATCGCATGATCCTGCGCCAGCGCCATCATCATGCGGTAAAGGCCTTCGCTCACCGGGAGGCCGGTGTCGTAGCCGACGATGGGCTGCGTCAGTGTCCTGCCGTTCTGAGACAAAGCGGCGACGGCGACCAGTTCACCGCCGGGACGACGCAGGCCTGCCAGTTGCAGGATGCCGCGACGGTGCGTCTCGCCGATATAGCGGGCCGTGTAGTGCGGGTTGAGCGGCGTGTATTTGTCGAGATAGAGCATCCGGTAGAGCGCTTCGGCGCGCGCATAGTCGGCCTCGGTGAAGTCGCCATTGCCGACCTGCTCGAAAGGCGTCGTGGGCAGCCGCTTGCGGTCGCGCTTCATGTCGTTGGTCATGGCCGAACCGTCGCCTGCGAAGATGTAGATCTGCCGCGCCGCCAGCATTCGAAAACCCTCCGCCTTCAGCGCTGCGATTGTCGAGGGATCGGCGATCTCGTTCAGGGAGCGGATGAGAACAGCGCGATCGGGAAAACGCGCCGTGAGATCGTCGCGGATCGCCGCGACCGCGTTGCGATCGAGCAGCGGCACCGGATTGGTCGAATAGAGCCAGTTGTTGAGCTGCACCTGATGGTCGAGGCCGCTCATCCTGACCAGCGGCGCGCACAGGCCAATCAGCATCCGGATCGTTTTTTGCAGCAAGGGCGAGGAGACGAAATTGCGCGTCTCGTCGATGGCATAGTCGATATAGGCGCTGGACGGGCAGCAGATATAGCAATTCGGCGCTTCGCTTCTGTCGTTCAGCGTCAGCGGAAAGGAGCGGCCGGCGATGGCGAAGGTTTCAACAGCCACCGTCAGATTGCGCACGAGGTTGCGCGCCGGCACCTCGTTGAATAGCTGAACGAAGGCGTCGACCTCACGCGGGTTGTTTTCAACCTGGTCCAGTTGAGCGAGTGGCAATGCGGCAGGCCGGTTCATGATGCCGCTCCCAGGCGGCATTCGACCCGACGCAGTTTACGGCTGGTCTCCAGCGGCAGGCTCTTGCGCAGGAGGCTGACTCTCACCGTCGCCTGGCGCGCGGCCAGTAGCGTTCGCACGGCTGCATGGGCGGCGGCGGCAGCTTCGTCGGCAAGCCCGGGGGCCAGGCTGAGTTCGATGACGTCGGCAGCGGTCTGGACCAGGCGGAAATCGTCGATGCGCCGGTCGGCCTTGAGCACCGCATTGCGTAGTATGTCGGGCGTGACGAGGAGCTGCCCGTGCGGCGAGGCGAGCCGGAAAGCGTCGTCCATTCGGCCGACGATCTCGTCCAGCGTGCGCAGCGGCGAGCCGCAGCGGCATGGCTTTTCGGACAGCCGCAGCAGATCGTTCATCCGGTAGCGCGCCATGATCTGGGTCCGGCGGCGAAAGGCGGTGATCAGCGGCATGACCAGGCCGTCGCCGGCCGGTTCGAACTCGAAGAACACCGAATCCTCGGCCAGATGCAGCCCGCCCTGGCGGCAGGTGACGGCGAACAGCCCTTCCGTCGCCATGTAGATCTGGTCGAGCTGACGACCAAAGAATGCCTGGATGACCGGCCGGTCAACCGGGTCGAGCGTTTCGGCGGCGCTGAAGACACGCTGCGGCTTGAGCCTAAAGCCCTCGGCCGCGAAGTGCCGCAGCATCTTCGGCGGCGCGATGATCACCGTAGGCGCGAAATCTTCGAGAGCGCCGCGCCAGCTCTCCGGACCGCGCGTCAGATCGAAGAAGCGCAGGTCGATACGCCGCGATTTGCGCGCGCTGTCGTAGAGCCGGGTGTTCTGCGGCAGGATCACCGCCACGCGCTGCCGGCGCCAGAGCAGATCGGGCACGGCCTTGGCCAGGATGGTGCCCAGCCAGCGGTATTTTTCCGCTTCGGAAATGATGAACAGGCCGCGATTGCCCGACGTGCCGGTGCTGGAGCCGACTGTCAGTTCGCCAATGCGGCCATCGCCGGCCTGCGCCTTCCAGGCCTCGGCGGCCGAGACGCCACGGATGTTGAAGCGCTCGAAATTGCCCATCAGCGTCGCCTTGTCGGTCACCGGCAGATCGCCGAGATGACGCGGCGTCTTGCCGTAGAACGGCGCGCGCGGCAGGTCGCGGTCGAGAAAGCGGCGCAAGGCATGACCTTGCCAGCGTTCGAAATTCTCACGGCTCTTGCGCGAGAGCCATTGCGTCAACACAAACGAACGGGCCGCTTCCGTCGGCCCGTTCATGCGCTCTCTCCGGCCAGATCGTAGGCCGTCACCGCCGGATCATGACAAAGAACAACCTCGCCGCCGGTCGCCAGAAACCGGCGCAACATTACGCTGGTCGGCTCGATCGCGGCGGCATCCTCGGCCAGCAGGGTTGCCGGCAGACCGGGAGTTCGGTTTTCGACAAGGGCCGCGAACAACCATTGCGCGTCGACGGCGTAGAGCAGCGGCCGCTCCAGATTTGGGAACGAAAGGCCGAACTGGCCATCGGCATGGCCGGGCAGACCGACTGCGACGACGCTGCCGTCGCCGAACAGATCGGCGCCGCCCGGTACGCCGCCACGCGGCTCGACCTGCCGCTTCGACGACAGCCCGTCGAGTCGGGCCTCGAAGTCAGACGGGAACAGTTCCTTGAAGACGCCATGGCGCAGATTCTGCCGGGAAGTCTTGGCCTTCGCCCGCGCCCAGGCGGTGTCATTGGCGATAAGCCGAGCGTTGGGAAACAGCGACAGGCCCGACATGTGGTCGGCATGGAAATGCGTGACAATGACGGTGCGCACGTCCTGCGGCGAGAGGCCGAAGCGCGCCAGTACCGCGAGCGGCTGCTCGGCTTCGTTGAGCTGGGGCCGGAGGATCGCACTGTAAAGACGCAGCGCCGTGCTGCGCCCACTGCCTTGTGTCACATGCGGCGTGTAGCCGGTATCGATCAGGACGGGGCCGGCTCGCGGATGCATGATCAGGCCGTAGCGGACACGTAGCCTGACCTTCGCCCAGCTGCCGCCGCGCAGGATCAGGCGCTCGGCTGCGCTGACAGAGGCGCTGTTGGCGAAGACGATCTTCACGCTGCCCTCCTGTTTTCCATCGCCTTGCCGAATGTGCGATCGAGCCCTTCCTCGAACGACACTTTCGGCGCCCAGCCGAGGATGCGGCCTGCCTTGGAAAGATCGAGGCTCTGCGCATAGGCGAACAGGCCAAGACCGTAGCGCGTCACCGGCGGTTCCGGGCGGCCGGGCAATATATTCGCTACCGCCTCCGCTATCCCTGCCGTCAGCATGGCGGGCCAGAGCGGCATTCTGCGCCAGCGCGGCTGCACGCCGGCGCGGGCGCAGGCCGCCTCGGCAATGCGGCGGACCGGCACCACTTCGCCGCCGGAGATGTTGAATATCTGTCCCTCGGCAGCGCTCCCGGCGGAGAGCGCGGCAAGCACCGCATCGACGACATCCTCTATATAAGTGAGATCGATGCGCGCCTTGCCGTCGCGAAACAGCGGCAGCGGGCGCTGCCGTGCCACCTGCAGCAGACGCGGCAGCAGCGTGCGGTCGCCGGGACCGTAGAGGCCGCGCGGCCGCAGCACCACCGGGCTGATCTCAGGCGCCGCCAGCACGATCTCCTCGGCCTGCCGCTTGGTGCGGGCATAGTGATTGACCGGAGGGGGCAAGGCCGCATTCTCGGAAACTCCGAGCTGGTCGCGATAGGCGAAACAGACCGTCGGGCTGGAGATATGGACGAAGCGGCGCACGCCTTGCCCGCGCGCGAAATCGCTGAGGTTGCGGGTAGCTGTGACATTTCCCGTCTGGAAATCCGCCAACCTGCCGAAGGGCGCGGAAAGTGCCGCGCAGTGGATGATCGCATCGACGCCGTCGAGAGCGCGCGCGGCAGCTGCATCGAATGGTTGAGACAAATCGAGCCGAACGACCCGATGACCAGCGGCTTCGAGCGCCGCGCAGCGTTTGGCGTCCCTGCCAAGACCCAGCGCCGGTGTGCCCACTGCCGCCAGCCGCGCCATGATATGCGCGCCGAGGAAGCCGCTGGCGCCGGTGACGAGGACGCGTCCCACGGTCATGCTTCCAGCGCCATGCCGCCGAACGACACGCCGGCCGAGGTGCCGAGGAACAGCACTTTGGCGCCGGGCACAATGCGTTGTTCGCGGCGCGCGACGTCGAGCGCAAAGGGGATGGAAGCGGCGATCTGATTGCCGTAGCGCGCCGCGATGTCGACGAGCTTTTCCCTGGCGAAGCCGGTCTGGCGCGCCATGTGGGCGAGCGCGAAAGGGCTTGCCTGATGCGGCACGACGAGGTCGACATCGTCGTGACGCCAGCCGGCGCGATCGAGCAACTCCGCTACAAAGCCGTTGAAATGGCGTGACGTGACGCGAAACAGTTCCTTACCCTCCATGTGGAACAGGCTGTGGCGGGCGAATTCCTCGGGCTCACGATGAAAGTCGAACCGGGTGCCGCCGGAGCCGATGCTGCAGGCCGCATAGGCGGAAGGGTAGGTGCGCATCAGATTGGCCGCCACCCCACCTTCGCCAGGGGCTGCCTGTTGCAGCACGGCGGCCGCCGCGCCATCGCCGAAGAGGGCCGCAATTTCCGGCTGGTCCTGCCACGGCAGGGCGCGCGAGGCGATTTCAGACGAGAACACCAGCGCCGTCCGGCATTGCCCGGCCTCGATCAGGCGCGACGCGGTCTCGAAGGCTGTGAGGAAACCGAGGCAGGTGCTGTTGACGTCGAAGGCGGCCGCCGACCCATCGGCAAGGCCGAGGCGCTGCATGACCAGCGGAGCCGTCGACGGCAACGGCTGATAAGGCACGCCGCAACCGCCGATGACCAGATCGACACTGCCTGCCTCAAGTTCGGCATCGGCAAGCGCCAGACGGGCTGCGGCACAAGCAAGGTCGACCTGCGATTCGGCGTCGCAGACATAGCGTTCGATGACGCCGGTCGCGGCCTCGAAATGTCCATCGCCAAACCCCAGCCGCGCATCGAGGGCGCGCGACGTCACGCATCGAGCCGGCACGGCCCGCCCGGTTCCGATGATCCTGATCCGCATTCTCAGCCCGCCCAATGAGCCTGCATCCAGTCAATCCATAAAACGGATCCAATGTGATGGCCATCATCAAGACGAATGCGTGGGAACTATGGAGCCTTCAGTGGATTGCGGCTAGAATCTCTCGCAAGTATAAAGACCCGTACGGGGGCGATTATGGCCAGATCTTTTTTCCGCTTTATTTCTTCAATTTTTGGCGCGTCCGACGCCAGACAGGAAGGAAAAGCCGAGGCCAACAGAGCCAATACAGGGGGCTTGATCAGAGCCGAATGGCCCCATGACTATCAGTTCCTCTTTATCGAACCACCTGCGAACGAAGTCGCGGAAGCGTTGGACGGCTGGAAGTGGATCGGACTGGATGGCCTTGAACCAGCTGCGGTGTCAGCTTTCGGCGACATATTTTTCCGTGCCGGCGACGGGTCGGTTCGTCATCTCGATATGCTCGACGGGAAATTGACCAGAATTGCGGGTCATTGGGCGGAATTTCAGGCCGACTTGCAGAATGAAGCGCGCCGCGACGAGTTGCTGCTGGCGGGCCTTGTCGTTGCCGCCCGAAAGAACCGACTGATTCCGGCAGCCGGCCAATGCTATGATTTCAAGAAGCCGCCGGTGCTTGGCGGCGAAATGAGTCTGCGAGAGATGGAAACGACGTTTTTCGTTGTGAAGGTGCATATCGCCGGCCAAATCCATCGGCAGGTGAAAGATCTCCCGCAGGGCGCGAAGATAAACAAGGTTACGATCAGCGACCGATAACGCGACTTACGCCTTGCGCTCCCAGCGACGGTCGGGCGTCTGCTGCCAGTAGGTGACAGCGTGGCCCGCTTCTTTCAACACCTTCCAATGCGTCCGCGCCCCTTCGACCTGGGCCGCGTCATGGCCGTCGAACAGTAACACGGCGCGTTCGTAGCCGGCGAGATCGGCGGGTGCGGCGCCATCGACGAGGAAGCGTATCTGCGCCTGGTTGGGGTTGGCGTCGCTCGTGGTGAGCAGGATTGGCTGTTCGGCCGGATGGGCTTCACGGTCGGTCGCGTGCGCGAGGAACGAATCGTCCCTGAATGTCCACAGATGCAGGTCGAGCGCATCGCGCCGCTCCTCGGTCCCTGTCTGCACCACGGCGCGCCAGCCGCGATCGACGCTGCGCTCGAGCAGGCCGGGAAGCGCATCCTCCAGCGTCGATTCGGTCAGGTGGTAGAACAGGACATCGGCCATTCCCTGCCTTATCCCTCGTAATTGTCGCGCACCAGCCGGTCGAGCAGCCTGACGCCGAAACCCGAGCCCCAGGACTGGTTGATCTCGCTCGGCGGAGAGCCCATCGCGGTGCCGGCGATGTCGAGATGCGCCCACGGCGTTTCCTTGACGAAGCGCTGCAGGAACTGCGCGGCGATGATGGCGCCGCCATAGCGGCCGCCGATGTTCTTCATGTCGGCGTTCTTGGAATCGATCAGCTTGTCGTATTCGGGCCCAAGCGGCATGCGCCACAGCCGCTCCTGACTCGCCTGGCCGGCCGCCGTCAACCTGTCCGAAAGTTCGTCATTGTTGGAGAACAGGCCGGCATAATGCTGGCCGAGCGCGACCATGATGGCGCCGGTCAGCGTCGCCAGATTGACCATGAATTTCGGCTGGAAGCGGTCGTTGCAATACCACAGCGCGTCGGCCAGAACGAGGCGTCCTTCGGCATCGGTGTTGAGCACCTCGATGGTCTGACCCGACATCGAGGTGACGATGTCGCCGGGGCGCTGGGCATGGCCGTCGACGGCATTTTCCACCAGCCCGACGATGCCGACGACATTGGCCTTGGCCTTTCGCGCGGCCAGCGCCTGGATGAGCCCGATGACGGCCGCGGCACCGCCCATGTCGCCCTTCATGTCTTCCATGCCGGAGGCCGGCTTCATAGAATTGCCGCCGGTGTCGAAGGTGACGCCCTTGCCGACGAAGGCGACCGGTGCGTCCTTGGCCTTGCCGCCCTTCCATTGCATGACAGCCATCCGGGCGCCGCGCGGCGAACCCTGCGCGACACCGAGGAGCGAGCCCATGCCGAGCTTCTTCATTTCCTTCTCGGTGAGGATCTCGACCTCGACGCCGAGCGCTTCCAGTTCCTTGGCGCGGGCGGCGAATTCGATCGGGCCGAGCGTATTGGCCGGTTCGTTGACAAGGTCGCGCGCCAGAAGCACGCCGTCGATGACCGCAACCTCGTCGGCGAAGGCCTTTTTCGCCGCGGCAGGATCGGCGGTGTGGATGGTCACCTTGACCGGTTTCTTCGGCTCGGCATCGACCTTGTCTTTCCTGGTCTTGTATTTGTCGAAGGAGTAGCTGCGAAGAATGATGCCGGCGGCAAGGTTCGCCGCTTGCCTGCCGCCAATCTTTGCGCCCGGCACATCGAGGATGACGGCCACCTCCGCTGCCTTGCGCAGGGACGCGGCGATGGTGCCGCCAAGCTTCAGCCAGGCAAAGTCATCGAGGCCGGCGACCTTGCCGGCGCCGACCGCCACCAGTCGGTCGAGCGATGTTCCCTGCGGCGCCAGCACTTCGACGACACCGGCGAATTTTCCGGAAAACTCCGCCACCGGAAACGCCCGCGCCAGCGTTCCTGAGGGGTCGCAGGCCTTTGCCGGTTCGCCAAGACCACCATCGTCGGCCGCCAGCACGATGATGCTGCCCTTTTTGGGTGCGGCAAATTTGGCGAAGGCGATCAATGGTCTCAAAGTCATCAGGTCCTGCTTTCGGGAAACGGCTCAGATTTTCAGGAAAAATGCATTCTCAGGGAAGATGCGCGACATTTGGTCGTTTTCCTTGATTTGGCAAGACTTTGCCGGAATCAGGGATCATATGCGCAGCGGAATCGATAACGATTCGTCGCGGCACGGCTCCGCTTTCCTGCCGCAACCTGTTGTTAACCATTGATGTTCTCCCTTTCTTATTCATTGCCGCCGACACTCCGGCCTGCGGAACGGGCGATGTGGGACGGAGAATCGGATCGAACCGCCTGAAAGAAATGGCCAAACGCACCCAGTTGTACAGCCGCAGCCGGACGACTACCTTGTCGGCGGGCATGATGCCGTTCGGCAAATCGAGAAAAGCCTTACATGAAGGTCGTTGAACGCTACATCATGCGTCGCGCACTGGCGGTGTTTCTCGCTGCGCTGATCTGGACGCTGGCCATTGTCTGGACGACGCAGGTGCTTGCCCGCATCGACCTGGTCACCGACAGTGGCCAATCGGCGCTCACTTTTTTCGAGGTCGCGGGCCTCATCATCCCCACCATCATCCCGATCGTGGTGCCATTCGCCCTGGTGGTGGCGGTGGCCCAGACGCTCAGCGTCATGAACTCCGATTCGGAATTGGCCGTCATCAACGCCGCCGGCGCCTCGCGCTGGACGATTGTGCGGCCGGTCCTGCTGATCGCGCTGGCGGCCAGCGTCTTTTCCTTCGCGGTCGACAATGGCGTCGAACCCTATGCCAGGCAGAAGAACCGCCAGCTGATAGCATCCTCGCGCGCCGATCTCTTGTCGCTGATCATCCAGGAAGGCACGTTCCGCAAGATCGACGACGGGCTGTTCCTGCAGATAGGCGAGCGGCTGCCGGACAACCGGCTCGGCGGCATCTTCGTGGCCGATTCGCGCGAGGAAGGCGCCAATCTGATCTATTATGCCAAGAGCGGCAGCGTCGTCGAAAAGGGTGACGAGAAGGTGCTGATGATGAATGACGGCGTCATTCATCGCAAGACGCTGACCGGCGACCTGTCGGTCATTCGCTTCACGTCCTACGCCTTCGACCTTTCCGCCTTCATGTCGGCGGCGAACGATATCATGCTCCTGCCCAAGGACCGAACGACGCAATACCTGCTCAACCCGGATCCGAACGACAAGATCTTCCAGCGCAGGCCCGGCGCCTACAAGGCCGAGCTCGACCAGCGCTTTTCCGAATGGTCCTATTCGCTGGTGTTCGCGCTGATCGCGCTGGCCGTGGCAGGCGATGCGCGCTCACACCGCGAGGCGCGCATCCACCCGCTGATCACAGCCATCGCCATTGCGCTGTTCGTGCGCTGGCTGGGCTTCTTTGCCGCCGGCAAGGCCGACAAGATCCCGCAATACGCCTATATGGTCTATGGCGTGCCGGTCATCGCCTCGGCGGTCGCCATCTGGTTCATCGTCACCTCGCGAAGCATGGAACTGCCCGGCAGCTGGGCCGACTGGATGACGAATTTCGCCGGCCGCGTCAGCGATGGCTGGACGGCGCTCAAGCTGCGCCTCAATCGGCGCTACACATCCGGCCAGGGAGCCTGACGATGGGCTGGACCCTGGGCCGCTACTTCTTCTTTCGCTACGTGTCGATCACGATCTGGTTCTTCATCGGCCTTCTGGCGCTGGTGTTCCTGATCGACTTCACCGAGCTGTCCGGCCGCATCACCGGCCTGCCGGGCTTCACCTACGGCACGGCGGTCGCCATCTCGGCGCTGAGGATGCCGATGATCATGCTGCAGACGGTGCCGTTCGTCGGCCTGTTCTCGGCGATGGCGACGCTGGTCTCGCTCAACCGAAAATACGAGCTGGTGATTGCGCGCTCGGCCGGAGTGTCGGCCTGGCAGTTTCTGTTGCCCTGCTGCATCGGTGCGCTGTTATTCGGCATATTGTCGGTCGGCGTGCTCAATCCGATCGCCGCGCATGGCTTCTCATGGTCGGAGCAGATGGAAAACCAGCTGCGATCCGGCAATTCGAACGCGGTGGCGGCCGATGCCACGCCGTGGATCCGCCAGAAAACCAACTCCGGCGATACCATCATCGGCGCCCGCGCCATCCTGAACCAGGGCCTGGAAATGGCCGACACCGTGTTCTTCGTCCTCGATCCGCAGGGCAATATCGTCGAGCGCAAGGACGCCGCCCGGGCCTTTCTGCGCGACGGCTACTGGGAATTGCAGGACGTCAAGGTGTTCAAGGACGGCAACATCCGTTCCGAAACGACCGACCAGTTGCCGACCAACCTCAAGCCGGAATTCGTGCAGGAACGGCTGGCGCGCCCCGAAACCATCCCGTTTTACGACCTTCCCGGCAAGATTGAGGTTGCCCGCTCCTTCGGCCTCAAGGCAAATGCCTTCGCCATGCAGTTCGATTCGCTGGTGGCGTTACCGTTCCTGCTTGTGGCCATGACGCTGATTGCGGCAACAGTTTCAATGCGATTTGCGAGGATGGGGCAGTCGGCAACGATGATTCTGGGTGGCGTCCTCGCCGGCTTTCTGCTTTATGTCGTTTCGGTATTGGTCAAGGCATTCGGCGTTGCGGGATTCGTGCCCACAGCCGTGGCTGCATGGGTTCCGGTTGTCGTGGCTATGTTCTTTGGGGTGACATTCCTGCTATACAAGGAAGACGGCTAGTGAGGGAGGCGGCTTTGCGCAGCCATAGGCAGGCCGGTTTGGCGCGCCTCTATTCGGCGAGCGCCTTGGCATGCCTGCTCGCCTGCGGCGTGCTGACGGGCCCTGCGCTGGCGCAGGACGTTACCGACGTGGCAACGAAGGTTCCCTCCGGCTCCCAGATGCTGCTGGCGGCCGACACGCTCGTCTATAACAACGACAACCAGACGGTCACCGCCATCGGCGGCGTCCAGATCGACTATGGCGGCAACAAGCTCGTCGCCCAGCGCGTCGTCTATGATCGAAACACCAAGCGGCTGGTTGCCAGCGGCAATGTCGAGATCGTCAACAGCGACGGCACCAAGATCAACTCGCAGCATATCGACATTACCGACGATTTCGCTGACGGTTTCGTCAATGCGCTGCGCGTCGAAACGCCCGAAAAAGCCTATTTCGCCGCCGAAAGCGCCGAGCGCATGGGCGGCGTGCTGACAACGTTCCACAACGGCGTCTATACGGCCTGCGAGCCTTGCGAAGACAAGCCGGACAAGGCGCCGACCTGGCGGATCAAAGCCAGGAAGATCATCTGGAACGGCGAAAAGAAAACGGTTCGCTTCGAGAACGCGAATTTCGAATTCTTCGGTTTCCCGCTGGCTTATCTGCCGGCGTTCGAGATCGCCGACCCGACGGTCAAGCGCAAAAGCGGCTTCCTGATCCCCAGCATCGGCTACAACAATCGTCTCGGCGTCGGCGTCAAAGTCCCCTACTACTTCGCTTTGTCGCCGACCTACGACCTCACCGTTACCGGCAGCGGCTATACCAAGCAGGGTTTCCTCGGCGAGGCCGAGTGGCGCCAGCGCTTCAACAATGGCCAATACACGCTGAAGCTTGCCGGAATCAACCAGCAGGACCCTGGCGCTTTCCGTGATTTCGCGGCTTTCCCCGGCGGCTACAATGTCAATTCGGGGCCAGCAGGCGATCCGAACAAGTTCCGCGGCATGATGGGCACCAAGGGCCAGTTCGCCATCAATCCGCGCTGGGACTTCGGCTGGGATATCCTGCTTCAGACCGACAAGAATTTTTCGCGTACCTATACGATCGAAGGCTACAACGACGCCGTGCATCAATCGTCGGTCTACCTGACCGGCCTAAACGACCGCAATTATTTCGATGTGCGCGCCATGCGCTTCCAGGTTCAGGAGAACACACCGGACGGCAACGTCGCATCGCGCAGCGACAAGCAGCCCTGGGTGTTGCCGTCGCTCGATTATGCCTACATCCCCGACATGTCGGTGGCCGGCGGCCAGCTGTCGTTCAACGTCAATGCGCGCATCATCCGCCGCGACGATCTCGATCAGGCCTATTTTACCCCCTATGTGCCGGGCTCAGGCGTCCAGCGCGTGCGAGGCATCGAGGGCGAATCCGGTCGCCTCACCGCCGAGGCCGAATGGAAGCGTACCTTCACCACGGACGGCGGATTGCAGTTGACGCCCCTTCTGGCTCTGCAGGGCGACGTCGACTATCTCAACGCTTCTTCGGCTTCGCTGACTGCGGTAAACCAGATGGCAACGAATGTCGGTGCCGCCGACGACATGCGGTCTTCCTTCGCCCGGTACATGGCGACCGCCGGACTTGAAATGCGCTGGCCGGTGCTGTTCTCGATGACCGGCTCCAGCCATATCGTCGAGCCGATGGCGCAGGTCTTCATGCGCCCGAATGAGCAGTATGTCGGCGGGCTCGCCGTTCCCAACGAGGATGCACAGAGCTTCGTCTTCGACGCCACGACGCTGTTCGAGCGCGACAAGTTCTCCGGCTACGACCGCGTCGAAGGCGGCAGCCGCGCCAATGTCGGGTTCCGCTATTCCGGCGCCTACGACAATGGCTGGGGCACCAACGCGATCTTCGGCCAATCCTACCAGTTGGGCGGGCGCAACTCGTTCGATTCACCGGATCTGGTCAATGCGGGCGCCGATTCCGGCTTGGAGACTTCGACCTCCGACTATGTCGGCCTTGTCGGCTTCAGCAGCCCGAGCGGCTTCTCCGGTTCGCTTAGCGGCCGCTTCGACGAGCAGACCTTCGAAGTTCGCCGTGCCGAGGTGAAGGCCGCCTATTCCGGGCTGCCGGTTTCGCTGAGCGCCAAATACGCCTTCATCCAGGCGCAGCCGCTCTATGGTTTCACCACCGACCGCCACGAAGTCACGCTCGGCGCCTCGACACACCTGGCCGAAAACTGGCGCGTCTTCGGCACCGGCACCTATGACCTGCAACAAAGCGTGCTGGTCAAGGACGGCGTCGGCTTTGCCTACAATGATTCCTGCTTCACCTACCTGATGACGTACTCGGAATCACGCGACATCAACACCAAGGAAGTGTCGCAGAATGTCGGCTTCAACCTGTCGTTCCGCACGCTCGGCGATTTCGGCTCGTCCCAAAGCTCGATCGACTCCATCCAGTAGAGCCGGCTGACGACATCGTTTTGCCGCATAAAGCGGGCACGGATTTCGCCAATATCGGGCTGGAATCGGCCAAAACCGGGCTAGAATTGGGATGCTTTCGATGAGGAAATACCTGTTTTCGGCAGGATTCGCGCTCCTGTTGGCGGCGACCTCGGTCTCTGTCACCATGATGGTACCGCCGGCCTTCGCCAGTGAAATCAAGTATGTCGTCAACAACATGCCGATCACCACCGGCGACATCGCGCACCGGGCTGCCTTCCTGAAACTGCAGCGCAAGAAGGGTGACGCGGGTCAGGAAATGATCGACCAGACGCTGCGTATGGCGGAGGCCAGGCGTCTCGGCATCCGCATCTCCGATGCCCAGGTAGAGGCGGCCTATCAGCGCTTTGCCTCGAGCAACAAGATGCAGCTCAAGCAGCTCGACGGTGTCATGGCGCAGTCCGGCGTGACCAAGGAGCATTTCAAGGAATTCATCCGCTCCCAGATGGCGTGGAACCAGGCGCTGAGCGCACGCTACAGCGGCGGCGGCGGGCAGGTGAGCGAACAGGATCTGGTCAAGCGCATGCTCGAAAAAGGCGGCGCCAAGCCAAGCGCCACCGAGTACATGCTGCAGCAGGTGATCTTCGTGGTGCCGAAGGCCGAGCGCAGTGCCACACTCGCCAAACGCAAGCGCGAGGCCGAAGCCATGCGCGCCCGCTTCAATGGCTGCAACACCACGCGTGAATTCGCCAAGGGCCTGATCGACGTCACCGTTCGCGACCTCCCCCGATTGCTGGCGCCGCAACTGCCGCCGGACTGGGCCGAGCAGATCAAGGCCACCAAGCTGGGCGGCGCCACGGCCGTGCGCGAGACCGATCGCGGCATCGAATTCATCGGCATCTGCTCGTCGCGCGAGGTTTCCGACGACAAGGCGGCCCAGATGGTGTTCCAGAGCGAAGGCAGCGGCGACAAGAACGCCGACGAGCTCTCGGCCAAGTATGTCGAAGAGCTGAAGGCGAAAGCCAAGATCGTTACGCGCTGAACCGGCCCAGCCGTGCATGAGACAGAGCTTCCGCTGGCGCTGAGCGTCGGCGATCCATCCGGCGTCGGTCCGGAAATCGCCATTGCCGCGTGGCAGAGCGCCCGCGGTTCCGGTGCCGCGCCCTTCTATCTTCTCGCCGATCCGGCGCTGATTGCCGCGCGGGCGCGCCGGCTCGGCGCGGCGGTGGCAATCGCCGAGACGGTGCCGGCCCAAGCAGCTGGTGTCTTTCAACACGCCTTGCCCGTGGTGCCGCTGGCGGCCCACTTCACCGACGATCCCGGCCGGCCCGACCCGGCCAATGCCGCCGGCATCATCGAGGCCATCGATCGCGCGGTCGCCGACTGCCTTGCCGGTCACGCGGCCGCGGTCGTCACCTGCCCGATCGCCAAGAAGCCGCTTTACGATGCCGGCTTCGGCTTTCCCGGTCACACCGAATATCTGGCGCATCTGGCCTCGCTCCACACCGGCGGCACGGTGACGCCGGTGATGCTGCTCGCCGGCCCCGAATTGCGCACCGTTCCGGTCACCATCCACATCGCGCTGGCCGAGGTGCCGAAGACGCTGACGACGGAGCTGATCGTTGCCATCGCGCGCATCACCGCCGGCGATCTTGCACGCCGTTTCGGCATCGCCAGGCCGAGGCTCGCGCTTGCCGGCCTCAATCCGCATGCCGGCGAAAGCGGCGCCATGGGGACAGAGGACGAGCGCATCATTCGTCCTGCGGTCGACATGTTGCGGGCGCAAGGCATCGATGCCTTCGGGCCGCTGCCGGCCGATACGATGTTTCATGCGCGCGCCCGCGCCGGCTACGACGTGGCGGTCTGCATGTATCATGACCAGGCGTTGATCCCGGCCAAGGCGCTGGCCTTCGACGAGGCCGTCAACGTCACGCTTGGCCTGCCGTTCATCCGCACCTCGCCCGATCACGGCACAGCCTTCGACATCGCCGGCAAGGGCATCGCACGTCCCGACAGCCTGATCGCGGCGCTGAAGCTGGCCCGCCGGCTGGCCGATACCGGCGCAAAGCCCGCAGCTGCATGAGCCCAAAATCATGAGCCAAATTCATGAGCGTTGACGGGCTGCCGCCGCTGCGCGAGGTGATCGAGCGCCATGGACTGCAGGCAAAGAAGGCGCTTGGCCAGAATTTCCTGCTCGACCTCAATTTGACCGGCAAGATCGCGCGGGTCGCCGGCGACCTCACCGACAGCACGGTGATCGAGGTCGGCCCCGGCCCCGGCGGGCTGACCAGGGCGCTGCTCGCTGCCGGTGCCCGCCGCGTCGTCGCCATCGAGCGCGACGAACGCTGCCTTGCGGCCTTGGCCGAGGTCTCCAACCACTATCCGGGCCGGCTCGAGGTGATCAGCGGCGATGCGCTGAAGACGGATTTTGCCGCGCTTGCCAAGACCGCGTCACAAGACGGCCCGGTGAGGATTGCCGCCAACCTGCCCTACAATATCGGCACCGAGCTGTTGATCCGTTGGCTGACCGTGGCGGACTGGCCACCCTTCTATCAATCGATGACGCTGATGTTCCAGCGCGAGGTGGCCGAGCGCATTGTCGCCGGTGCCGGCAGCGATGCTTATGGCCGGCTCGGCGTGCTGGCGGGCTGGCGGACCGAG
Organism: Mesorhizobium sp. M0761; assembly: GCF_040320205.1. NCBI lineage: Bacteria > Pseudomonadati > Pseudomonadota > Alphaproteobacteria > Hyphomicrobiales > Phyllobacteriaceae > Mesorhizobium > Mesorhizobium sp. M0761. Next base: position 249,282 of record NZ_JAMYPF010000007.1, read on the forward strand.
GCGAGGATCGCCTTCGACGTGCCGCCGCAAGCGTTCACGCCGCCACCCAAGGTAACGTCCTCGGTGGTGCATCTGGTGCCGCGCGCCAGCCCTTTGTCAACCGACGTGAAAAAACTCGGTCGCGTCACCGAAGCCGCTTTCGGCCAGCGCCGGAAAATGCTGCGGCAGAGCGTGAAGAGCCTGGGTGGCGAGGCACTGCTGACGCGCGCCGGCATCGATCCGACCCGGCGTGCGGAGACGCTCAGCGTCGAGGAATTCGTGCGGCTGACAAACGCGGTTTGACCGGCGGCGCTAGCGCCGCCTAGCAATCGTCATTCAAACGCATTACATTGACGTCGAAGGAGATTGCCATGCCAGCAAATGCACTGGTCCAGACGCGTATCGACGCCGACATCCGGGATCGAGCTTCGGCGGTGCTCGAAAGCATGGGGCTGACGGTCTCGGATGCGGTGCGGATATTGCTCACCCGAACCGCCAACGAGGGTGCGCTGCCCATCGGTCTCGTCACAAACAACGAGGCGTATGATTTATGGTTTCGCGCCAAGGTTCGCGAAGCGCTCGACGACACCCGACAAGACATTCCTGATGATCAAGTCGAGGCGCATTTTGCCGAGAGACGCGCCGCGGCGCGGCGTTCGGGTGAACCTAAATCTTGAAGATCGTCTGGTCGCCATTCGCGTTTTCAGATCGCGACGGCATCTTCGCGCATATCGAGGCCGACAATCCTGCGGCCGCGATCGCCACCGATGAGCGGATCGTCGCCGCAATCAACCGTCTTCGGGACCTTCCCCAAAGCGGCCGGATCGGCAGGCTTGCAGGGACACGAGAGATCGTCATCGTCGGCACGCCATATGTCGCGGCCTATCAGCTGACCAACAGCACGATTCGAATCCTGCGCGTGCTTCACGGAGCGCAGCGTTGGCCGGACGATCTGCCAGGCAGCTGATGCGGCTATTTAGATTGCCAGCGGTGGACGAGCTATTCCGTCTTCTCGTCCAGCAACCCCGAGACGAAATCGAACAGCCCGGGCCGGCGGTCGCGCCGCAGCCTTTCCGCCGTCACGATGCCACGCACTTCGGCGAAGGCGCGGTCGAGATCGTCGTTGACGATGACAAAGTCATATTCCTTCCAGTGCTCGATCTCGTTGCGGGCGTTCTTCAGCCTGGTCTCGATCACGTGCTCCTGGTCCTCGGCGCGGCGCTTGAGGCGCGACTTCAATTCCTTCATCGACGGCGGCAGGATGAAGATCGAGACAATGTCGGCGCGCATCTTCTCCTTGAGCTGCTGGGCGCCTTGCCAGTCGATGTCGAAGAGCATGTCACGGCCCTGCGCCAGCGCCAGTTCGGCCGGCTCGCGCGGCGTCGCGTAGCAATTGCCGTGCACCTCGGCCCATTCGAGCAACGCGTCGGAATCGCGCAGCCGCTCGAACTCGCGCGTGGTGCGGAAGTGATAGTGGACGCCCTCGATCTCCGAGCCGCGGCGTGGCCTGGTGGTGACCGAGACCGATAATTCCAGGCTGCCGTCGCTTTCCAGCAGGTTGCGCGCGATCGTCGACTTGCCGGCGCCCGACGGCGACGACAGGACCAGCATCAGCCCGCGGCGGCGAATGCGGGATCCGAGATCCCTGGCAACCATCGGCTCCTTGCCACCCATTCGGGTTTACTCCAGATTCTGGACCTGTTCGCGAAACTGGTCGACCACCGCCTTCAGTTCCAGCCCGATGGCGGTGACAGTGGCGGCGTTCGACTTGGAACACAGCGTATTCGATTCGCGGTTGAATTCCTGCGCCAGAAAATCGAGCTTGCGGCCGATGGCGCCGCCATTTGCCAGCAGCGCTCTGCCCGACGCCACATGCGTCTTCAGCCGATCGATCTCTTCACGGATATCGGCCTTGGTGGCCAGGAACGCCGCTTCCATGTGCAGCCGGCCGGCATCGAGATTGGCCGACGCATCCATCAGCAGCCGCACCTGTTCGGCGATCCGCTCGCGGATCGCCGCCGGTTCGCGCGACGGGTCGGCCTCGGCTTGAAGCGTCAGCGCCTCAATGGCGTCGATATGGCCGGAAAGCAGCGAACGCAGCGCTTCGCCCTCGTTCTGGCGTGCCTGCTCGAGACCTGTAAGCGCCGTTTCCAGCGCGGACAGGATTGACGCGTCGAGTGCTGCCCGCACCTCCTCGGTTTCGCTGGTTTCAGGGATATCGAGCACGCCGCGCAGGGAAAGCAGACCGTCGGCAGTTGCCGGACCAACACCGAACTGGTCCTGCAGCCGCTTGGCCATGCCCGCCAGATCCCTGAGGAAGGCTTCGTTGACCACCGGCTGCGCCTGCTGGCCGGCGGCGCGGCCGACGGTCAGCGTCGCTTGGAAATTGCCACGCGAAAAGCGCTTCTGCAGCGTCTGCCGCACAGTCGGTTCGAGCCGCTCGAAACCTTGCGGCAACCGCAACCTGACCTCGACGCTCTTGCCGTTGACCGACTTGACCTCCCAGGCGATCGAGGCGCCGTCATGTTCGGCAACAGTGCGTGCAAATCCGGTCATGCTCTGCAAATTCATGATGCGGCTCGTGTCTCCCTGATGGTCCGATTCTAACAATTGCGCATGCGTTCGATATCACGGGCAGCGCGAATGTCAGAATCGCAATACCGGCAAGATGTTGATTGCCGCTGTCGTTTCGATCTCGCAGGGCTGAAATCGAGATTCAGAGGCACCCGAGCAAGACCGAAAACGCTTCGAACCCCGCTGTTCGTTCAAAGCAGCAGCGCGTCCGCCTCTGTCCGCGTCGCTTAAGGTCGATCCCTCTGAAAGCGCCGGCCTGCTACTGGGCGGCACCCGTATCGCCGGCATCACCGCTGTCACCGGCGGCATCGCCACTTGCGTCACCGTTGTCGTCGCCATCCGCCGGCGCATCGGTCTGGCCCGGAGTCTTGGCGCCCTTGGCGGCGTCTTCAGCCTGCTTCTTCTGCAGTGCCCGGTAGCGGGCAACGTTCTCATTGTGCTCGGCAAGCGTGGTGGCAAAGACGTGGCCGCCGGTGCCGTCGGCGACGAAATAGAGATCATCGGTCTTCGACGGGTTGGCGACGGCTTCGAGCGCGGCGCGGCCGGGATTGGCGATCGGCGTCGGCGGCAGGCCATTGATCAGATAGGTGTTGTAAGGCGTCTGTTTCTGGATGTCAGATTGATAAATCGGCCGGTCGGCGGGTTTGCCCTTGCCGCCGAACAGGCCGTAAATGATGGTCGGATCGGATTGCAGCCGCATGCCCTTGGCCAGACGGTTGAGGAAGACGGCGGCAACGCGCGAGCGCTCGTCGCCCCGGCCGGTTTCCTTTTCGACGATCGAGGCCAAGGTGACGAAGTCGTCGACATTGGCCAGAGGCAGGTCGGGCGCGCGCCGCTGCCAGACCTCGTCGACCAGCTTCTTCTGGTCGGCGAGCAGCTTGTCGACCATCTGTTGGCGCGTGGCGCCGCGGGTAAAGCGCAGCGTGTCGGTGGCGAGGCTGCCCTCAGCCGGCTTGGCGGCCGGCATGTCGCCGGTCAGCGCATCCTGCTCGGCGATGCGCTGCAGCGCCTGCTCGACCGTCAGGCCCTCGGGAATGGTCAGCGAATACATCACCGATTTGCCGCTCTTCAGAAGCTCCATGATGTCGCGCATGGAGGCGCGCGGCTTTATCTCGTATTCGCCTGCCTTCAGCGCTGAATCATTGCCATAGACCCGCACGGCGATGCGGAAGATGCGGGCATCGCTGATCAGCCCACGCCGTTCGAGCTGGTCGGCAATATCCTGGACGCCGGTGCTCGGCTTGACCAGGAAGGTGTCGCCGGCCACCGACGGGCCCGGTTCGTTGAATGCCTGCTTGCCGAAATAGAGCGAAACGCCGGCGGCGAGGATCATCAACATCACCGCGGAGATGACGAAGTTCATGAACACCACGACTTGGCTGCGCGAGGCGCGCGAGCGCTTTGGTGGTGGTGTGCCGGCTTCCGGGCGCAAAGCTTCGGCCGCGGTCTTCGGCACGATCGGGCCGGTCTGCTGGTTTTGTCCGAATTGTCCGCTGCCGCCCGGATTGGTGTTCATTAGCGCCCTACCATCTGATCTCTTAGAGCGACCATGCGCCCGATTGGACGCACAGCGTGCCCTAACATTTCAAGCCTACGCATCGTGCTTTTAAAAAAAGCGCCTTCGGTTTCAGGCCGATGCGACGAATCCCCAGCGGCAGAGTAGGCTTGAATATGGCAAAATTGACGACAGACCGCTGGCGCGCCGGTCGATACCGCAATCAGCCTGTATAACGCTGGAATACCAGCGAAGCGTTGGTGCCGCCGAAGCCGAAGGAGTTGGACAGCGCCACGTCGACCTGGCGATGCCGTGGCGTGTTCGGAACAAGATCGATCGCGGTTTCGCGTTCCGGGTTGTCAAGATTGATGGTGGCTGGCGCGATGTTGTCTCTGATAGCGAGGATCGAAAAGATCGCCTCGGCGGCACCCGCCGCACCCAGGAGATGGCCGATCGACGACTTGGTCGACGACATCGAGATTTTCGAGGCGGCGTTGCCGACCAGCCGCTCGACGGCGCCGAGTTCGATCGTGTCGGCCATGGTCGAGGTGCCGTGCGCGTTGATGTAGTCGACGTCGGCGGGCGTCAGCTTGGCCCGGTTCAGCGCCGCCGTCATGCATCGGAAGGCGCCGTCGCCGTCTTCGGCCGGTGCAGTGATGTGATAGGCATCGCCGGTCAGGCCGTAGCCGGTGACCTCGGCATAGATCTTGGCGCCGCGCGCCTTGGCGTGTTCGAGTTCTTCCAGCACGACGACCCCGGCGCCCTCGCCCATGACGAAGCCGTCACGGTCGCGGTCATAGGGACGCGAGGCCTTCTCAGGCGTGTCATTGCGGTCGGTGGACAGTGCCCGGCAAGCAGCGAAGCCGGCAAGCGATAGTCTGGTCACCGGCGATTCCGCGCCGCCGGCCAGCATCACGTCGGCATCGCCGAAGATGATCAGCCGGGCGGCATCGCCAATGGCGTGCGCGCCGGTCGAGCAGGCGGTGACGACGGCGTGGTTGGGGCCTTTCAGCCCATGCCGGATCGATACCTGGCCAGATACCAGGTTGATAATGTTGCCGGGAATGAAGAATGGACTGATACGGCGCGGTCCGCGCTCTTTCAGGATGATAGCGTTCTCGGCGATGCCCTCGAGGCCGCCAATGCCGGAGCCGATCATGACGCCGGTGGCGCAGCGCTCGGCTTCGGTGCTGGGCTCCCAGCCGGAATCCTTCAGCGCTTCGTCGGCGGCCGCAATCCCGTAAAGGATGAAGTCGCCGATCTTGCGCAGTTCCTTGGGCTCGAGCACGGCTTCGGGATTGAGCGTGCCGTTGGTGCCGTCACCGCGCGGAATGACGTGGGCGATCTTGCAGGCAAGATCTCCCACTTCGAACTCGGTGACGCGCTTGGCGGCGCTGCGGCCGGTCAGAAGTTCCTTCCAGCTGTGCTCGAAGCCCATGCCGAACGGCGAAACCAGGCCAAGGCCCGTGACGACGACACGCCTCATCGCAGGTCCTCCCCGGTGATGACTGCGGATAGTGTCAGGCTGAAGCCTTGTCGATGTACTTCACGGCATCGCCGACGGTCAGGATGGTCTCGGCCGCATCGTCCGGAATCTCGACGCCGAACTCTTCTTCGAAGGCCATGACGAGTTCGACCGTGTCGAGGCTGTCCGCGCCCAGATCATCGATGAAGCTCGCCTGCTCCGTCACCTTGTCGGCATCGACGCCAAGATGTTCGATGACGATCTTCTTGACGCGCTCTGCGGTGTCACTCATTTGGGGCATCCTCGTCTTTTGTTTGTCTGTCTTCGTTAGCGGGCAGAATGCCGCTAATCAAGCTGAAAGATGGTCCTGCCGGAAACGCAACGATGCCGGACCGGTTTTTGCCCGAACCGCCGGGTTGCGGGCCGCATTACACGAAAAATGGCTGAGGTCCAAGGCGAAATGGTCTCTTTTCACAAGCCGGCCATGTCTTCTTATCACCCGGCAATATCCTGTCAGATCATGGCCATGCCACCGTTGACATGGATGGTCTGGCCGGTGACGTAGGCTGCCTCGTTGGAGGCGAGATAGGCGACGGCCGACGCCACTTCAACACTCGTGCCCATGCGGCGCGTCGGGATCGCGGCCATTATCGCGTCTTTCTGCTTGTCGTTGAGCTTGTCGGTCATGGCCGATTCGATAAAGCCCGGGGCGACGCAGTTGACGGTGATGTTGCGGGTGGCGATCTCCTGCGCCAGCGACTTGGAAAAGCCGATCATGCCGGCCTTGGAGGCGCAATAATTGGTCTGGCCAGGATTGCCGGTGACGCCGACCACCGAGGTGATGTTGATGATGCGGCCATGGCGGCGGCGCATCATCGGATGGGTCAGCTCGCGGGTCAGCCGGAACACGGCGGTGAGGTTCACCTCCAGCACGCTGTCCCAATCCGCGTCCGCCATGCGCACGAACAGGCCGTCCTTGGTGATGCCGGCATTGTTGACCAGTATGTCGACGCCTTCGAGTTCGGCTTCGGCCTTCTGGCCAAGCGCCTTGACCTCGTCACGGTCGGCAAGATTGGCCGGGAACAGCTTTACCCGGTCGCCGAGTTCGCCGGCCAGGGTCTCCAGTTTCTCGATGCGGGTGCCGTGCAGGCCGACAATGGCGCCTTGCGCATGCAGCACCCGGGCAATCGCCTCGCCAATGCCGCCCGATGCGCCGGTGACGAGCGCCTTGCGGCCGGTCAGTTCGAACATTTTCGTCTCCTGATCTTAAGAGAACACCCTTCCCACGGGAGGGGTTGAATCGCCAGTGGATTATGCAAGCGCGGCCAGCGCCGCCTCGACTTCGGCCGGCGTGCCGACGGCCGATGTGGCGATGTCGCGGTTGATCCGCCGCGCCAGGCCGGAAAGCACCTTGCCGGCGCCGATCTCATAGAGCGTGGCGACGCCATTGGCGCCGAACCACTCCACCGTTTCGCGCCAGCGCACGCGCCCGGTGATCTGCTCGACCAGGCGGCGCGCGATCTCGTCGGGGTCGCTGGTCGGGGCTACAGTGACGTTGGAGACGACGGGCACGACCGGTGCATTCTTGGTCACGCCGGCCAGCGCCTCGCGCATGACATCGGCCGCCGGCGCCATCAGCGCCGAATGGAAGGGTGCGGAGACCTGCAGCATCAGCGCCCGCTTGGCGCCCTTTTCGGTGCACAGTTTCGCGGCGAGTTCCACCGCCGCCCTGGCGCCGGAGATCACCAGCTGGCCGCCGCCATTGTCGTTGGCGATCTGGCAGACCTTGCCGGATCCCGTTGCGGCCTCGGTGCAAGCGGCTTCGACGTCGGGCTGTTCCAGTCCGATGATCGCCGCCATGGCGCCCTCGCCGGCCGGCACCGCCGCCTGCATGGCGTTGCCGCGGATGCGCAGCAGCCGGGCAGCATCGGCGACCGAAACGAAACCGGCCGCGGCAAGGGCGGAATATTCGCCGAGCGAATGACCGGCAACGTAGGCAACCTTGTCCTTCAGCGAAAAGCCGCGCGCTTCCAGCGAGCGGATTCCCGCCAGCGAGACCGCCATCAGCGCCGGCTGGGCATTGGCAGTCAGGGTCAGCGCCTCTTCCGGGCCTTCCCAGATCAGTTTCGACAGCTTTTCGCCCAGCGCATCATCGACTTCCTCGAACACCCTGCGTGCCTCGGGGAAGGCGTCGGCGAGGTCCTTGCCCATGCCGACAGCCTGGCTGCCCTGTCCCGGAAAGGTGAATGCGACGGCCATTTGGGCGCTCTCCAGCGGCTGATTTTTACTGCCTGTGACGCAAGGCGGACCGCCAAGTCAAGCCCGGAGGGGGCATTTCGGCTCTCGCTTGAACCGGAGCTGACCTCGAGTCCCTGTTCCCAAAGGCTTTTTGCCGATCACACCTGATGAAAACCGCTCACGAATCGTTTGCTGGCTCTTCTTATTTTCGCCACAGGCGCTAGCTTTTGCATGACAGTTCTATGACAGAACGGTGGCGCGAGTGGAAATACGCGTTGCTTGGGCCGGGGGAAGAGACGTGGCTAGGATCAGGAAGGGCGCGGCCGTACCCGCGCCACAGTTCTTGGAAGACGATCCGTCCACCGGCTACCTGCCGGGGCGCAGATGGCCGGTCATCCGCTACGGTCTGGTCACGCTGCTTGCCTCCGCCATCCTGGTGTTCGCCATCGAATGGATCGTGCGCGGCGACTTCTTCGGCACGGTCGACTTCTTCCTGCAGCCATTCAAGCCGGGCTGGACCACCATCATTGTCTTTGCATTGGTGCTGATGGGACTGGACGCCGTGCTTGGCCGCAGTCACCAGAGCCTGATGATCGTGGCGCCGCTGACGCTGGCGCTGGCCTTTGTCGGGCATCAGAAGTCGCATTATCTCGGCGATCCGCTCTACCCAACCGATTTTCTTTATTCGCGCCAGATCATGGCACTGATGCCGCTCCTGGTGCGCGAACGGCCTTGGACGGCGCTCGCCATGGCGGTCGGCATCGTCGCCGGCCTGTCGCTGCTGATCTATGGCTGGCGGTTGTGGCGCCGCAAGGTTCCGATCCTCAGCCGCAAAGGGCGGCTGGCGCGGCTGACGCTGGCAGTGCCGCTGCTCGCCTTCTTCGTCTCAATCATGGACTACGCCACCTTCTCGTGGACCCGCGACCGGCTGCAGATCATCCCGATCATGTGGGACCAGAAGGAGAACTACGCCTCCAACGGGTTTGCGCTGGCCTTCGCGCTCAACGTGCCGATGGCGCATGTCTCGGCGCCGGCGGGCTATTCCGACAAGGCGATCGACGCGATCGACAGGCCTGCTGTGGCGGCCTCGGTACCGGATGAGAAACCCGACATCATCGTGGTGATGAGCGAATCTTTCTGGGATCCGACCAAGCTGCCCGGCGTCACAATCACGCCTGACCCGATCCCCAATGTGCGGGCGCTGCGTTCCGGCTATATGTTTTCGCCGGAATTCGGCGGCATGACCGCCAACATCGAATTCGAGGCGCTGACCGGCTTTTCCAATGCCTTCCTGCCGGCGGGCTCGATCCCCTACCAGCAATATGTGCGCACACCGACGCCGTCGCTGGCGACCTTCCTGAAAAGCGAGGGATACCGGGCGCGCGCCATCCATCCGGGCACCAACTGGTTCTGGAACAGGGGCGCCGTCTATGCCGATTTCGGCTTCAACGATTTCCGCTCGGAAGAGACGCTGCCGCCACTGGAAAAGCGCGGGCCGCTGGCTTCCGATGCGTCGATGACCGACGAGATCATCGCAGAGGCCGACGCCAGCGAGCGGCCGGTGTTCTTCTTCGCCGTCAGCCTGCAGAACCACGGTCCCTACGAGCCGTACCGCTATTACAATCCGACCCACAAGGTCGCGGCACCGATCAGCACATGGGCGCGGGAATCGCTGCTCAGCTACGCCGAAGGCTCCGCCGATGCCGACCGTGGCCTCGAACGATTGATCGAATGGGCGAAGAAGCGCGAGCGGCCGACGGTCATCGCCTTCTTCGGCGACCATCTGCCGCCGCTCGGCCCCGTCTATGTCGAAACCGGTTACCTGAAGGACAATGTCGCGCCGCGCAAGGAACCGACGCCGGAGGCGGCACTGGAGCATCATCAGACGCCGCTGGTCATCTGGTCTAACCGCACCGGTCCGGCGCAGGATATGGGCGCGGTGAGCCCGGCCTTCCTGCCCTACCACATCCTGACAACGGCCGGGATCACGCACCCCTACTACACCGGCTTCCTGGGCGCGCTGCGCGAACGCTATCGCGTCGTCGACCGCAATCTGCTTTTGACACCGTCAGGTGAGGCCACGCCGGACTGGGCGCGGCAGAAGGACGTTGATCCGGCGATCAACGACTTCCGCCTGCTGCAATACGACATGATGTTCGGCAAGCGTAAGGCGGCTCCGGACTTCTTCCCCGAAACGATCAACGGTGGTACCCCGCATACGAGTTGATGCCTGGTATTTTTCCAACCCTGCGACGCCAGGACGCTGTCCGGAGCATGCGTTACCCTTGCCTTCCAGCCAATTTGCTTTATAGACGCCCGCAATCTGCCGGTCCTTGCTGGGGGCTGAACGGAGGGCCGGAGGTTTTACCCAAAACCTTCGTGTGAAGCCAGAAGCGCTTCCGCCTCCCGTGTCTCCGCTCTCGACCGTCTCGAAATGCTCCTTTCTTCCCCGCCCCCTCGGGATCAGCGGGTCAGAGAAGTTGCAGAGGCTTTTGCCGCGAGGATCCGGGAGAGAAACGAAGAAAGGCACTGAACCACTATGGCTCTATACGAACATGTGTTCCTTGCCCGGCAGGACCTCTCGCAGCAGCAGGTCGATGCGCTTGTCGAACAGTACAAGGGCGTCATCTCCGCAAATGGCGGGTCCGTCGGCCGGGTCGAGAACTGGGGACTGAAGTCCCTCACCTACCGGGTCAACAAGAACCGGAAGGCTTACTACACGCTTATGGACCTCAACTGCCCGCCGGCAGCGCTCAACGAGATGGAGCGCCAGATGGGCCTGTCCGAGGACGTGCTGCGTTTCCTGACCGTCAAGGTCGAGGCGCATGAGGAAGGCCCGTCGGCCATGATGCAGAAGCGCGAAGAGCGCTCGGAACGCGGCGGCTTCGGCGACCGCGACCGTGGCGATCGTGGTCCGCGCTCGTTCGGCGACCGTGATCGCGGCGACCGTGGCGATCGTCCGCCGCGCTCATTTGGCGATGCCGGTGGCGATCGTGGTCCGCGCCGTCCGCGCGAAGGCGTTGAAGGAGGTGCAGAATAATGGTCGACATCAATCAGATCCCGACCCGGCGCCCGTTCCATCGCCGCCGCAAGACCTGCCCGTTCTCCGGCGCCAATGCGCCCAAGATCGACTACAAGGACGTGCGTCTTCTGCAGCGCTACATTTCCGAGCGCGGCAAGATCGTGCCGTCGCGCATCACCGCCGTCAGCCAGAAGAAGCAGCGCGAACTCGCCAAGGCGATCAAGCGCGCCCGCTTCCTCGGCCTGCTGCCCTACGTAGTTCGCTAAGATCTCCGAAGCAGGCGGTTCGCCGCCTGCTTCCTTCTCCCACGGCGACGGGCGCCGCAGGGGTAATTTGATGATGCATGTCGTTGTCCCAAAACCGGGCCCACTCTTGGCGACGTGCATTGAAATCCCGAGTTGAGGTGAAAAGCCTCTAACTGCCGCGACAGGCAGGACAGCGACACCGGCGCCAAGGCGCTCAGAGCTTCCTGACCTGTTCCATTCAATTCGGCGCCGATCCCGCGGTCGGTGCCCAGACGAAGGAACAAGACCATGCAAGTGATTCTTCTCGAACGCGTTTCCCGCCTCGGCCAGATGGGCGATACCGTCAAGGTCAAGGACGGCTTTGCCCGCAACTTCCTCTTGCCGCAGGGCAAGGCGCTGCGCGCCAACGAAGCCAACAAGAAGAAGTTCGAAGGACAGCGCGCGCAGCTCGAAGCCCGCAACCTCGAGCGCAAGTCGGAAGCCAGCCAGGTTGCCGAAAAGCTCGACGGCAAGAGCTTCATCGCCGTACGTTCGGCCGGCGAGACAGGCCAGCTCTACGGTTCGGTGTCGACCCGCGACATCGCCGACCTGCTGACCGCCGAAGGGTTCTCGGTCAACCGCAACCAGATCCAGCTCAACCAGCCGATCAAGACCATCGGCGTCACCAATGTGGCGATTGCGCTGCATCCGGAAGTCGAGGTCACCATCAGCCTCAACATCGCCCGCACGGCCGACGAAGCCGAGCGCCAGGCCAAGGGCGAGACGCTGACCACCGCCGAAGCCATCTATGGCGACGACATCAACGACAATGCGCGGCCGGAGAACTTCTTCGACCCGAACACCGAGTTCGAAGGCGGCGAAGAAGACAACGCCTGATCCCGCACGGGGCCTGATCGGGAAGCAAGGGGAGCAGCGCTCCAATCACTTTCTCGTCATCCAGCCTTTCTGGACCAATGCCCGGGCCTCTCGCCCGGGCATTTTTGTGCCAAATGGAACTTTTCGAACCCCTATATATTGTTGCAGAATTGGTCCGCCAGTCTGACCGTGAGGGGACATTTGGTGATGAATATTCTGTTGAAACGCGTTCTCGACCGCCTGGTGCGTACGGGCAATCTGAAAGTCACCGGCCCGAAGGGCTCGACAGTGGTTTTCGGCGACGGCAGCGGCGAGCCGGTGCATATGCACATCAAGACCGCGCATGCCGAGCGCGCCATTACCTTCGATCCGATGTTGGCCGTGCCGGAAGCCTATATGGACGGCGAACTCGACATCATCGAGGGCGGCGTACTGGGTATGATGCGCATCGCCTTCCAGAACATGGGCAGTGGCGGTATCGACGCCACCTGGTCGAAGGCCATCGAGGGTCTGCGCCACGCCTTTCGCCGCCTGCAGCAGATCAACACCGCATCACGGGCGCGCCGCAACGTGCAGCGCCACTATGATTTGTCGGGTGACCTCTACCGGCTCTTCCTCGACGACGACATGCAGTATTCCTGCGCCTACTTCGAACAGCCGGACATGACGCTCGACGAGGCGCAGATGGCCAAGAAACGCCATATCGCCGCCAAGCTCAGGCTGAAGGCCGGCCAGACCGTGCTCGATATCGGCTCCGGCTGGGGTGGGCTCGGCCTCTATCTCGCCAAGGCTTTCGATGTCGACGTGCAAGGCGTGACGCTGTCGACCGAGCAGCACGGCGTCGCCACCGACCGGGCGCATGCGCAAGGCTTGCAGGACCGCGTGCATTTCGACCTCAAGGACTACCGCGAACTCAACGAACGCTTCGACCGCATCGTCTCGGTCGGCATGTTCGAGCATGTCGGCGTCAACCACTTCCGAACCTTCTTCGACAAGTCGGCGACGCTGTTGAAGCCCGACGGCGTCATGCTCTTGCACACGATCGGCCGCTCCGGCGTGCCGTGGGCGACCAGCGCCTTTATCCGCAAGTACATTTTTCCGGGCGGCTACATTCCCTCGCTGTCGGAGGTGATGCCGGCGATCGAGAAGTCGGGGCTTGTGGTCACCGACATCGAGATTCTGCGGCTGCACTATGCCGATACGCTGAAGCATTGGGGCCAGCGCTTTGCCGCCAACCGCGACAAGGCCAAGGCCATCTATGACGAGCGCTTCTGCAGGATGTGGGAGTTCTATCTGGCGGCTTCGGAAGCCGCCTTCCGCTGGCAGGATCTGGTCATCTTCCAGATCCAGATCGCCAAGAAGAACGACACGCTGCCGATGACGCGCGACTACATGGCCAAATGTGAAAAGGCGCTCGAAATGCGCGAAATGGGGCATCGTCAGGAGGCGGCGGCCGCCGAGCCTGCTGTCGCCAGGTCTGTGCCTGCCAGGTCCGTTGCTGTCAGGTCCGTTGCGGCCAAGCCAGCGCGCCGTCGCAAGGTGGCGGATCGCGAATAACGCCTCGATTGCGATTGCCGCTTGCCATTGACGGCTCTGACACTGAAAAAGGTCTCGTTCTCGCGAGACCTTTTTTAATGACCTGCCTGCCCACCATCGCCACCACCCTTGTCGAGTTCGCCGGCGCCTCGGTGCTCGCGCCACGCGGAGCCTGAGCGTGGAACTCCCCGCCTCGCTGCGACAAGGCGTCCAGCGCCTGCTCGAAACGATACCGCTGGCGGTGCTGCGCCAGGCGGCGAAGACGCTGTCTGACCGCTACCGCGCCGAATTGCGCGACGGCCGCCTGCACATGGCCGAAGAGATGGCGGTAAAAGCCTATCTGGCGACGCGGCTGCCGGCGACCTACGCGGCGGTACGGGCCGGTCTCGACGAACTCGCCTATGCGCGGCCCGATTTCCAGCCAACGAGCTTGCTCGATGTCGGCGCCGGTCCTGGCACGGTGCTTTGGGCCGCTACAGACCTGTGGCCCGACCTCGAAGAGGCGGTTCTGGTTGAAGCAAGCGCCGCGGTGCGCAAGGTTGGCCAGTCGCTCGCCCTTGATACCATCGCCACCAGGATGGACTGGCGCGCCGGCGACGTGACCATCGACCTTGCCGATCTCAAGCCTGCCGACCTCGTCACCTGCGCCTATGTGCTGGACGAGATCGCGCCGGCATCGCTGCCGAAGCTTGTCGGCCGGCTCTGGCATTTGACCGGCGACACACTGCTGATCGTCGAGCCCGGCACACCGGCAGGCTGGCAGCGCATCCTGGCAGTGCGCAGGCAATTGCTGGAGGCCGGGGCGCATGTGCTGGCGCCTTGTCCGCATGAGGCGCCCTGCCCGCTTGAGCCGCCCGACTGGTGCCATTTTTCGCGCCGCGTCGCCCGCTCGCGCCTTCATCGCCTGGCCAAGGACGCGGACGTGCCGTGGGAGGACGAGAAATTCATCTACGTCGCGGCGTCGCGGCAACCCGCGCCTGTACATCCGCCCCGCGTGATTGCGCCGCCGAAATCGGGCTCCGGCAAGGTGCTGCTCAAACTGTGCCAGCCGGATGGCGGCGCCGGCGAGACACTTTTCACCAAGCGCGAGGGCGAGCTGTTCAAGGCAGCGCGGCGGCTGGACTGGGGCGATACACTGGACGGAAGAAGCGGATAATCACCGAGATTGTTCTTGCTCTGTTCCAACGACTCGGATAAAAGTCAGCGCCTTTCTGAGTCAACCGGAATCGGGGCGCGGAAACACTCTTCTGTGGACGGTTTGCCGCCCCTGTGAACAACGGGCATCGAGGTTGATTGGTCGTGCGGTGATGCAGAAAGGTCAGCACCGATTTATCTCGTTCTGATATCGAGAAGCCGGGATCAAAATCGGGGACATCATGGCAGAGGCAGCGCGAAAATTCGGCGTGGCGGAGCAGCAACCGCTTTATCGTGAAGCGCCGAACAACATCGAGGCCGAGCAGGCGCTGCTCGGCGCCATCCTCGTCAACAACGATGCCTTCTACCGCGTCTCCGACTTCCTCAAGGCCGGCCATTTCTACGAGCCGCTGCACCGGAAAATCTTCGAGGTCGCGGCCGAGCTCATCCGCATGGGCAAGGTGGCGACGCCGATCACACTGAAAACCTTCCTGCCGGCCGACGAGAAGGTCGGCGACATGACGGTGGCGCAATATGTGGTTCGTCTGGCGGTCGAAGCCGTCACCGTCGTCAACGCCACCGACTATGGCCGCGCCATCTACGATCTGGCCACGCGCCGCGCGCTGATCACCGTCGGCGAGGACATGGTCAACATCGCCTATGACGCGCCGGTCGACATGGCGCCGTCCGAACAGATCGAGGATGCCGAGCGGCGGCTGTTCGAACTGGCCGAAACCGGCCGTTACGATGGCGGCTTCGAAAGCTTCACCGATGCGGTCAAGACCGCCGTCGACATGGCCAACGCCGCCTATATGCGCGACGGCCATTTGTCGGGCCTCGCCACCGGCATGCGCGACCTCGACCGCCGCATGGGTGGCCTGCAGGCGTCGGATCTGATCATCATTGCCGGCCGTCCGGGCATGGGCAAGACATCGCTCGCCACCAACATCGCCTTCAACATCGCCGAGATGTATGAGCCGGCGCAGCAGGCCGACGGCTCGTTCAAGGCAGCCAATGGCGGCGTCGTCGGCTTCTTCTCGCTGGAAATGTCGTCCGAGCAGCTCGCCACCCGCATCATTTCCGAACAGACGGAAATTTCGTCGTCAAAAATCCGCCGCGGCGAGATTTCAGAGATGGATTTCGAAAAGCTGGTCGCCTGCTCGCAGACCATGCAGAAGATCCCGCTGTTCATCGACCAGACCGGCGGTATCTCGATCGCGCAGCTGTCGGCGCGGGCGCGGCGGCTGAAGCGTCAGCGCGGCCTCGACCTCATCGTCATCGACTATATCCAGCTGATGCAGGGGTCGAGCGCGAAATCGTCGCAGAACCGGGTGCAGGAAATCACCGAGATCACCACCGGCCTCAAGGCGCTGGCCAAGGAACTCTCCGTTCCGATCATCGCGCTGTCGCAGCTGTCGCGTCAGGTCGAAAGCCGCGAAGACAAACGCCCCCAGCTGTCCGATCTTCGCGAATCCGGCTCGATCGAGCAGGACGCCGACGTGGTGATGTTCGTCTACCGCGAGGAATATTATCTGAAGAACCGCGAACCGAAGCCCGGCACCGACGAATACATCAAGTGGGAACACGAGATGAACGAGATGCGCGGCAAGGCCGAAGTCATCGTCGCCAAGCAGCGCCACGGCCCGACAGGTTCGGTGAGCCTCGCCTTCCATGGCGAGTTCACACGGTTTTCCGACCTCGCCGAAGAGCATCATATTGCGGAGAGGTTCGAGTAGCTTTTTGGCCTACCGCAGCGCTCCGTCACACCCCCCTCTGGCCTGCCGGCCATCTCCCCCGCAAGGGGGGAGATCAGCAGCTTTGCGGACGGCGCTCATCTTGCCACGTTGGCGATTGGCGAAAGCAGCGACGATAGCCAATCTCCCCCCTTGCGGGGGAGATGTCCGGCAGGACAGAGGGGGGTGTGCAGGATCACCCTCCTTCGGTCATTTGCAGGCAGCATCACTCCATGGCTAAATCGCGCGTCCAGTTCATCTGCCAGAATTGCGGGTCGGTGCATCAGCGCTGGGCCGGTAAATGCGATGCCTGCGGCGAGTGGAACACGCTGGTCGAGGAAGGCACCTCGGGCGGCATCGGCTCGGGACCGGCCAACACGCGCAATGCGCGCAAGGGCCGCGCCGTGGTGCTGACCAGCCTGTCCGGTGACATCGAGGATGCGCCGCGGATCATCTCCGGCATTGGCGAACTCGACCGCGCCACCGGCGGCGGCTTCGTGCGCGGCTCGGCGCTGTTGGTCGGCGGCGATCCCGGCATCGGCAAGTCGACGCTTTTGACCCAGGCCGCGGCCGCACTCGCGTCAAAGGGCCACCGCATCGTCTATGTCTCGGGCGAAGAGGCTGTCGCGCAGATCCGGCTGCGGGCGCAGCGGCTTGGCGTCGCCGACACGCCGGTCGAACTTGCCGCCGAGACCAATGTCGAGGATATCCTGGCAACAATAGCCGACGGCAAAAGGCCGGACCTCGTCATCCTCGATTCCATCCAGACGCTGTGGACCGACATGGCCGACTCGGCGCCCGGCACCGTCACCCAGGTGCGCGCCTCGGCGCAAGCGATGATCCGCTACGCCAAATCCACCGGTGCTGCCATCGTGCTGGTCGGCCATGTCACCAAGGAAGGCCAGATCGCCGGTCCGCGCGTCGTCGAGCACATGGTCGACGCCGTTCTCTATTTCGAAGGCGAAGGCGGCCATCACTACCGCATCCTGCGCACGGTGAAGAACCGTTTTGGGCCGACCGACGAGATCGGCGTCTTCGAGATGTCGGACAAGGGCTTGCGCGAGGTCGCCAATCCGTCGGAGCTGTTCCTCGGCGAACGCCACGCAAAATCGCCGGGTGCCGCGGTATTTGCCGGCATGGAAGGGACACGTCCGGTGCTGGTCGAGATCCAGGCACTGGTGGCGCCGTCCACATTGGGCACGCCGCGCCGTGCCGTCGTCGGCTGGGACGGCGCACGGCTGTCGATGATCCTTGCCGTGCTCGAAGCCCATTGCGGCGTGCGCTTCGGCACCCACGATGTCTACCTCAACGTCGCCGGCGGCTACCGGATTTCCGAGCCGGCGGCCGATCTGGCGGTTGCCGCTGCACTGGTTTCGTCGCTCACCGGTCTTGCCCTTCCCGCCGATTGCGTCTATTTCGGCGAAATCAGCCTGTCGGGCGCAGTGAGGCCGGTTGCGCATGCGCAGCAGCGCCTTAAAGAGGCCGAAAAGCTGGGTTTTGGAAGTGCGGTTCTGCCCTTGGGCAGCGAGGAGGTTGTCGGGGGGATCGGGGCCGGCGCTTTCCAGCCGACCGAACTTGCCGATCTCGTCGCACGCATAGCCGGCTCACGGCGCAGCCGTGTCGACGTGGAAGATTGACGCGGCTCGCCCGAGCCGTGAAAAGACAATCTGAGTGGGGCGAATGACATGCCGATTACGCTGCTGGACGGAATTCTCGTCGGCTTCACCCTGGTCTCGGCGATGCTCGCCATGGTTCGCGGCCTGTCACGCGAAATCCTGTCCGTCGTGTCCTGGGCGGCTGCCGCCGCGGCGGCATTCTTCTTCTACAAGCCGGTGCTGCCTTACGTTCAGCCCTATGTCGAAAGCGACAAGATCGCCATGGCGGCATCCGCCGGCATCGTCTTCCTCATCGCGCTGATCGTCGTTTCCGTCATCACCATGAAGCTTGCCGACTGGATCATCGATTCCAGGATCGGCGCGCTCGACCGTACGCTGGGCTTCCTCTATGGCGCCGCGCGCGGCGTCCTCGTCGTCGCCGTGGCGCTGCTGTTCTTCAACTGGCTGGCCGGCGCCAAGGCCCCTGCCTGGATCGCCAACGCCAAGTCGAAGCCGCTGCTCGAGACCATCGGCGCCAAGCTGGAAAGCCTGCTGCCCGAAGATCCGGAAAACGCCATCCTGAAGAAGCTCAATCCGAATCAGCCGGCAGCCGAGACGCCTCCGGCGGCCGATGCACCGGCGGTGGATGCTCCGGCAACCGGTGACGATACGCCGGCGCCCGACGACGAGACCGACGCTCCGGCCGATAACGCACCCGCGCCCGCTGCTCCGGCTCCGGCTCCGGCCGCGCCGGCAAACTGATACGGACGGATGGTGCCTGACAGGCGCCATCCCGGCAGTTCCGGCCTGACTTTGATGTGAACGGCGCACGACGTGCGTTGCTTTCGCGGTGCTATCGCACTATATGGCCATTTTAGCGGAGCTTGAGCCCCATGGCAGTTTCGAAGGCAGACGCGGACGACGTCCTTTCCGCCGAAGCAGACGATCATTTCCACGATGAATGCGGGGTGTTCGGCATTTTCGGCCGGCAGGACGCTGCGGCCATCGTCACACTAGGCCTGCATGCGCTGCAGCATCGCGGCCAGGAAGCGGCCGGCATCGTCTCCTATGACGGCACGCAGTTCCATGTCGAACGCCATGTCGGCCTGATCGGCGACACCTTCACCAAGCAGCACGTCATCGACAGCCTGCAAGGCAACCGTGCCATCGGCCACACGCGCTATGCCACGACGGGCGGCGCCGGCATGCGCAACATCCAGCCCTTCTTCGCCGAACTCGCCGATGGCGGCTTTGCCGTCGCCCATAACGGCAATCTCACCAACGCCATGACCGTGCAGCGCGCGCTGCAGAAACAGGGCGCGATCTTCTCGTCGACCTCCGACACCGAGACGCTGCTGCATCTCGTTGCCACCAGCAAGGAACGCGATTTGAATTCGCGCTTCATCGACGCCGTGCGTCAGGTTGAAGGCGCTTTCTCGCTGGTTGCGATGACCTCCAAGAAGATGATCGGCTGCCGCGATCCGCTCGGCATCCGCCCGCTGGTGCTCGGCGACCTCGACGGCGCCTGGATCCTGGCCTCCGAAACCTGCGCGCTCGACATTATCGGCGCCCGCTTCGTGCGCGACCTGAAGCCCGGCGAAATGGTCGTGGTGACCTCGAAGGGCATCGAGAGCCTGTTCCCCTTCGAGCCGCAGAAGACCCGCTTCTGCATCTTCGAATATGTCTATTTTGCCCGCCCGGACTCCTCGGTCGAAGGCCGCAATGTCTACGAAGTGCGCAAGCGTATCGGCGCCGAATTGGCGCAGGAAAGCCCGGTCGAGGCCGATATCGTCGTGCCGGTGCCGGATTCCGGCACGCCGGCGGCAATCGGCTTCTCCCAGGCGGCAGGCATCCCCTTCGAACTCGGTATCATCCGCAACCACTATGTCGGCCGAACCTTCATCCAGCCCGGCGATTCGATCCGCCATATGGGCGTCAAGCTCAAGCACAACGCCAACCGCCGGATGATCGAGGGCAAGCGCGTGGTGTTGGTCGACGATTCGATCGTGCGCGGCACCACCAGCCAGAAAATCGTGCAGATGGTGCGCGACGCCGGCGCCAAGGAAGTGCATATGCGCATCGCCTCGCCGCCGACCAGCGCGTCGTGCTTCTACGGCGTCGACACGCCGGAGAAGTCGAAGCTTTTGGCATCGCGCATGTCGATCGAGGAAATGGCCGAGTTCATCCGTGTCGATTCGCTCGGCTTCCTGACCATTGACGGGCTCTACCGCGCCGTCGGCGAAGCCAGCCGCGACAATGAGCAGCCGCAATTCTGCGACGCCTGTTTCACCGGCCAGTACCCGACCCGCCTGCTCGACTTCGAAGGCCACGACAATGTGCGCACGCTGTCGCTGCTGGCGAACAACGGGGCGTAAAGCCCAACTGCTATCCTTGAAAGCGCTCGCATGACCCTCGACCTCTCCGGCCGCGTCGCGGTCGTTACCGGCGCCTCGCGCGGCATCGGCTACTTCATCGCCAATGAACTTGCCGCCGCTGGCGCCCATGTCATTGCGGTTGCCCGGACCGTCGGCGGGCTGGAAGAACTCGATGACCAGATCAAGGCCGAACGCGCGAAAACCGGCAAGGGCGAAGCGACGCTGGTGCCTCTCGACCTCTCAGACATGGCCGGCATCGACCGGTTGGGCGGGGCCATTCACGAGCGTTGGGGCAAGCTCGACATTCTGGTGGCCAATGCCGGCGTGCTCGGCGTCATCTCGCCGATCGGCCATGTCGAGGCCAAAACCTTCGAGAAGGTAATGACCATCAATGTCACCTCGACCTGGCGGCTGATCCGCTCGGTCGACCCGCTGCTCAGGCTGTCCGACGCCGGCCGCGCCATTCTCATGTCCTCCAGCTCCGCGCATTCGGCGCGCGCCTTCTGGGCGCCCTATGCGGCGTCGAAGGCGGCGGTGGAAGCCATGACGCGTTCCTGGGCGCATGAGACGCAGAGCCTGGCGCTCCGCATCAATGCGGTCGACCCCGGCGCCACCCGCACCGCCATGCGTGCGCAGGCCGCGCCCGGCGAGGATCCGGAAACGCTGCCGCACCCGTCAGAGGTGGCAAAACGCATCGTGCCGCTGGCGAGCCCCGAGATGAAAGAGACGGGGCTGATCTTCCAGGTCAAGAACAACCGCTTCGTCGCCTACCGGCAGCCGGAATAAACCGGGTTGTAGCGGGATTAAACAGGCCTCCAGTTACGTTTCTTCGAATGTAGGACATTCGAAACCGGAGGACCGACATGCGTAGACTTCTTCTCGTTGCCGCCGCCGCGATTGCCGCCACAGCCGGCGTGGCGCTGGCGCAAGACGCCAAGATGAGTTTCTTCGTCACCAGCGTCGGTTCCGGCAAGGGCGCCGATCTCGGCGGTCTCAAGGGTGCCGACGCGCATTGCGCCTCGCTGGCGGAAGCGGCTGGGGTTACCGGCAAGGAATGGCACGCCTATCTCTCGAGCGCCAATGTCGATGCGCGCGACCGTATCGGCAAGGGTCCCTGGGTCAACGCCAAGGGCGAGAAGATTGCCGATGACGTCGCCTCGCTGCACAGCGACGCCAACGCCATCACCAAGCAGACGGCGCTCAACGAAAAGGGCGAGGTGGTCAATGGCCGCGGCGACAAGCCGAACCGGCACGACATATTGACCGGCTCGAAGCCCGACGGCACCAAGATCGCCGACCAGACCTGCGGCGACTGGACCTTGAGCGGGGCGGAGGGCGCGGCGATGATGGGCCACCACGACCGCACCGGCCTTGACGAGTCGGCGGCGGCGAAATCCTGGAACTCCTCGCATGCCTCGCGCGGCGGCTGCAGCCAGGAGGCGCTGAAAGGCACCGGCGGCGACGGCCTGTTCTACTGCTTTGCCGCGAACTAAGCGGGCTCGGGAGCGGTTCGTTCACGGGTCTGTGATGGTCCGGCGAGCCGCTCCCCCATCGCCCTGCTTTCGCCATCAGCCGGGAGTTGCTAGGGTCAACCGACTCCGACACCCAGCAAAGCGAGGAATTCCCATGGCTGCTCCCAGCGTAGCATTGGTCTGGTACCTGGTGATCGCCGGCCCGCAAGGCGGCATGGTGGTGCTGCCCAGCACCTTCGACACCCGCGAACAGTGCACCAACGCCATCACCGAATATCAGAAGCAGCCGACGCCGGCCGGCTGGGCGGTCAACTGCGTGCCGAGCGCCTCGCCTTTCACCGATGAGGGTGATGCGGAAGAGCCGGCGGCGCAGTAGCGCAATCTCCCCCCTCGAGGGGAGATGGCCGGCAGGCCAGAGGGGGTCGCCTCGCGTAGAGTGCCAACCTCCTTCCGCACAAAGGGCGTCGCGTCCAGTCGGCCCGACCCCCTCTGTCGCCTTCGGCGACATCTCCCCCTCAAGGGGGGAGATCAGGCGCGCGCACTCACCGTCAGCTCCGGCTTGCTGTTGATGGTCTGGAACACCACGCAATAGCGTTCGGTCAGCTTGATGAGCGAATCGATGCGCGCCTGCGGCTCATCCGTGTCGAGGTTGAAATTCAGCCGGATGGCGCGAAAGCCCACGGGGGCGTCCTTGGCCACGCCCAGCGTGCCGCGAAAGTCGAGATCGCCTTCGGCCTCGACGGTGGCTGCGCCGAGTTTGAACTCTAGTGCGGTGGCCACCGCCTTCAGCGTCACCCCGGCGCACGCCACCAGCGCCTCGAGCAGCATGTCGCCCGAACACAATTCGAGCCCGGAACCGCCGGTCGCCGGATGCAGGCCGGCGACCGCCAGCGCCCTGCCCGTCTCGACCTTGCAGGCAATCGACTGGTCGTCGATGGAGCCTTTGGCGCGAAGCGTGATCAGCGCTCGCGAGGAATCGTCGCGATAAGCCTCCTTGATCGGTGCCTGCATGGCCTTGAGTGCGGTGGCGTCCATGTTGCATTCCTTTTCGAGTCCGTCGCGCTTTGATAGCACTGATATGCTGGCGAGACAGCGCCCCCCTCTGCCTGCCGGCCACCTCCCCACAGGGGGGAGATCTGCAGCTTCGCCGATGGCGCTTTCTACGCCGGCGATTAGCGAAGGCGGTCGCGACATCCAATCTCCATCCCTGTGGGGGATGTCCGGCAGGACAGAGGGGGCGTGAAGGAACGCTAGCTCGCGAAGAGTTACTTTGACTTCGACCGCCCGAGCCATACCTAAGCAGAGTCATTCCCGCGGAGGCATCATGCCGTTCAAGCTGAAACTGATCTCGCTTACCCTGTTGGTGCTTGCAGCCTTCGCGCAGCCAGTCGTCGCCGAAACGCCCGAGCGCCCCGCACCGGCAGGCGGCGTGCTGTCGCTGCTGCCGGCACCGCAGACGACCAGCCATTCAATCACCATTGCCGGGCGCAAGCTGGACTATCAGGCTAAGGCCGGCACGCTGTCACTGCTATCCGGCAAGGGCGAGGTCACCGCGGAAATCTTCTATGTCGCCTATACGCTGCCGCCACTGGCGGGCGCGGAGAAGGCTCGCCCCATCACCTTCGTCTTCAATGGCGGCCCGGGCGCGGCATCCGCCTATCTGCATCTCGGCGCACTCGGCCCGCGTGTCGTCGCGACCGGCGCCGATGGCCAATTCCTGCCGCCGCCGCAAAAGCTGATCGACAATCCCGACAGCTGGCTCGACATGACCGACCTCGTCTTCGTCGATCCGGTCGGCACCGGCTACAGCCGCGAGGCCCCCGGCCAGGACACAAAAGATTTTTGGGGCGTCAGCCAGGACGCCAGTTCGATCGGCGCTTTCATCCGGCTCTATCTCGCCCAGAACGGCCGCACCGGATCGCCGCTCTTCCTTGCCGGCGAAAGCTATGGCGGGTTCCGCGCGGCACTTCTCGCCAGGACCCTGCAGGAAGATGTCGGCCTGAGCCCCAACGGCATCGTGCTGATCTCGCCTGCACTGGAGTTCACGCTGGTGCTGCCCGACGAATTCCAGCCGCTGCATTGGGCGCTGGAACTGCCCTCGATGGCGGCGGTGCGCCTGCGCAGCGAAGGCCTCAGCGGCGAAGCACTGCGCGAAAAGGTCGCCGAGGTCGAAAAGTATGCGCTGGGCGACTACCTCACGGCTCTGACCGGCGGGCTGGAACAGGGCGGGCGGCTGGCCAGCCAGCGCGTGGCCGAGATCACCGGCCTGCCGCTCGACCTCGTGCAGCGCAATTCCGCCCGCATCCCGACCGGCCTGTTCGCGCGCGAATTCCAGCGCGCCAGTGGCAAAGTGCTCAGCCCGTATGACGGCACCATCGCCACCAGCGACATGGCCCCGGAGAGCGCCCGCAGCGCCGGCCCGGATCCGGTGCTCGACCGCAGCGTGCCGGCGCTGACCTCGGCCTTTGTCGGTTATGCGCGCGACGAGCTGAATTTTCGCACCGATGTCAGCTACAGGTTGCTCAATGGCGATGTGACCCACGCCTGGGACTATGGCGGCTCGCGGCAAGGCTATGCCGGGGTGATGGACGATCTGCAGCGGGCGCGCTCGCTCAACCCGGCGCTCGGCGTGGTGATCGTCAACGGCGACACCGATCTGGTCACTCCCTATCTGGCCTCACGCTATCTGGTGAGCCAAATCCCGACGCTCGGCGGGGCAAAACCTATCCGTCTCGACGTCATCGAGGGCGGCCACATGATGTATCTCAGGCCGGGCGGCCGGCGCGCCCTGAAGGAGGCCGCTTCGGAGCTCTACCAGGCAACACAGTGAACGGCGTGCCCACGCTGTCGGCCAGGCTGCGCCAACGCAAGCTTGCCACTGGCGTAGCGCTCCGCAGGCTTTCGCCCGTATAGCCTGCAATGGGAGCCTGTTGGGGCAGGCTTCTTCTTCGTCCTCTTGACAGCGCCGGACACGCCGCATGGCCGATATTGCCATTCTGGAAACCCGCGAAAGGGTGCTTGCCGGCATCCTGTTCACCGGCTGCGCCTATTTCCTGTTTTCGACGCAGGACGCCGCGATCAAGCTTCTGGTCGTCGGCATCAGCGTCTGGCAGATCATGTTCTTCCGCTCGATCGCTGTGCTTATCGGCTGTGCTGCAATCGGCGGACCGCCCATCTTTGCCGACACAATGCGCTCGCCCATCGTGCGGCCGATGCTGGTGCGCAGCGCCTTCACGCTCGGCGCCTGGCTCTGCTACTACAACGCGGCCCGCTCCCTGCAGCTGGCCGAACTCACCACCATCTATTACGCCGCCCCGATCATCGTCACCGTGCTGTCGGTGGTGATGCTTGGCGAAAAGGTGCCGCTGTTGCGCTGGCTGGCGGTGTTCATCGGCTTCGTCGGCGTCTTCATCGCCTGTGATCCCACTCGTCTCGGCTTGTCCGTGCCGATGCTCTTGGTACTGGCTGCGGCAGTGCTGTGGGGCATTGCCGTGGTGCTGTTGCGCAAGACGGCGCTGGCCGAGCGCACGCTGATCCAGCTTGTGCTCAACAATTTCTACTTCCTGGTGTTTTCCGCGGTGCCGGCGCTGTTGGTCTGGCAGATGCCGGACTGGCGCCAGTTGCTGCTTTTGATCAGCGTCGGCGCGCTCGGCGGCGTGGCGCAATTTATGCTGTTCGAAGGCATGAAGCGGGCGCCGGTGTCGATCGTGGCGCCGTTCGAATACACCTCATTGGTCTGGGCCTTCGGGCTCGGCTTTGCGATCTGGGGCGACGTGCCGCGTCGCGAGGTGTTTCTGGGGGCGGCGTTGATCGTCGGCGCCGGCCTGCTGATCATCGGCAACGAGCATTTCCGCAAGCGGCTATGAGTACCCCCGTACTGACAGCATGGTGGCAGGAGAAGACGGATAGGCTGCTGAGATGACGGAAGCGCTCGACGGCCCAGGCACCACAGATACCGCTGCCGAGCGTACGCTCGGCATTATGCTGGTGGCGGCCTCGGCGGCTTTCTTCGCCCTCACCGGCGTGCTGACCAAATCGATCCACGCCGACCCGCTGACCATCACCTGCTGGCGCGGCTTTGTCGGCGCGATCCTGATCACCTTCTATGTGCTGTGGCGCCGGCGCCGCTCCGGCGGGCCGGAAAGCTTGCGGCTTGGCTGGCGCGGCTGGCTGCTGGCCCTCGAGGGCGCCGCGGCCAGCATCGCCTTCATCTCGGCGTTCAAATTCACCTATGTCGCCAATGTCGCGGTCATCTACGCCACCGCGCCTTTCATCACCGCGCTGCTCGCCTTCGTGCTGGTGCGCGAGCCGTTCCGGGCGCAGACGCTTGCCGCCGCCGCCGTTTCGCTGTGCGGCGTAGCGATCATGGTCGGCTCCGGCTTCGGCAGCGGTCATCTGTTTGGCGATGGGCTCGCGCTGCTGATGACCGCCGGCAGTGCGCTCTACATGATCATGGTGCGCGCCTTCCGCGACACGCCGGTGGTGTGGGCGGGCGCAGTCTCGGCGCTTCTGCTGTTCGTGCTCGGCTGGTTCGTCACCGACCCCCTGGCGATTTCTGCTCGCGACGCCGTGCTGCTCGTCGCCTTCGGAGGATCGTTCGCAGCGGCGTCGATCCTGTGGACGGAAGGCTCGCGGCTGATCCCGGCGCCTGAGTCCGGCCTTCTCGGTGCCGCCGAAGTGCCGTTTGCGATCCTGTTCGCCTTCCTGTTCCTCGGCGAGATCGCGCCGGCCGCCAGCCTGATCGGCGGCGCCATAGTACTGTGCGCGGTTTTCGCCCATGCGGGGCGCGACTGGCTGGCTGCGAGAAAAAGTGCGGCAACCCAATAATTATTTTCCAAGTCATGGAACCATCATGCGGATCAGGCAGTTTTATGTGCGACGGGTCACCCCCCAAGTCCCCCCAAACCCCTCGACCCGTCCTCCTCAAAGCCGACCGTAAAGGTCGGCTTTTTCTTTGGACATCAGCCGGCAAAGCCGGGCAAGGCGAGGTTGTCGCTGAGCAGGATGGCAAGATCGCGCGCCGGCCGCTCAGCGCCCTGGCCGAGTTTTATCGCGAATTGCGCTGTCGGCACCGGCGGCAGGGCGAATTCGCGCGGTGCTTCGGCAATGCCTGAATGGGCAAAGCGGGCGGTGCGCAAGGTCAGCGCGATGCCGGCATTGACCGCCGTACGCAAGCCGGCAAGGCTGGCGCTGCCGGCGGCGATGCGGTAGCGGCGGCCGGCAGCATCGAGGGCCGCGAGTGCTGCTTCGCGAAAGCCGCAATAGGGGTCGAGCAGCGCCAGCGGCAATTCCTCTTCCCGCACGGCAAGCCCTTTTTGCGAGCACAGCCACAGCATCGGCTCACTGAACAGCCCGACTTCGTCATTGGCCGGCGTCTTGCGCATGACAACGGCCAGATCGAGCTGCCCGGCCTGCAGCGCCTCGCCAAGCTCGGCCGAACGGCCAACGCGGAGTTCGACCCTGACGCGCGGATGGCTGGTCGCGAAGGCGCGCAGCAGCTCCGGCAGGCCGCTATCGGCGAAATCCTGTGTCGTGCCGATGGCGACGCGACCAGCGGCACGCGCGCCCTTGAGCGCCAGCCAGGCCTCGCTGTGCACGGCAAGAATGCGGCGGGCATGACCGACAAGATCCTCGCCGGCCGGCGTCAGCCCGCGCCCGCGCCCCTGCGCCACCAGCAGCGGTTCGCCGACGATCTCCTCCAGACGCTGCATCTGCGCGGTCACCGCCGAGGGCGAGCGGCCGACAGCAGACGCAGCCTGAGCCAGCGAGCCGCCATCGACAAAGGCAAGGAAGGTTTTGAGCAGATCGGGATCGAGAGCTTGCATGCTTCGATAATACAGAACCTTTTGTTCGAAACAATTCGATTTTTTTGATTCAAAGATGATGGCATTGTCTCTCCAACGGCAAACAGACGCCGCTCAAACGAAGGAGAGAAAAATGCCCATCATCAACATCAGCGTCACCGGCAAGCCCGACGCCAAGCTGTCCGCCACAATCGCCAATGAAATCGCCGAACTGACGGCAACCCATCTGCGCAAGGACCCGACGATTACCGCCGTCGCCGTCACCTATGTCGACCCGCAGCATTGGTTCGCCGGCGGCAAATCGCTGGCGGAGCATGGCGCCAACACCTTCTGGCTCGACATCAAGGTGGTCGACGGCACCAACACCAAGCTGGAACTGGAGGCTTATCTGAAGGCGATCTTTGAGGCCTTTGGTAAGTTGCTGGGTGGTGTGCACGAGGAAAGCTATGCCTTCGTGCATGAAGTCCCGGCCGCTGCTTACGGTTATGGCGGCAAGTCGCAGGAGTTCCGGTTCATCAGTGGGCGGCTGAAGGCCACGGCCTGATTGCTACCCAGCGGGAGGATGAAGCCTTGTATCAAGCGCGAAATCCTCCCGGAGATGCAAGCTATAAAGGCCTGCCGCCCGATTGGGATCGAACACCAGGTTCCAGCTGTGCTGGGATACCGCGCTGGGGATCAGAAAGAACGGATGCTTTGCCAGCAGACCATCGCCGAACTGCTGCTGTCCCGCGCCTGGGATGCCGGGACGCAGCCAGTTCGCGTTCGGAATATCGTCGGTTTGGACCACATAAATCTCTGATGGATCGACGATGTCGAATGCCGTCAGCACGTGAGGGACAGCATCCAGCGTGCGAAACCCCTTGTGGACCGCCACCTCCAAGATGGCGGTCGACGGGTCGATGGACGCATATACGGCTCTGATCCCTTTGCTGTTCCACCTTCCCCCAAGCTTGAAGGCTCCTTCGCCACTGTCCCAGCTCGCCTTGAAGCGTCTATGATCAAGCCTCCAGCCCAAAACCTGCCCTGTTCCGAGGGAGCCCGGCAAAGGCGTCACGCGTAGACACCATAGTCGAGCCGCTCAAGAAACTCCTGCACAAGCGCAGTGCCCGCCGCCGTGGCCAGCAGATCGATCGGCCGGCGATTGTCCAAACCCATGGCAGGCTCGATCATCCATTTTTCCGCTTCTTCCTGAGTCCCGAGCACGGACGTGGCCTTTGTCAGGAGCTTGGCGAAGTTCCAGGTTCTGGAACCTTGCTCCCGACTGAGGGTCTTGGAGTGATCCGATTTGCGCCGCTGAAATGTCCGCTCGCTCATGCCGAACGCGGTCTCAAACGCATCGGCGGGATCAATGACCATCAGATGCCTGACGAGGCTTTCGAGCGCCTGGCCCGGAATTCCATGCAGGATCATTTCATGTGCCTCAAGAGGACTGGCTACCGAGAATCCAAGAACCTTCCGTCCACCAAACAGGTCGACCATCCGTTCGAACTCCGGCTCCATATGCGGTGCCTCGGCAAAACCCACCGGGGAACTGGCCATATTACCTCTCCGTCACGTGTCGCTTTATTTACGACACGTGTCGCAATATTTCAAGGTCTGCGTTTGGATCATTGCCTGGTGAGGTCAGGTGGAACACCGCTCCCTCGCACCCGCGCATTGACCTTGCCCCCCATTGCGCTACCCTCTGCTCTCCAAGCGGACGAAGAGCCGCATACCGGACCGTTGGGAGAGACGCGGCATGATCCTGGCACTGGCGCTGCTTGCAGGCCTCGTTCTGGCCTGGCTGCTGATTGGCGCGATCGAGACCTTTCGTCTCGACCTGCGCTTTACCCAGGCGCTGCTCTATGTGCCGTTCAAGCTTGCCTACCGGATCGAGGACCGGCGCATCCGCATTGCCCGCAACGCGCCGACGCCAGTGATATATGTGGTCTCGCACCAGTCGCGCTTCGAGCCGGCGATGATGCTGTCGCTGCTGCCCGACGACACGCTGCACATTCTCGACGAGGCCTCGGCGCGCTCGCCCTGGCTGGAGCCATGGCGCGAGCTTGGCCGCACCATCGCCTTCAACGCCGAGCATCTCTTCGTCAGCCGGCGGCTGGTCAGGGTGCTGAAGGGTAAAGGCCGGCTTGCCGTCTATCTGCCCGATGACGTCGAGCCCGATGTGAAGGCGTTTCGCCTGTTCCGCGCCGTCACCCGCATCGCCATGCAGGCTGACGCCCGCATCGTGCCGATCTTCGTCGCCGGCGCGCGCGACCTGCCGGTTTCTCTGACGCCAAAGGATCGGGCGCCCCGCCACTGGTTCCCAAAACTCTCGATCAGCGTGCTGGAGCCGATGACGGTTGCCGAACTGGTGGCGCGCAACCCCGACCAGGCTTCCAACACAAATGCGTTGTTCGACCGCATCGCCGAGGCGCGGCTTTATGGCAGCAACCTCTATCGCGGCCTGTTCCTGGCCATGCGCGATGCCGCCGATCGCACCAGCGCCTCGCATCCGATCATCGAGGATGTGATCAGCGGCTCGCTCAGTTATCGAAAGATGTTCATCGGCGCGCGCGTTCTCGGCCGCCGTTTCGAGGCTATAACGTCACCCGGCGAAGCGGTCGGGGTGTTGCTGCCCAACGCCAATGGCGTGGTGCTGTCCTTCGTCGGCCTGCTCTCGGCAGCCCGTGTGGCGGCGATGATCAACTACACGGCGGGGCCGGCCAGCGTCACCGCCGCGGTGCGCACCGCAGTCATCCGAACGGTGGTTTCCTCGCGCGCCTTCGTCGAGAAGGCGGCGCTTGCCGACATCATCGCCGCGGTCGAGGCCGGCGGCGCCAAAATGCTGTGGCTGGAGGATGTGCGCGCAAGCGTCACCACACTGGAGAAACTCGCAGCAGCCGCGCTGTGGCGCTTCCCGCTGCAGCGGCAGGATGCGGCCAAGCCGGCGGTAATCCTGTTCACCTCAGGCTCGGAAGGCACGCCCAAGGCCGTGGTGCTGTCGCACCGCAATCTCCACGCCAACGCCATGCAGGCCGAGGCGCGCATTACCATTTCGCCGTCCGACATCCTGCTCAACGTGCTGCCGGTTTTTCACTCTTTCGGCCTGACCGGCGGTACCATCCTGCCGCTGGTGACCGGGGTGAAACTGTTCCTCTACCCCTCGCCGCTGCACTACAAGATCATCCCGGAGATCGCCCGCAAGGTGAAGCCGACCATCATGTTCGGCACCGACACTTTCCTTGCCAACTATGCCCGCACCGCCAAGGATGGCGATTTCTCCAGCCTGCGCTTCGTCGTCGCCGGCGCGGAAGCGGTGAAGCCGGAGACGCGGCGCGTTTATCGCGAGCGCTTCGATGCCTCGATCATCGAGGGGTTCGGGCTGACGGAGGCCGCTCCCGTCGTCGCCGTCAACACCGCCATCCATGGTCGCGACGGCACGGTCGGACGGCTGTTGCCGGCGATGCGCATGAAGCTCGAACCGGTCGAGGGTATCGAGGGTGCCGGCCGCCTGTGGCTGGACGGGCCGAATTTGATGATGGGCTACATGACCGCTGATCGGCCCGGCGAATTGCAGCCGCTGGACGGCTGGCACGACACCGGCGACATCGTCTCGGTCGACCGCGAAGGCTTCATCACCATTCGCGGCCGGGCAAAACGCTTCGCCAAGATCGCTGGCGAGATGGTGTCGTTGGGCGCCGTCGAGATGCTGGTGCAGTCGCTGTGGCCGGAAGAGCGCCACGCCGCGGTGGCGGTGCCGGACAAGAGGCGCGGCGAGCGCATCGTGCTGGTCACCACCGCCGACGACGCCGATCCGGAAGAACTGCGCGCCTTCGGCAAGAAGGCAGGTGCGGCCGAACTGATGGTGCCCAACGACATCGTCAAGGTCGGGGAGATCCCGGTGCTGGGTTCCGGCAAGACGGATTATGTCTCGACGCGGAACCTGGCGATCGAGAAGCTGGGGCTGGGCCTGGCGGCTTAGCGTATCTCCCTCCTTGAGGGGGAGATGGCCGGCAGGCCAGAGGGGGTCGCCTCGCGTGAAGCGCCGACGTCCTCTTCGCTCAAACGAGGTCGCGTCCGGGGCGTACCGACCCCCTCTGTCGCCTTCGGCGACATCTCCCCCTCAAGGGGGGAGATAACAACTACCCAATATCCGACGGCGGCACTTTTTCGCCCTCGCGCTTGGCGCGCTTCGAATACGCCCGCACGCTGAAAGGCAGGAAGATGAGATAGCCTGCGACAGAGGCGGTCAGCGTGTACCAGGGATAGGTCATCAACAGCAGGACGTAGAGAACGACCGCCAGGATGATCGGCAGCACCTTGTCGCCCGGCACTTTCAGGCTTTTGCCGGAATAGACCGGCAGCCGGCTGACCAGCAGGAAAGCGACCAGCACAGTGAAGCCGGTGGCGACGAATGCCGTCAGGCGGTCCGGCTCGAGACCGAGCCGCAGGAAGGACAGATAGAGCGGCAGCATGACCAGCACGGCGCCGGCCGGCGCCGGCACGCCGACGAAGTATTCGCTCTGCCAGATCGGCCGGTCATGGTCTTCGTCGAGCACGTTGAAGCGCGCCAGCCGCAGGCCACAGGCGATGGTGAACAGAAGGGCTGCGATCCAGCCGAATGAGCCGGCGCGGTCGAGCAGGAAGGCATAGAGCACCAGTGCCGGTGCGACGCCGAAATTGACGATGTCGGCCAGCGAATCCATCTGCGCGCCGAATTTGGATGTCGCCTTCAACATGCGCGCCAGGCGCCCGTCTATGCCGTCCAGGAAGGCGGCGAGCAGCACCATCACCACGGCCGGCTCGAAACGGCCCTCGAAGCCGAAGCGGATGCCGGACAGGCCGGCGCAGATGGCAAGCACGGTGACCAGATTGGGCAGCACCATGCGCATCGGAATTTCGCGGATGCGCGGGCCGCCGCTGCCATGGGCCTCGAACTTTTTGAACGGCGCGCCCACCGCTTACGAAATCCTGACGAGCGGGGTTGCGGCGACGCCGCCGAATTCGGCGAGCACGGTTTCGCCGCCGACCGCCGTCTGGCCGACGGCGACGCGCGGCACCGCGGTCGACGGCAGGAAGACGTCGACGCGCGAGCCGAAGCGGATCAGGCCAAAGCGTTCGCCGACGGCAATGGAGCCGCCCGTCTCGGCCCAGCAGACGATGCGGCGCGCCACCAGGCCGGCAATCTGCACGGCGACAACGATGCCGTTGGGACTGTCTATGACCAGCCCGTTGCGCTCGTTCTCCGAGCTTGCCTTGTCGAGTTCGGCATTGAGGAACTTGCCCGGCCGGTGCTCGATTTTGGTGATGCGGCCGCGCACCGGAGCGCGGTTCACATGGCAGGAAAAGACGTTCATGAACACCGAGATGCGGGTCATCTCGGTGTTGCCGAGGCCAAGCTCGCGCGGCGGCACGGCCGGGCCGACCGCCGAGATGACACCGTCGGCGGGACTAACCACCAGCCGGTCGTCGACCGGGGTGACACGCTCGGGATCGCGGAAGAAATAGACGCACCAGGCGGTCAGGATCAGGCCGATCCAGAACAGCACCGAGGAGAAATAGCCGAGGAACAGCGTGCCCGCACCAAAGGCGGCAATGAACGGATAGCCCTCGCGATGGATCGGAACGAAGGCATTCTTGATCGAATCGACAAGGCTCATCGGATGGGGCTCATGGGATGGGGGCGGTCCCTGTTTCAGGTCCGGCCTCAATACCGGAAAGGCTCCGCTGCCGCAACGCAACATTGGGCAAGGCCGCATCGTCCGCAGCCGGCAGAAACGGTGACGTGCTTGCCTGTCGGCTGCTTTGCCGCCAGAATTCGGGCCAACGCCGGCTGAACGCGCGGCGAAAAGGCCGACTTCCATGGCGCCAAATTCAGGCAAAACGTATCTTGTTGCCATACGATCGTCAGCCGTGGGTGCCGTTTTGACCGTACTTGTGGCAGCGAGCGACCACGCAGTTGCGCAAGGCAAGCCATCCTTCGACTGCGCCAAGGCCGCCAGCGTGGCGGAAAAGGCCATTTGCGCCGATCCGGTCCTGGCGCAAGCCGATGCCGACCTCGCGAAGAATTATGCCGCGCTGCTGAAGAGGCTCGATGCTCATGCCGGCAAGGCGCTGCGGGACGACCAAAGCGATTTCATCGCCTATCGCGATCAGATCGCCGGTTTCAACGAGAACACGCCCAAGGACCAGCAGACTTTCGATCTCGGCGAATTCCTGCGCGACCGCGCAACCTTCCTGTCCGGCATACGCAAGCCCCCCGATGCAGGTTTGATCGGCACATGGAGCAGCGTGCGCGGCAGCGTCGACATCAAGGCTGTTGGCGGAGGCAAGGTCGAAATCTCGGAAGATGTCGTTTCCAATCCAGTCTCGGGAAGTGGGTCATGCGAGATCGACGGCACGGTCGAGGAGCGCAACACTCTGCGGCTGGTCGACCGTGCCGTCGACAACGACAA
Organism: Mesorhizobium sp. M0761; assembly: GCF_040320205.1. NCBI lineage: Bacteria > Pseudomonadati > Pseudomonadota > Alphaproteobacteria > Hyphomicrobiales > Phyllobacteriaceae > Mesorhizobium > Mesorhizobium sp. M0761. The sequence continues at coordinate 283,238 of NZ_JAMYPF010000007.1, forward strand.
CCCAACCGGTTTTGTCTTTACCTTCCGACGCGACGGCGATGCGCTTGTCGTCGAGCAGAGCGGCGCCGGCAAGGATGGCAGATCGGAGCCCCTGTCATGCGGTGCCAACGGCCATGCCGATGGCACGTTCTTCCTGACGGAGAAAAAGTAGGCTTGCTGTCGGCAAAACCACCCCTCACCCGTCCTTGGTGAGACGGCGATCATGGTTCCTTGCCATGATTGCGCACCCAACAAGGAGTTACCCCAAAATGCTGAACCAGACGCGTCTCGTTGCCGCCGGCCTCGCTTTCGGAGAGTCTCCCCGCTGGCACGACGGACGCCTGTGGCTCTGCAACTGGGGAACCGGAGAGATCGTCGCGGTGGATGAGGACGGCGGGAACCAGGTGATGCTCACCGTGCCGGCCATCCTGCCCTATTCGATCGACTGGTTGCCGGATGGCCGATTGCTGATCGTCTCGGGTCGGGATGGCTTGTTGCTGCGGCAGGAGGCGGATGGAACGCTGGCCACCCATTCCGATCTTCGGTCGCTGTCAAACAGCCCGTGGAACGAGATCGTCGTCGACGGGCGCGGCAACATCTATGTCAATGGCGGCGGGTCGGCGCCTGCACCGGGCGAGCATTTCGGGCCCGGCACCATCGTGCTGATCACGCCGGACGGCTCGGTTCGACAAGTGGCCAAGAACATCGCTTTCGCCAACGGCATGGCGGTGACGCCGGACAACAGGACACTGATCGTGGCGGAGTCGCATGCCAACCGGCTGACCGCCTTCGATATCGCGGAGGATGGCGGGCTTTCCAACCGCCGGGTCTGGGCCGATCTCGATGGCTTTCCCGACGGCGTCTGCCTCGATGCCGAAGGAACTGCCTGGTATGCGGATGTTCCCAACAAACGCTGTGTGCGGGTGCGCGAAGGTGGCGAGGTGTTGCAGACAGTCGATGCCGATCGCGGCTGCTTTGCCTGCATGCTGGGCGGGCCGGATGGCACGACACTGTTCATCGTCGCCGCCGAATGGCGTGGTTTCGAGAACATGATCAGCGATGCCCGCACCGGCCAGGTGCTGAGCGTCGAGGCGCCAGCACCTGGCACGGGCTGGCCCTCCTACATCTCAGGCAGACGCTGATAGTTGGCGATATCGGCCTTCACACCCAGCCGGGCAATGGTCTCCTGCGGGTTGAAGCCCGCCCGCTCGTGGGCCGCCTTGACGATCGGCACGACATTGTCGACGGCCGCCTGGTTTTCCCATTCGACAATGGTGACCAGGTTGAACTCGCCCGGACCCGAAAATTGCTCGAGCACGAAATCCTGGACGAAGCCTTGCTGCAGGCGCAGCAGTTCATGCGTTGCCCTGACCTTGCGAAGGATTTCTTCACGGGCCTCGGCAGGAACGACGAATTTGTCGACCCTGAACACGGCTGCCTCGGCAAGTTTATCCATTTGAATCTGTCTCCGTTCTTGAACGACTTGGGTTCGGTGGCTCAGGAACGGGTTTGCGATCTCAACTTAGGTTGAGGTCAAGGGGAAATTTTCGGTGGTGATGATGGCGACGACGCTGCATATCACCCCCCTTGAGGGGGAGATGGCCGGCAGGCCAGAGGGGGTCGGTTCGACTGGATGCGCCCCCCTTGCGACCGATGAAGGTTAGCGCTCCACGCGCTGCGACCCCCTCTGTCGCCTTCGGCGACATCTCCCCCTCAAGGGGGGAGATCGGCGCTCCGCCGCCTAGCTCACCTCCGAAGTCCGCCTGCGCACAACCACACCCAGCTCATCGCTCTCGCGTGCAACTCGAAGCCTCTCTTCGGCTTCTGTCGCTTCGCGCTGGCGGTCCCACATCGACGCGTAGAGGCCATGCTTTTGCATCAGCTCGGCATGGGTGCCGCGCTCGGCGATCTCGCCGTCCTTGAGCACGATGATCTCGTCGGCGGTGATCACCGTCGACAACCTATGCGCAATGACGATGGTGGTGCGGCCCTTGCTGACCAGGTCGAGGGCGGCCTGGATTTCCTGTTCGGTGTGGCTGTCCAGCGCCGAGGTCGCCTCGTCGAGCATCAGGATCGGCGGCGCCTTCAAAATCGTGCGGGCAATCGCCACGCGCTGCTTTTCGCCGCCCGACAGCTTTAGCCCGCGCTCACCGACCATCGAGCGATAACCTTCCGGCAGCCGTTCGATAAACGGGCCGATCTGGGCAAGCTCGGCGGCTTTCTGCATGTCTTCCTCGCTGGCACCGATGCGACCGTAACGGATGTTGTAGGCGATGGTGTCGTTGAACAGCACGGTGTCCTGCGGCACCATGCCGATCGCGCCGCGCAGGCTCTGCTGGGTCACATCCCTGACATCCTGGCCGTCGATCAGCACCTGACCGCCCTGGACGTCGTAGAAGCGGAACAAGAGCCGCGAAATCGTCGACTTGCCGGCGCCGGACGGACCGACAATGGCCACCGTCTTGCCGGCCGGAACCTCGAAGGAGACGCCCTTCAGAATCTTGCGGCTGGGGTCGTAGGCGAAGTGCACGTCGCGGAACTCGACCTTGCCGGCTGTAACAGCCAGTGGCTTGGCATCGGGCTTGTCGGTGATTTCCTGCGGCACATCGAGCAGGTCGAACATTTGCTCGATGTCGGTCAGCCCCTGGCGGATTTCGCGGTAGATGAAGCCGATGAAATTGAGCGGCACCGCAAGCTGCATCAGCATGGCGTTGATGAAGACGAAATCGCCGACCGTCTGCGTGCCGGCCTGCACCTCCAGCGCCGACATGCACATGACGATGACGGTGCCGAGACCGAAGATGATGCCCTGGCCGAAATTCAGCCAACCGAGCGAGGTCCATATTCTGGTCGCCGCCATTTCATAGCGCGTCATCGAACGGTCGAAGCGCTCAGCCTCCATACCCTCGTTGTTGAAGTATTTGACCGTCTCGTAGTTGAGCAGCGAGTCGATCGCCTTGGTGTTGGCGTCGGTGTCGCTGTCGTTCATGTCGCGGCGGATCGAAATGCGCCAGTCGCTGGCGCGAACCGTGAACCAGACGTAGAGCCACACCGTGGCCGCCACCACGACCACATATTTCCAGCCATAGGTGTAGGCGAAGATGCCGGTGGTCAGCGCGAATTCGAGGATGGTCGGCGCCGTGTTCAGCATGATGAAGCGCACGATCGTCTCGATGCCCTTGGTGCCGCGCTCTATGATGCGCGACAGGCCGCCGGTGCGGCGCTCGAGGTGAAAGCGCAGCGACAGCTGGTGCATGTGAACGAAGGTGCGGAACGCGAGCTGGCGCACCGCATATTGGCCAACGCGGGCAAACAGCGCATCGCGCAGCTGGTTGAAGCCGAGTTGCACCAGCCGCACGACATTGTAGGCGACGACCAGCATCACCGGCGCCAGCAGGAAGGACGGCAGCGGCGGCGGCGATTTGGCGTCACCGGCCAGAGAATCGGTCGCCCATTTGAAGAAGTACGGCCCGGCAACCAGTGTCAGCTTGGCAACGACCAGAAGCAGCGTTGCCCAGGTGACGCGTGCCCTGAGATCGGCGCGGTCGGCCGGCCACATATAGGGCCACAGATTGCGCAAGGTGCTGAAGGTCGAGCTATCGGAAACGGTTTTTTCTGCCACTTGTCTTGCCTTTTGGGTGAGAAATCAGCGGCCGGAGCAGCAGGAATTGACGAGTGCGGTCAGCGATGCGGAAACGTCGGCGAGCGCGGCGCGGTCGAGTTGATAGCGCGAGCGCTGGCGGTCGGGCTCGAAGCGGACCAAGCCTGCTTCGACCAGGATTTTCAGATGCTGGGAGACCGTCGACTGCGCGAGGTCGAGATGGTCGACAACCTCACGGCAGCAGCAGGAGCGGCTGGCCGACAGATGTCTAAGGATCTCAATGCGCGCCGGGTGCGAGAGTGCGGCGAAGCGAGCGGCAACGGCGCGGCTTTGGGGCGGTGCGCAGTTTGCGTGGTCTGGTTCAGCGAGCGAGTCTGCCATCGTTCATCGGCGATAGACGATGAACGGGTGCGTGGCAAGCTAACCCGATGGGTAGAGCGACCTAATCTCCCCCTCGAGGGGAGATGTCGCCGAAGGCGACGGAGGGGGTCGGTACGTCCTGACGCAACGTCGTTTGCAGCAAAGAGAAGGTCGGCGTTCTATGCGCGGCGACCCCCTCTGGCCTGCCGGCCATCTCCCCCTTGAGGGCATAGGCGCTAAGATAGGTATTGCCTTGCGGAATCGGGTGTGATTCTACGCTGCGATGACACACGAATCGCTTGTTGATGACGGCTGGGCCGAGACGATTGAGCTTCTGGGCGGCGAAGAGTTGATCGCAGGAAGTGCCCGCGAGACGAAGGCGTTCCTGCGCCCGCGCGGCGTCAGGTCGGCGAGCGACCTGTTGCGCCTGACACTGGCTTACTGC